>CABRYP010000004.1 GCA_902475245.1 uncultured Collinsella sp. | reverse complement strand
ATACTCATGGAAAACCTCCCATTTCCCGATGTCCAAGAAATGGGAGGCAGTTCACTGTCCCCTTTGTGGTGGTCATTTCGGTCGCAGAGCAAAAGGCGGGCCATCTCGCAAAAGAGATGACCCGCCTCTCCAATCAGTCCCGCGGCAACCGTGGCCGCCGCGGGCCTCAAGCATGTCCCGGACTAGGAGAACATGCCGGTGAGGTAATCATTCAGCCGCTTATCCTTGGGCCGTTGGAAAATCTCGTCAGTCTCGTCGTACTCAACCATATCGCCCATGTAGAAGAACGCCGTGCGGTTGGACACGCGCGACGCCTGCTCCATGTTGTGCGTCACGATGACGATGGCGCGGTCGGCAACGATCGATGACATGAGGTCCTCGATCGCCAGCGTCGAGATGGGGTCGAGCGCCGAGCAGGGCTCGTCAAACAGGATCACGTCGGGGTTGAGCGCCAGCGTGCGCGCGATGCACAGACGCTGCTGCTGGCCGCCCGAAAGCGCGTAGGCGCTCTTGTCGAGCTTGTCCTTGACCTCGTCCCACAGCGCCGCACCACGCAGACTTTCCTCGACCATACGATCAAGCTCGTCGCGGTCGGTAGTGCCGTGACGCCTGGGCGCAAACGTAATGTTGTCGCGAATGGACTTGCGGAAAGGGTTGGGCTGCTGGAACACCATGCCAATGGAACGACGCAGCTCGTACGTGTTTTCGGTCTTGGTGTTCACGTTGCGCCCGCGGTAGTTGATCTCGCCCTCCACGCGGCAGCCGCGAATCTCGCGATTCATAAGGTTGAGGCTGCGCAAAAAAGTCGACTTACCGCAGCCCGAAGGCCCGATGAGCGCTGTGATCTCGCCCTTGTGAAAGTCGAGCGACGTATTGTGCAGGGCATGGTGGTCGCCATAGTACACGTTGACCTCCTTGGTGGAGAGCACGACCTCGTCGCTCACAGCCTTGCCGCTCGCGCGCACGCGCTTCTCGCTCTCCCCCACGCTCGACAGGAAGTCCTGGGTCTCGAACGATACCGCTTCGGTTGCGGGCGTTGCTTTCATCTCGCTCATTCGGCCGTCATCTTCCTTGCCAGTTGTTTGCCCACGATACGGGCGACTACGTTAAACAGCAGCACGCAGATCATCAGCAGTGCGGCGGTGCCCCAGACGATCTGCTGAGCCTCGGGGCTGCCCTCGCCGTAAATCTTGTAGATGTGCACGGCGAGCGACTCGCCGGGACGGAACACGTTCCAGGCGCAGGTGGGGCTCGACAGGTTAAAGCTCAAGAAGTTCAGACGCACCGGCGAGCTCATGCCCGAGGTAAAGAGCAGCGCCGCGGCCTCGCCAAACACGCGGCCAGCCGAAAGCACGATGCCGGTCACGATGGCGGGCATGGCCTCGGGAATCAAGATGTGCAGCGTAGCCTCCCAGCGGGTAAGGCCCATGGCCAGGCACGCATCGCGCTGGGCCTGCGGCACGTCCTCGAGCGCCTGCTGGATCACGCGCACCAGGATGGGGATATTGAACATGGTGAGCGCGACGGCGCCGGAGATGATGGAGTACTTCCAGCCCAGCTGCACCGAGAACACCAGAAAGCCGAACATGCCGACGACGATGGACGGCAGCGAGGACAGCGTCTCGATGGCGGTGGAGGCGATGTCGCGGATGGGTCCGTCGGGTGAGTACTCGACCAGGAAGACCGCGCCACCCAAGCTGATGGGCACCGAGATGACTAGGGTGATCAGCAACAGATAGAACGAGTCGAACAGTTGGTAGAGCACGCCGCCCTGGGTTCCGTTGGCGCGCGCGGGCTGCGTGAGAAATCCTGGCTGAAACAGCGTCGAGATGCCCTCGAACAGAATATAGGCCACCATGGAGACAACGACGAGCATGACGATGGCGACGATCGCCGTCAGCACGCCCGTGGCGATGCGATCCTGTTTTTGGACACGCCCGAGTCTCGCCTCGTCGACGTGGATGCGCGTGCTAGCCACGAGCCTTCGCCCCCTTGCGGCCAATGAGATGGATGATCAGGATGAAGATGAGGCTCATGCCCATCAGCAGCAGGCCGAGTGCCCACAGAACATCGTCCTGGGCCGAGCCCTCGGCATAGACCGCCATGGACGTGGTGAGCGTGGTGGTGATGGTGGACGCCGGCGACAGCAGCGACGTCGGCATGGCCTCGATACCGCCGATGACCATGCGCACGGCGAGCGTCTCGCCAAAGGCACGCGTCATGCCAAGGATGACTGCAGTCATGAGCGACGGCATGGCGGACTTGAGCACCACGTGCCAGATGGTCTGCCAGCGGGTGTAGCCCAGCGCGAGCGAACCCTGACGGTAGCTGTCGGGCACGGCGCGCAGGCCATCGACCGAAAGCGTGGTCATGGTCGGCAGGATCATGACGGCCAGCACGATGGCGCCGGGCAAGATGCCCAAGCCCGTACTCACGTGGAAAACGCTCTTCATAAGACCGACGACCACGTGAAAACCGATCAGGCCAAAGACGACCGAGGGAATGCCGGTCAAAAGCTCAATAAGCGGCTGAAAGACCTTGGAACCAAACTTAGGGCTAATCTCGACTGCAAAGATGGCAGAGCCGATGGCGATGGGCAGCGCAATGATCGTGGAGAGTACCATGACCGCAAACGAGGTGACGATCAGGGGCAGGGCGCCGGTATAGGGCAGGCCGTTTTCGGCTGTGTTGGCCAGGTCCCACTTGGTGCCGGTGAAGAACTCGACGACCGAAACGCCGTCCTTGAGAAAAGCCGAGAGGCCCTTTTGGGCGACCATAAAGATGAGTGCGGCAACGACAAGCGTCACGAGCGCTGCGCACGCACCCGTGACGCCCAGGCCCACGTTCTCAAGGTCGCGCTTTGGCAGCTGTTTTGCCATTGCAAACCTTTCCGGGGGCGATTACCTATTTAGCGGAGACCTTGCCGCTGGCGTCCTTGACGACCTTCATGGCAGAGACGGGGATAAAGCCCTGCTCCTCGACAAGTTTGCCCTGGACGTCGTCGGAAAGCATAAAGTCCAGGAAGGCCTTGGTGGCCTCGTCGGCGTCCTTGGCGCAGTACATGTGCTCGGTAGCCCAGATCTTAAAGGAGTCGTCAGTGACGTTTGCGCTCTTGGGCTCCACGCCCTCGACCTTGATGGCGTTGAACTTGGAGTCATCGAAGTGCGAGAAGTCCAGGTAGGAGATGGCGTTGTCGGTGCTGCCCATCTGAGTCTGGACATCGCCGGACTTGTCGAGCTCGGCGTCGCCCTTAAAGTCGACGGCCTCGTCGCCAAAGACGGCGGCCTCGAAGGTAGCGCGGGTGCCGGAGCCGGCCTTGCGGTTGAGAACAACGATGGTGGCGTCGTCGCCGCCGACCTCCTTCCAGTTGGTGATCTGGCCGGAGAAGATGCCCTTGAGCTGCTCAAGGGACAGGTCGTCGACCTTCACGTTCTTGGAAACGACGGGGCCCATGCCCACGACGGCGACCTCGTGGTCGACGAGGTTCTTGACCTGGTCGGCCTCGAGCTTGGTCTCGGCGAAGACGTCGGAGTTACCGATGGTGACGGTGCCGGCGGCGACAGCGGTCAGGCCCTTGCCCGAACCGTTGCCCGAGCCGGAGACGGAGACGTCCGGGTTGGCATCCATGAACTTCTCGGCAGCGGCCTCGACGAGAGCCTGGAACGAGGAGGCACCGTCGTAGGTCACCTCGCCGGAGACGGACTCGGCAGCAGCGGCGCTACCCTTGTCAGCGGCGCTGGGAGCGCCTGCGCCACCGCAACCAACGAGACCGAGGCCGACGATGCTGGCAAGACCACCAGCGAGGCCGAGGAACTGACGACGAGAATAAGCCTGATCGAGCATGATCTTCCTTTCGTACATGCGACTCGCGGGCACCCTGCCCGCTTTGCTGTTTGGAAAGATACGGCCCCAACCGGGCAGCGCCCGCGTCAACTGCGGTTTCTTACGGGCATCTGATAGACCCTTACCGCAAACGCGGCTCGGCTTTACAAACGAATAACAATCCCGCCGCCAAACATGACCCGCCTTTTACACCAATAAAAACGAAGTTGCGGTGAAATAGTTCCTGTTTGGCCGTCAAATGGCCCCCTTCTAGGAACTATTCCACCGCAACTTAGATTGGGAAACCGCGTAATCTTAAAGTTCGAGCTCGTTGAGGCGCAGGATTGCCACGATGTAAATCTTGAGTGCTTGCTTGAGCTGCTCCTCGTTGGCGCACTCGTTGGGGCCGTGCATCTGGCCGCCCCATGCGGGCAGCTCCAGGCCGGTCTCCTCGGGGCCAAACGATACGGCGCGGGCAAAGTTGCGCGCGTACGTGCCGCCGCCCATGGCAAAGGGCTCGGCATGCTTGCCCGTAAACTCGTTATAGGTATCGATAAGCGCCTTCACGGCCGGATCGTCGGCAGAGACCGAGAACGGCACCTTGGCACGACCCACGCGATACGTCACACCAAAGCGGCCCACGAGCGGCTCAAGCTGCTCGCAGATGGTATCGGCGCTGGTGCTATCGGGGAAGCGCACGTCGATGACCTGCTCGATATGGCCATCCGCCACACGGATGACGCCGGGGTTGCACGTGAGCGGGCCAAACGCCGCGCTCGTCGCATCGATACCCAGGCCGCGACCATAGGCGTCCGCATGCACAAAGGCCAGAAACTTGACAAACTCATGCTCGGCAGGCGTCAGCAGGCGCTCATCGCGCGCACCAAACGCGTCCTCGGCCTCACGCAGATACGCCACGATGAGGCCGACGGCATTGATCGTTCCCTCGGGCATCGAGGCATGACCGCCAATGCCGTGGGCGAAAATCTGCGCATGCCCGTTATCGAGTGCGGTGATCTCCAGGCGGTCGGCATTCTCAGCGGGTGCCGGCAGCTCATCGGCGGCAATCGCAAGCTCGCAGATAGACTGCGACGGAATGGCGTTGCTCGCCTCGGCACCGCTCCAGGACACAATGCGCCCGCCGTCGATCTTGGAGCTCACAAACGTCGCCCCAAACTGGCCCTTCTCGGCATTGCAGACCGGGAACTCGGCATCGGGCGTAAACAGAAAGTCTGGGTTGGGGTAGTTCTCCAGATAATGATGAACGTCGGACATGCCAACTTCCTCATCGCAGCCCAGCAGCGCGCGGAAGGTATAGCGTGGCACAATGCCGTGTTTGAGCAGATAAGCGCCAGCGTAGAGCGACAACACCGCCGGGCCCTTGTCGTCGATCACGCCACGGCCGAGCAGCCAGCCCTCGCGACGCTCCATCGCAAACGGGTCGGTGTTCCAGCCGGGACCGGCGGGCACCACGTCCACATGGCAAATGGTCGCAAGCTGCTTATCACCGCGGCCCGGGATATCGGCGATGCCCACAAAGCCCTCGTCATCGCTCGTCTGGTAGCCGAGCTTTTGCGCAATGCCGAGCGCGCAATCGAGCGCATCACGGACCGGACGGCCAAACGGCGCACCGGGCTCTGCATCGGCAGCAATAGCCACAGACGGATAGCTCACCAGCTGCTCGATATCGGCGACGACATCTTCCCAAACCTCGTCGACATACTCGGCAACGCTCTGCTCCACCTGATTCATGGACGACCTCCTTACCAATGAGCAGCGGGCACGCCCGCTCCTCACATTACGTCATTAGATAGCGAAAAGTTTAGCAAGCTCGGCCACCGAGTGCACCACCGCATCGGCACCCGCGGCCTCGTGCTCCCCCGGCGCCGCCGCGCCCGAATAGATGCCAATGCACGGCACGCCCATCGCATGCGCGCCCTCCACATCGTTGAAGCGATCGCCGATCATCACGGCATCGTCGGCCGTCGCGCCGAGCGCCGCCAGGGCATCGCGGACCGAATCGGCCTTGGTCTCGCGTCCCTGCGGCGGATTCATGCCGACCACGGCTTCGAACTGGCAAAGCCCCAGCTCACGCACCATGTCAATGCACTTTGCCTCCATGCGAGACGTCGCGACCGCCATGCGATGCCCCCGCGCGGCAAGGCTGTCGAGCAGCTCGGGGACTCCATCGAACACGGGGTACTCTTCCGGTCCCAGCTCATCAAAAAAGGCACGGTACTCGTCGGCCACCACAAGCGACTCCTCGCGCGAGAAGCCGTAAAAGTCGTGGAAGCTCTTCCACAGGGGCGGCCCGATCATGCGGCGCAGGTCACCCATCTGCGCCTCAGAAAACCCGCGCGCAGCCAGCGTTTTGCGCGTCGAGGTCATCACCGCCCGGCCCGTATCGGCCACCGTGCCATCGAAATCAAACAGCACGACCGGCCGCTCGCATAGCTGTAATGCCGCCATCGATATCCTTCTTCCCCAGTTGGCGATTTCCACACCGACACTTCAAACTGTTGACTATTCAACAATTAAAGCTGGCAATGTGGAACGACTCTACTATACTTGTCGCACTTTGCTCTCAGAAGGCGGCGCGCAAGCGCCCCAACGAAAGGTGCAATTATGTCTTTTGCCATCATAACCGACTCCACGTCGGACATCTCCCCCGCCCGCGCCCAAGAGCTCGGCATTTACGTGATTCCGCTGCATGTGATTATCGAGGGCGAGGACCTGCTCGACCAGGTGCAGATTACCGCCGAGGAATACGTCGTGCGCATGGCCGGCTCCGAGCAGCTGCCGCACACCTCGCAGCCGAGCGCCGGCGAGTTCAAGGCGCTCTTTGACCGCGTGCTCGCCGACGGCCACGACAGCGCCATCTTTATCTCGCTGTGCAGCGAGTGGTCCGCCTGCTATGCCAACGCCAGCCTGACGGCCGAAACGCACGAGCTCGACGTTCGCTGCATCGACTCGCGCACCGGCTCGGGTGCCGAGGGCCTGCTGGTGGAGTACGCACTGGCCATGCGCGAGGACGGCCGCAGTCTGGACGAGACCGAGGCGCAGATCCGCGCGACGCTGCCCGACGCCCACCTGCTGCTGATTCCCCGCACGCTCGAGAACCTCGTTAAGAACGGCCGCGCGCCCAAGCTCGCCGGCCAGCTCACGCAGATGCTCAACATTCGCCTGGCCGTTTCGCCGGAGTGGAAATCGGGCGAGATCAAGGCCGTCAAAAAGGGCCGCGGCGCCAAGCGCATCGTCGCCAACACCATGGCCGATTGCCTCGCATTTTTGTCCGAGCACCCGGGCTCCAGCGTGCGCGTGCTCACGACCGGCGCCGCCGAGGAGCAGGAGCTCGTCAACCAAGCGCTCGCGGGCCAAGACTACGTAGACGCCGGCACCGGCCCCATCGGCTGCACCATCGCCACCCACGTAGGCGTCGACGCCATCGCCATCAGCTACTGCCCCCGCTACCAACCCATCCACTAGGGGCACCTTTACCACTTGCGGTGGAATAGGGACTGTTTTTTGGCTTACCAGCCGCAAATCAATCCCTATTCCACCGCAACTTAGAAATCGGCAATCAGCCCTGCGGGCCCCGGAACAGTTCCTCATGCGAGCCCATTCTGACCAGTCGGATCACAGGATTAGTCTTATGCGGCAAGTACAGAACGACCACATCGACCAAGCCATCGGATAGATGGAAATCGATGTGGCCGTTGTAATTGCCGCCCGGGTTTGAAAGCTCGTGGGCACCATATTCCGCGGGAAGCGAGCCGTGAGCCGCAAGTTCTGCAACCGCCGCCTTAAACTCGGTTTTTAGCTGCGGATGGATGCGCATCGTCCGTTTGTAATCCGCCTTAAACTGAGCCTCGACTTTAATCTCAAACATCGCTAGTCCTCATCGAGGAATGATATAAGCTCATCAGCGTTATTGAATGACGGGCTGTCGTCTGGCAGAATCCCCAACTCATGAGCTTCAGCGATCACCATGGCGCGCCTCGTCGCCTCGTTGGGAACTTCGGATCGACCAACGATCTCAAAAGGAATCTTTCGCTGATTTACCAGCTGCCGAACAGCAAGGTTGAGATACGAATTGAGACTCAGACCAACCGTATCCAAGAACTCAGTCGCCTGTTCCTTGAGCCCCTCTTCGATGCGAACCGTCGTAGGCTTAACCGTTGCAGTAGACATACACGACCTCCTCGCTCTCGTCTTTTGCATCAGTATACCCAGTTTAGAAGGCAGACTGATGTTAAATAGCATCAGTCTGCCTTCTCATCACTACAACGACAGGCACGCTCGCCCTACATCAGCCCGCTCAGGGCGATATCGACGGCCTCGTTGAGGTCGTCGGTAATGTGCACCAACTCCGGATCGAGCGGGCTGATCATACCGGCGTCCATCACCGGACCGTTAAGCCAGTCGAATAGGCCCTGCCAGTACTCGGTGCCCACCAGCACGAGCGGCATGCGCTTGACCTTGTGCGTCTGCACCAGCGTGAGCACCTCGAACATTTCGTCGAGCGTACCAAAACCTCCGGGAAACACGATGGCGCCCGAGCTGTATTTGACGAACATGGTCTTGCGCACAAAGAAGTAACGGAAGTCCATGCCGAGGTTCACGTATTTATTGAGCCCATGCTCGTGCGGCAATTCAATGCCCAGGCCAACTGACTTGCCGTTGACACTCGCCGCTCCCCTGTTGGCCGCTTCCATGATGCCGGGGCCGCCACCGGTGATGACCGCCACGCCGCGCTGGGCGATTTTGCGGCCGACCGTGCGCGCCGCCTTATAGAGCGGATCGGTCTTGGGCATGCGGGCGCTGCCGAAGATGGTCACAGCGGGCCCGAGCTCGGCAAGTGCGCCAAAGCCATCGACAAACTCGGCCTGGATGCGCAGCACGCGCCACGGATCAGCATGCAGCCAGTCGGTCGACTCCTCGGGCGCCAGCAGGTTGGCGTAGGTGTTGTCCTTAGGAATCATGGGGCCGCGCATAACCACGGGACCGCGGCGGTACGTCTCGTCGTAGGCGGACTCGCCCTCGACATTCTCGTTCTCAATCATGGGTACTCCTATCGGGAAAAAGAAAAACGGGCGGGGTCGACGCCATGCGCCAAACACCCGCCCGAACATCAACTATTCGGTATGGTACCCACGATGCATCAAGCGCTTGCAAGGCATCGGTCAGCGGTCGCGGCTCTTAGTAATCCACCGCCGCAGGGCTGTTCATCCAGTCGCTCACAAACGCGCCGTAACGGCCCTCGATAATGGCCTGACGGGCACGCTGCATAAGGTTGAGCAGGTAGTAGATGTTGTGCATCGACAGCAGAATACCGCCGAGCATCTCCTTCTGCGTGACCATGTGACGGATGAGCGCACGGCTGTAGCCGCCCGTGCACACCGGGCAGGTGCAGGTGGGGTCGATAGGGCCGTCGTCGTGCGCAAAGCGCGCGTTGCGGAAGTTAAGGCGACCTTCACTGGAGAACGCCGTACCCATGCGGCCGGTGCGCGTCGGCAGCACGCAGTCGAACATGTCGATGCCCACGCCAACGCCGCGCACGAGCGTGGTAGGGTTGCCGACGCCCATGAGGTAGCGCGGCTTGTGCTTAGGCATGTACTCGGAAACCAGCGGTGCCAGCGTCTCGAACATGGTCTCGTGGTCTTCGCCCACCGAATAGCCGCCGATGCCGTAACCCGGGAAGTCGCCGCACTCCTCCAGATGGCGCAGCGAGCGCAGGCGCAGGTCCAGGTGCATGCCGCCTTGGACGATGCCAAAGAGCGCCTGGTCATCGCGGGTATGCGCCTTATAGCAGCGCTCGGCCCACATACTCGACAGCTCAACGGCGCGCTCGACGTAGGCGCGCGTGGCGGGATAGCCCGGGCACTGGTCGAGCTGCATGCAGATATCGGAGCCGAGCTTCATGGCGATTTCCATGTTGTCCTCGGGCGTCCAGAACACGTGGCGGCCGTCGTAGTCGTTGACGATAAAGCGCACGCCCTCGTCGGTGAGCTTGACGGCGTCGTTGTGGCTGAACACCTGGAAGCCGCCCGAATCGGTAAGAATGGGGCCGTGCCAGTTCATAAACTTGTGCAGGCCGCCCAGCTCGGCAATGGTGTCCTCGCCGGGACGCATGGACAGGTGATAGGTGTTGGCAAGCACGATCTGGGCGCCGAGCTGTTTGACGGTCTCGGTAGGAATACCCTTGACGTTTGCCTTGGTGCCCACGGGCATAAAGATTGGCGTCTCGATATCGCCGTGCGGGGTGTGCAGTACGCCGGCACGCGCGTGCGTCGTCGGGTCCTCGGCGATCAGGTCGAATTTAAAAAGGCTCTGGTCCATAAACTGGAACTCCTTGGTTGCGGTTCATACGCAAACCATTATACGGGCAACCCGCAAGGAGCACCGACTCGACAGAAACTGGCGCAAAGGAAACCTGCCCACTTGCACCAATGCACCAGGATAAAAATGATCCGTTTTCCTCCGTCCCCAACGGATCATTTCCGACAGCCACAGCAACGCCGATGCTATGGCACCGACAGACACTATGACCCAATCCGAGGGCACTAAAAAGATAGGAGCCCCCGCTCGTGACCGCGGGTCGGGGCTGCGACAATGATGTTGAAGTGCCATAGGCGCAGCCGCGCCGCAACGAGGTTGGGAGGCTCCCATGCCAAAGTATTCTACCGCGTTCGGGATGGACGTCCACCTGAGGTCGACCACCGTCTGCGCCCTCGACGCGGACACCGGCGAGACCGTGACGAGGAGGTTCCCCGGCAACCCCTGGGGCGAGATCGCCGGGTGGATGGATGGGTTCCCCGGGCCGTCGCTCGCGGCCTACGAGAGCGGCTACCTCGGCTTCGCCCCGCAAAGGGAGCTCGCCGGGCTCGGCGTCGAGTGCGTCGTCGCCGCGGTCTCGAAGATCCCCAGGTCGGCCGCCGACTCGGCCTCCAAGAACGACAGGAACGACGCCGCCAGGATGGCCAAGGCGATACTCGCCCACGACATCTCCCCCATATGGGTCCCCTCCCCCGAGGTCGAAGGCATCAGGGACCTCGCCGGCGCCTACGACGGGGCGACCGCGCGCCTGGCGACCGCCAAGCAGCGGCTGCTCGCCTTCCTCGCAAAGCGGGGGTTCGTCTACGGCGGCACCACGCCCGCCGGCAACCCGAGGAAGTACTGGACCTACGACTTCCTGAGGTGGCTCGACAAGGTCAGGCCGGAGGACGATGGCGGGGTTCGGACGCTCGCCGCCCTGAGGAACGAGGTCGAGGCCGCGGCGGAGGCCCGGGCGGACCTGCTCTCCGAGTACAGGGCCGCCGTGGATGCCAGCCCGATCGCCGCGGAGGTGGCCGCCCTCCAGTCGATCAAGGGCTGCGCCTTCGCGCTGGCCGCGGCCTTCTCGGCCGAGGTCGGCGACTTCACGAGGTTCCGTTCCGGAAGGCAGGTCACGGCCTATTTCGGCCTCGCGCCGAGTCAGAGGTCGAGTGGCGACTCCGTGCGGCTCGGAGGCATCAGCGGTGCGGGCAACGCGCTCGTGAGGAAGCTGGCCGTTGAGGGTTCATGGTGCTACGCCGCGGCACGGCACCAGCCGAAGCTCATGCCGAGGGACACGGGCGTGCCCCTCGAGATAAGGGTTCACGGGAGGAAGGGGTCCGAGCGGCTCCTGCGGCGGCGCGAGGAGATGCTCGAGAGGGGCATGCCCCAGGCGAAGGCCAACGCGGCCACCGCGGCCGAGCTCGTGAGGTGGCTCTGGGCCCTCGGCATGATGTGCCGGGAGGGCGCGGAATAGACATAGCCCCCGTCCCGGCGAGCCGGGCGGCCTTCGGGGACACCCCCTATTTCGCTGTGCGCGCGGAGCCCTCCGCATGCGCCTCGACAGACTTGGGGAACCCCGCCGAAGGAATGGAGTGCGGGCCGACAGAACGGTATCCGCGGATATGAGACTGAGCCGAAGGCGTCGATGACATGCCGGGGGCGGACCGGGACGGGTTAACGGCAAGCCCCGCCGACCGATTGCAAGCGGTCGGCGGGGCCATTGTGGCTCTTGACAGCGGATTGGGTCATATGAGCGAAAACCCGCCAGAGCGAGCAAGGTGCCTTGAAACAAGGCGGCATTGATCTTTTGATCATGCCGCCGAAGTTGAAAGGCAGATTGCCGCTCTGGCGGGTTTGCAGCGTCGGCCCGTTACGGCGTTTGGTAAAACGCCGTAACTCTTAGGGACGCTGGCCCATGCCACCCTCGAGGGTGACGGTCTCACCGTTCATGTACTTAAAGTCGGGGCCGCAGAGCTGAACGACCACGCGGCCGATCTCCTTCTCGACGTCGCCGTAATGACCCGCCGGCGGCATATGGACGTTGGCCTTGAACGCCTCGGGATAGGCATCCTGGAAGTTCTCGAGCGCAGCGGTCCAAGCAAGCGGGCACACGATGTTGACGTTGATGCCGTCCTTGCCCCACTCGTTGGCGGCAACGCGGGTCAAGCCGCGGATGCCTTCCTTGGCGGCGGCGTAGCTGCACTGGCCGTAGTTGCCAAACAGACCGGCGCCCGAGGCAAAGTTGACCACGGAACCCTTGGTCTCCTTCAGGTGCGGATAGGCCTTCTGCATGTACAGATAGGTGGCATACAGGCCGGAGTAAATGGCCAGGTTAAACTGGTCCATGGTGTGATCGGCAATGGTCACGCCCGAAGCGCTGGCCTGGGCATTGTTGACGACGGCGTCGATGCGGCCGAACTCCTCGATGGCCTTGTCGATGACGTTCTGGACGACGGCCTCGTTGTCCTGACCAGCCGAGACATCGGCCTGAACAGGCAGAACCTTGACGCCGTAGTCGGCCTCGAGGGACTCCTTGGCAGCCTCGAGCTTGGCAACGTTGCGGCCGGTAATGACGAGGTTTGCGCCCTCCTTGGCAAAAGCGATATCGATGCCGTAACCGATGGAGCCAGCGGAACCGTCCTTGAGCGTGGCCTTGCCGCCGCCGGTGACGATCACGGTCTTACCAGTGAAAAGTCCCATACAAAGTCCTTTCGAATCGCGACGGGCACGCCCGCCGACTGCGCGTATCCAACTTCACGCGCCAAAAGCTGAAATGCAACTTTAGCGGGTTCAAGTGAAAAATAAAGACCGCAGCAGGCGAACGGCGCAACGTCATTCGGCGAAGGGAATGTCAAGCGTAAACTGAATTTAGAGGATGAATTTTTGCTATCCAAGCGAGTCATCGAACACGTTTTGAAACTTTGCTGCGGGGCGCGGGATGTCGGCGCGAGACTTTATCATAGGGTGACAAACAACGATGAGGAGCACATGCCTATGACAGACGAGCTGGACCCCCAGACTCAACAGCATATTGATGATTCAGCAGACGTCGCCGCAGATACTGACGCTGCGACCTGCAATGATACCGACGTCGACGACGCCACTCTGGATAACGGCGCTGCGACGGAAATCCCTACGGCCGAAAATGCCGACGAGCAAAACGACGATTCGGCCGCTCAGGACGACGCCCCCGAAAAGGACGCCGCCCCGCAAGCAGAAGGCCCTATCGAGGTGTCTTCGGAAGAAGAGCTCGATGCCGTCATGGACTCCATGATGGATGCCGTCAAAGCGATGAAAAACGCCGTGGCCGACGCCGATATTGACGCCGAAGAAGAGGAGGCCGCCGAGGCCGCCTCGACCTTCGTGCCCGGCGAGACCCCCGTTGCCGACCAAGGCAGCACCCTGCCCTCGTTCCTGCAGCTTGAGCACCCCACCATTGGTGCCGATGCAGTCGACCCGCACGCTGCCGGCTTTTCCGTAGTCGAGGGCGGCACCGGCAGCATCGCCACGCCGCAGACGCCCGATGCGGGCACGGCGAACGCCGCTCACCCGACCGCCCTGCACGCCCCAGCAGCCAGCCGCGATCTGGGAGGCGCCGTCTCAAACACCGCCAGCGCCGTGGGCGCCTTTATCGCCCAGGGTGCCTCGGCCATGCGCGAGATGAACGCCGCAAAGAAGGCACTCGCGGACGCCCGTGCCCACCTGGCCGAACTTGAGCAGCGCATCGCCGATCAAGGCGAGGAGCTCGAGACGCGCCAGGACATCGCAGGCCGCTACGACCAAATCGTCGCCGAGCAGCGCCAGACTATCGACACGGCACAAAAGACCGCCGCGGCGGCAGAAATCGACCGCGATACCCATGCTGCCAAAGCAACAGAGCTCAAGGCGCAGCTCGAGCAAATAAAAGAGGAGGACGACGCCACCGAGCGGCGTCTCAAAGCCGCACTTGACGCGGTGGAGGCGCGTGAAGCCAGCTCGCGCGAGACCGGTAACCGCCTCGTTCGACGTCTCGAGGATTCCAAGCGCATCCGCGACAAGGTGCAGGCCGAACGCGACGCCGGCGTTGCCGCAGCACAGCAAACCGTCGACGCCACGCGCGCTCAGCTCGAAACGCTGCGCCGCGAGTATGCCGAGCTGCAGCGCAATCCTTCGGCAAATCCCGCCAATTACACGGTGCGCACCAGCGAGCTTTCGATGCAGATCTCCGACACAGCCGACGCCTTGCGCAAAGCCGAGGAAGATGTCCCGCGCATCTCCGCCGATCTTGAGCACTCGCTCGCGGCCGCCGAGCACGCCGTTGAGCAGGCGCAAGCCCCCATCGCCGACGCTAAGCGAGCCCATCAGGCCGTGACGGCCGAGGCCGATGCCGCACGCGATGAGCTGCAGACCGCAAAAGCCGCCGCCGCAACGCGCCAGCGCGAACTACGCGAGAAGATCGCCGCCGAGGACAAGGCGCGTCGAGAGCAAGAGCAGGCTATCGCCAATGCCCAGGCGGACGTCGCGCACGCACAGTCGATCATCGAGCAGGCGACCGAGGTACATGACCATCCCGAGATTACCGAGTCGCTCGCCGGATCCTTGGCACGCGATAAGGCCGAGTACGCCGAAACCGAGCGCGAAGTGGCTCAACTCGAAGCCGCCGAGGACGACGTGCGCGAGCGCACCCGCGACTCACGCATCAAATTCACCGGCGCCATCGTCTGCATTGTCGCCGTAATCCTCATGATCGTCCTCATCTGGCTCTTCGCGAGCAAGTAAACTAGCTGCCAAAAAAACGCTCAACGCAGTTGCGGTGAGATAGTTCCTGTTTAGCCATCAAAAAGGCCAATTCAAGAACTATCTCACCGCAACTTTTTTATTGGTGCAAAGGGGTCAGGCTACTTTGCACCAACTTGGTGTATATAGACCAGTCCCCATTGCACCAACAACGTTTGCCCAGATAAAACCTGCCAAAATAAACCTGTCCCTTTTTGGCAGGTTGAATCACGGCAACGCCAATGTTTAGGCGAAGTCAGCGAAAACGCCCCTAAGCGAGCAAGGTGACGTGAAAGAGGAGGGCATTGACCTTCTGGTCATGCCCGACGATTGAACGTCAGATTGCCGCTTAGGGGCGTTTGCAGCGTCGAGCAGTTACGCGGTTCGTAGAACCGCGTAACTAACAAATGAGCATGGCGTCGCCAAAGCTGAAGAAGCGGTAACGCTCTTCGATAGCAGCGGCGTAGGCATCCATGATCTGGTCGCGGGAGGCAAGCGCGCTCACGAGCATCATGAGCGTAGAGCGCGGCACGTGGAAGTTCGTGATCAGTGCGTCAACCACGTGATAGGTCGAGCCGGGCATGAGGTAGAGCTGCGTTGTCGCGTTCTCGCGCACCACGATGTCACCGCGGCCGAGCGTGTCAGCGCCGTCCTCGCGGCCCTCAAAATAGCGCGCCGTCACAGCCGGATCGGACACCGGCGCCTCCGCATCGAACGCACTCTCGAGCGAACGCACTGCGGTGGTGCCGACGGCGATTACGCGGTGCCCCTCGGCCTTCGCCTTATGCACGGCGTCGACAACTTCCTGCGACACGTGGTAGCGCTCGGTGTGCATGACGTGCTGCGTAGGGTCGTCCTCCTCAACCAAGCGGAAGGTGTCGATGCCCACCTCGAGCTCAACGGCGGCAAACTTCGCACCCTTGGCCTCGATAGCGGCCATGAGCTCGGGGGTAAAGTGTAGGCCCGCCGTGGGAGCGGCAGCCGAGTGCTCCTCCTTCATGGCGTAAACGGTCTGGTACTTCTCGGGATCTCCCTCGTAATCGGTAATGTAGGGCGGCAGCGGCACGTGGCCGGCAGCATGGATGGCCTCGTCGAGCGTGCGCGGGTCGCCGGCGGCATTGCACCCGGCCGGCTCAAAGCGCACCAGGCGGCCACCGCGGCTATCGGTGACAAAGTCGACAACCTCGGCTGTCAGCACCACGGGAGCCCCCTCGGGCGCATGGGCGCCACCGGCGCGATACTCAATCTGAGCACCGGGCTTCAGACGCTTGCCCGGCTTGACCAGGCACTCCCAAACGTGACCCAGCGGGTCAACATCTTCGCGGCGCTTGAGCAGCAGCGTCTCGACCACGCCACCCGAGCCGGCCTTGCGGCCGATCAGGCGGGCCGGCATCACGCGCGTCTTGTTGATGACGAGCACATCGCCCGGCTCGATATAGTCGATGATGTCGCGGAAGATGCGGTGCTCGACGGTACCGCCGTGCTCCAGCGGCGTTCCCGCCTGGGAGCCCTTGCGATCCACCACCAGCAGGCGGCAGGAGTCGCGCGGCTCGGCAGGAGCCTGGGCGATCAGTTCCTCGGGAAGGTTGTAGTCAAAATCTTCGGTACGCATAGACACGTCGGATACTCCTTATATAGCTAAAGTCCGCTCTACATCCTAGCAGGCTGTCAGCCCAAAAGAACTACTTTTTGGACGCTTTGCGCTCGTCGCGGATGCGGGCGCGGTCCATGGCCGCCTCGACGGACGAGAATCGGCAGCCGCAATAATTCTGCCGATACATGCCCAGCTCGCGCGAACGACGCGTGGCCTCGGGATAATACGGGCGAAAATCGCGAATTACCGGAGTTAGACCGCGGGCGGCAGCCAGACGCTCCAACACATCATTGCAGGTTTCGAACAACTGATACGGCGAGACGGCGAGCGTCGTGCCCACATATTCAAACCCACGCTCCTGGGCCACACGGCACGCCTCGGCCAAGCGCAGGGCATAGCACGCGCGACAGCGACGGGGCCGATCGGCGCCCAGCGGGGCCACGCCGGCCTCCCAGCGCTCGCGGTCCTCCCCCGCCTCGATGAGCTCGATGTCGCCATCGGCACACCACCGGCGCAGCTCGTCCAGACGCCGCTGCCATTCATCGTGCGGCTGAATATTGGGGTTAGTCCAGCAGATCGTGGGCTCAAACCCCTCCTCGCGCAGCAGGCGAACCGGCTCAAGCGAGCACGGCGCACAGCAGGCGTGCAGCAACAACGGCTTCATCAACATCTCCTCACCCGCAATGATTTTTCTGGGACGGGGATTAAAAAATCATTAGGTACGCAATGATTTTTTAATCCCCGTCCCAGAAAAATCATCCCAAAAAGACTACCTTGCGAAAAAGCGCACGCCAAAGGACGTGTCCTCGCAGGCGACAATACGGCGGTCGCGCAAAATGGTCCACACGTAATACCAGTCGCCCACACAGCCCGACAAATGCAAGCCGGCCACCAGGTAGCACAACAGCGGATAGCCCGAGAACGCAAACCCCAGGGCAAACGCTGTCGTCACAACAACCGTCGGCGCCAGGCAAACCGCCATGTACCGCCGGCGCGAATACACCACGCCTTCGGCGCAGGCGTAAATCATGCAGGTTTTGAGATTCGCCCCAAAGGTCACCTGCGCGCCCGAAGGCGCCAGCAGCTTAAAAAACACACCGTGCACCAGCTCGTGCACGGCAAATGACGCCGCAGAAACCGCAGCTAAGCCGACTAGCCAGCCCAAGACGGCCGTCCAGCCGCCCGCATCAGCCGCATCCAAGTCCGCAGGCCCGCCCAGCAGCATAAACACCGGCACCAGGCACACGGCAAATGCGCCAAGCACTGCCATCCCCCACACAAAGCAGGCGTGCAGAAAATCCTCGTCCTCAAACGCATGTATGTTGGAAATCTCATTCATAGCATCTTAGGATAGCGCCCCTGCCACGTACCCGTCCGCATGTGCGATAATGTCGAACGATATGCACGAATTGACCACCGCGTCGCCAGGCCTTGCGCCCGGCCGCGCTCTCACCATATGCGAAGGAGTCCCATGGCATCCAAATACTCCATGAACGACCGTCCCAGCTGGCCTCGCCGCGCCATCGTTACCGCCGGAGAGCCCTACGGCAACAAGGGCCTTCACTTTGGCCACGTCGGCGGCGTCTTTGTCCCGGCCGACTTCTTCGCCCGTTTCCTGCGCGACCGTCTGGGCCGCGAGAACGTCATCTTCACCTCGGGCACCGACTGCTACGGCTCGCCCATCATGGAGAGCTACCGCAAGCTCAAGGAAAACGAAGGCTACGACAAGTCCATCGGCGAGTATGTCGAGTCCAATCACTCCCGCCAGGCCGCGACCCTCAACAACTACAACATCAGCTGCGACATCTACGGCGGCTCGGGCCTTGAGCCGGCTGCGCAGATTCACAACGAGGTGACCGCCGAAATTATCGAGCGCCTGCACGAGCAGGGCACCATCTCCAAGCGCTCCACGCTGCAGTTCTACGACGCCAAGGCCGGCACGTTCCTCAACGGCCGTCAGGTGATCGGCCGCTGCCCCATTCAGGGCTGCAAGTCCGAGAAAGCCTACGCCGACGAGTGCGACCTGGGTCACCAGTTTGAGCCCGAGGAGCTCATCGCTCCCAAGAGCCAGCTCACCGGCGAGGTGCCCGAGCTGCGCCCGGTCGACAACCTCTACTTCGACCTGCCGGCCTACCTCGACTTTATGAAGACCTACACCGCCAAGCTCGCCCAGAACCCGCAGGTTCGCTCCGTGGTCTCCAGGACCATGGAAGAGTGGCTGCTGCCGGCACAGCTCTACATCCAGAACAAGTTCCGCGAGGCCTTCGACGCCGTCGAGGACCAGCTCCCCGAGCACACCGTGCTGGAGCCCGAGGGCAACAAGAGCAGCTTTACCGTCACCTTCCCCAGCTGGAAGGAGCGCGACGACGCCCACGCGGTGCTCGCCAACGGCGGTGTGCGCTTCCGTAGCGGCAAGGCGCTCGTGCCCTTCCGCATCACCGGCAACATCGACTGGGGCGTTCCGGTGCCCGAGGTCGACGGCGTGAACGACGTCACCTGCTGGTGCTGGCCCGAGAGTCTGTGGGCGCCCATCAGCTACACCCGCACCGTGCTCGCCCGCGATGCCCGCGCCGCCGGCGTAACTGAGGGTGTCGCCGCCCAGGATGCCGCCCTCATGGGCGAGCCCTCCGCCGATTCCACGCAGGTCCCCGCGCCCACCTATCAGCACAGCTCACTCGACTGGCGCGACTGGTGGTGCTCGGACGACGCGCAGATCTACCAGTTCATCGGCCAGGACAACATCTACTTCTACTGCATCGCGCAGACCGCCATGTGGGAGGCCCTGGGTTGGAACCTCACGCAGAGCACCGTCAGCGCCTGTTACCACCTGCTCTACATGGGCAAAAAGGCCAGCTCGTCCTCGCAGACGCCTCCCCCGCCGGCAGACGACTTGCTCAACCACTACACCTGCGAGCAGATGCGCGCGCATTGGCTGTCGCTCGGTCTGTCCGAGAAGCCGGTGAGCTTTAGCCCCAAGGCATATGACACGCGCGTGACCGGCAAGGACAAGGACGGCAACGAGGTGCGCGCCTGCGACGACAAGCGCGTCATCGATCCTGCCCTTAAGGAGAGCGCTCTTTTGACCGGCGTGTTCAACCGCCTGGCCCGCAGCTGCTTCTACGGCGTCGCCGTCAAGGAGGGCGACGAGAGCCCGTACCGCAACGGTTGCATCCCCGCCGGTGCCGCCTCTGCCGCCGTGGTCGAGGCTGCCGAGCAGGCCGCCCTTGCCTTTGAGCAGGCCATGTACAAGTTCGAGACGCACCGTGCGCTCGCCGTGTGCGACGACTACCTGCGCGCCGCCAACAAGCGCTGGAGCGACGCCTCCAAGGCCGCCAACAAGCTCGAGGGCGAACCAGCCAACGCCGCCATGAAGCAGGCCCTGGTCGACGCCTTTACCGAGCTGCGCGTGGCGACCGTGCTCATGCACGGCATCGTCCCGGCCGGCTGCGAGCTCATCTGCGAGTACTTCGACGTCGATCCGGTCGCCTTCTTTAGCTGGGACAACATCTTTGCCTCTACGGACGAGTTTATGGAGAGCCTGGGCGAGAAGCCCGGCGAGCACCGCGTGAAGCCGCTGCCCCCGCGCTTCGACTTCTTTAGCAAGCACGAGAGCCAGTACTAAAGCACGCCGGCAGCAGCGTGCCCGGAAAGTAGTCAATTTGGGACGGGAAGGAAAGACGGATGTCCAAGCCGCGTCGTCGTAAGCAGAAAAAGCAGGTTAAGCCCGAGCTCAAGCTTAGGCAGTTTGCCGCTACCGAGCTTTCCGACCGGCTTGCCGCCCAACACTCCGCCGCCGACCTGCCGCGCTTTATGGTCGACACGGTTGCCGGTGCCTATACGCCTGCCGATGCCGAGCTCATGATCGAGGGCTTTGGCGCCGCAGCCGCGCGCCCAGTCACGCTGCGCGCCAACACGCTCAAGGCGACCGCCGAGGACATTGCCGCGGCACTCGACGCCGCCGGGATCGCCCACCGCTCCGTCGCGTGGTACCCGGACGCGTTCATCTTGCCCGAGGCCCAGGTTTCCGATCTGTGGGATCTCGACATCTACCGTGACGGCAAAATCTATCTGCAGAGCTTGTCGTCCATGATGCCGCCTTTGGTGCTGGGCGCCCAGGCCGGCGAGGACATCCTGGACATGTGCGCGGCCCCCGGCGGCAAGACGACGCAGATCGCCGCCCTCACCCAGGGACAGGCGCACCTCACCGCCTGTGAGATGAGCATTCCCCGCGCCGAAAAGCTCGAGGCAAACTTGGGCCGCCAGGGCGCCAAAAACGTGCCCGTCATGCGCATTGACGCACGCGAGCTCGACGAGTTCTTCCGCTTTGACCGTATCCTGCTCGACGCCCCCTGCACCGGCACGGGCACCGTCATCAGCGGCAACGAAAAGAGCCTGCGCGGCCTCACCGAACAGTTGCTCGTTAAGTGCGCCCGCTCGCAGCGCGCGCTTCTGGACCGCGCCATGGGGGCCCTCAAACCGGGCGGCACGCTCGTCTATTCGACGTGTTCGATCTTGCCGCAGGAAAACGAGGATGCCCTGCAAGAGGCCCTCGACAAGCACATGGACTGCGAGCTCATCCCCCTCGACGGCACGCCAAGCGAAAGCGAAGCGCGTCGCGCCCAGGGTGCCGGCGAGGATCCGCATATCGAGTGCAACGCCCTTACCGAAGCCATTGCCGAAGGCCACGTCTCGGCCATTGCCAACGGCATGCCCGGCACGCTGACCATTCCGCCCAGTCGCGACTTTGAGGGCTTCTATATCGCCCTGGTCCGAAAACGCAGCTAGCGCACGGATTCAAAACTCAACAAGCTATCGCCGTGCGCGCCTGTCCTGCTGGTCCTTATGCCGCGCAAGCGCTTCACGCTCCTTGCGCTCAGCCTTTTTGCCCTTGATGGTCGTGACCGCAAAGTAGATGACCGCGGCGGCAACGATTGCGCCCACGCATAGGCCAATCGAGCCCAACATTGCCGAGAATTCCATACCGCGTCACCTCTCTTTTGTATACGGGACATTCAAGATAGCACCTCGATTCCCGCCACCACAGCTCCTTCACGTTCGCCGGCCCTTCAGTCTAACGGATGGCGCAGCGGGGAAAAATCAACTCGTCAAACGATTTAGCACTCGCAACGCCGGTCGTACACTGCCGACCGCACAGCATAGAAACGGACCGCCATGGATTCTCTCAACGATTTGAACGAGCGCGTCGACGCCTTTGTCGGCACCAGCTCCTTCGAGACGCCTGCCGCGACGAACGACCAAGCCCCCATCGATGTTCCCGCCGAGGTTCACGAGGACATCGTCGCCTCGGTCGACTTCTCCGAGGTTGAGCTTGCAGACGAATTTACCGAGCCCCAGGTGGCCGTAACTCCCAACGGCCTTTTGCCCATGGAGCCGCTGCCCATCGACGGGCGTCTGCGCAAGGCAGCCCTCCGTATGCCCGATGAGATCGAGGAGGCCAGCGGCTTTACGCTCTTTGGCCGCCGCATCAAATCGCTCATCTACACCACCGACGTGGCGGTCATCCGCAACTCCAATGCCGACGCCGTGTTTGCCGTCTACCCCTTCACGCCGCAGCCCGCCATTACGCAAGCGTTGCTGACTGTTGCCGAGTGCCCGGTCTTTGTGGGCGTTGGCGGCGGCACCACCACCGGTAAGCGTTCCGTGCAGATGGCGGCCGTATCCGAGATGCAGGGCGCGGCGGGCTGCGTGGTCAACTCCCCCGCTACTGCCGAGATGGTCGAGCACATCACCAACATCGCCGACATCCCCGTCATCGCCACGGTCGTTCGCTGCGACGACGATGCTCACGCCAAGGTGCGCGCCGGAGCCAAGATTCTCAACATCGCCGCCGGCAAAAACACGCCCCAGGTCCTGCGCGAGCTGCGCGAGCACTATCCCAACCTGCCGCTCATCGCACCGGGCGGCAAGACGCCCGAGAGCATCCGTGAAACCATCGCCGCTGGCGCCAACGCCATCATCTGGACGCCGCCTTCGGCCCAGCAGCTTCAGACCGACATGATGCAGCGATACCGCAAGATGAAAGAAGACGCCACGCCCGTCATCTCGCGCGACGATGTGCCCATTATCGACCAGGTCGCCGCCGCCGAGGTTAGCCAGGTCGAGAACATGAATCCCGACGTGCCGATCCCCGACGAAGTCATCGAACGCGTCGCTTCGATCCACGATCATATCGAGGAGCGTCGCGCCAGCCGCGGACTCAAACCCTCGCTGCACGGCTTCTTCTTCCGCGGAAAGAAACGCTAGCCGCAGCAGCAAGGCCCGTCCCGCAAACAACGGGACGGGCCTTTTTCTGTTATCGAATGTCGGGAGGGACAGGCGCAGCCGTTAAAACCGTCAGCCAGCCCACAAACGTTAGTCCACGCGCTTGTCGCCCATAAAGAAGACGGCCACCGTGCCAGGGCCGGTATGCGAGCCAATCAGAGCACCGATGCTATTGATCTCAATCTTACCTTTGAGCTGCGGAACCTGTTCCTCTATCAGTGCCGCAACGGCCTCGGCGTCCTCGCGACACGCCGACTGCGACATGATGCACTTACCCGAATAATCTGCACCGTCCTGTACGTGTGCCATCATGGTCTTAGCCATCTCGGAAATCGCGCGCTTCTTAGTGCGAATCTTCTCACGTGGCGACAGCTTACCTTCGCAATCGACCGTCATAAGCGGGCAAATCTTAAGCGCCGTGCCGATGATCGCGCTCGCGGCCGAAATGCGACCGCCGCGCAGGTAGCTCGACAGATCGGTCGAGAAGAACCAGTGGTGCAGGTTGAGCTTGTGCTCCTCGATCCAGGCAGCCGTCTCGTCGAGTGAAGCCCCGCTATCGCGCACATCGGCGGCATATTCCAACAACAGGCCAAAGCCCGAAGACGCCGCCAGCGAATCGATGACGCGCACTTTGCCGCCCTCGGGATAGCGATCCGCAAGCATCTGCGCCGCGACGCAGGCCGATCCATACGTGCCCGAAATACCCGACGACAACGTCAGGTGCAGCACGTCTTTACCCTCGGCAACAAACGGCTCCCAAAACTCCTCGTACTCACCCACGCTCACCTGAGACGTCTTGGGCATGGCGCCCGCGGCAATCTGGGCAAAAAACTTGTCCGGCGTAATCGACTGATACAGATCGTCCGTATAGACAACATCGTCGATCTCGTAATGAAAACACACGACAGGGATATTGCGCGACGCAAAGAACTCACGGGTTCGGTCGGCGGCGGATTCACAGGTCAGGACAAAATCACTCATATGAGGCTCCTTACTCATTGCTGCGCAAATTATCGCACAGTGAGCCTACATACGGTACATATGTCCACTATTTACCAAATCGAACCAAAAATAGCGAACATCTTTACCACCATCGTTTCCACCGACCCCACGCATAAATATCTGAGAAAACACCCTCTGTCGTCTCCACCCAACCGACACATCTACCTTCACTAAATCGATTTACCAAACCGTTCAGCCGACAATTCAGCCGCTGGCGCAAAATCGAAACAAAAGCGGCGCATACTGGTAAACGTTTGACGCTGTTTATCAGTTTTACCAGCCCCATCGGAAGGTGTTTCATGGTCGCATTCGATCGCAATCCGCAAGACTTCAAGTATCTGCGCCTGCTGTCGAGACAGTTCCCCGCCGAGCAATCCGCATTCACCGAGATCATCAACCTCTCGGCCATCCTCAACCTGCCCAAGGGCACCGAGCATTTTATGAGCGATGTGCATGGCGAATACGAAGCCTTTATGCACATCCTCAACAACTGCTCGGGCGTCGTGCGCGAGCATGTCGACGAGATCTTTGGCGACACGCTCTCCTTTGACGAAAAGGGCGAGCTGTGCACGCTCATCTACTATCCGCGCGAGAAGATCGATCTTGTCCGCAGCCGGCGCGAGGACTCGCCCACCTGGTACAAGACCATGCTCGACCAGCTCATTGTGGTTGCCCGCTCGCTTTCGAGTCGCTACACCCGCTCCAAGGTGCGTAAGGCCATCCCGCGCGATTACGCCTACATCATCGACGAGTTGCTGCACACGCATCCAGACAAGAACAACTACCGCGTGCGTTATCACGAGCGCATTATCGAATCCATCTTGGAGACCGCCAGCGCCGACGACTTTATCGAGTCGCTTGCCTCGCTCATCAAGCGCCTCGCCGTCGACCACCTGCACTTGGTGGGCGACATCTTCGACCGTGGCGGCGGTGCGGCCAAGATTATGGACCGCCTGCTCACCTATCATTCGCTCGATATTCAGTGGGGTAACCACGATCTGCTGTGGATGGGCGCTGCGGCCGGTGAGCCCGCCTGCATCGCCACGGTGCTGCGCAACAACCTGCGCTACGACAACTACGAGATTCTCGAGAACGACTATGGCATCTCGCTGCGCGAGCTTGTTGCCTTCGCCGACGCCACCTATACCGCCGGCGAGCCGATAAGCCCGCTGATCAAAGCCATTAATGTCCTGCTCTTTAAGCTCGAGGGCCAGATTATCCAGCGCCACCCCGAGTTCGACATGGCCGACCGCCTGCTGCTCGACAAGATCGATCACGACGCCGGCACAGTCACGCTTGCCGACGGCAGCGTGTGGCCGCTCACGACCAACGACTTCCCCACCGTCGATCCGGCGGACCCCTACACGCTCACGCCCGAGGAGCAGCACATCATCGACAAGCTCGTGTCCGAGTTTGTCACCGCCGATCACCTGCATCGCCACATCGATTTCCTCTATACCCACGGCTCCATGTATAAGGTCGCCAACGGCAACCTGCTGTTCCACGGCTGCGTGCCGCTCAACGAAGACGGCACCTTTAGCAGTATGAACTGCCTGGGTACGTGGCACGCCGGCCGCGATTATTTTGATTTCTGCGACCATATCGCCCGCCGCGCCTGGCGCGTCGGCGACCGCGATGCCCTCGACTGGATGTGGTACCTGTGGATCGGCTTTAACTCACCCGCCAGCGGACGTCTGGTGCGCACGTTCGAGCGCGCCTACATCGCCGACAAGAGCACGTGGGTCGAGCCGATGGACCCGTACTATACGCTCACCACGTCGTCATCCGTTTGCGACGACATCATGCGCGAGTTTGGCGTCACTCCCATGGCCTGCTCGCCAACAGGACACATCATCAACGGCCACACCCCGGTCAAGACCACCAGGGGCGAGCAGCCCATCCGTGCCAACGGCAAGCTGCTGGTCATCGACGGCGGTTTCTGCCGCGCCTACCACCCCAAAACGGGCATCGCCGGCTACACGCTCATCTCGAGTTCGCGCGGATGCCGCCTCAAGTCGCACCAGGCCTTTACCACCGTTGCCGAGGCGCTCACCCGCAACGTGGACATCGAAAGCGAGACCAACCGTTTTGACCAAGCAGACCGTCGCCGCATGGTGAGCGACACCGATACTGGCGCCAAAATTCGCAGCCAGATCCAGGATCTGCGCCAGCTGCTCGATGCATATAGAAACGGTGCTATCGAGGAGCGCGCCTAGCCCCGCCTGCGGGGATTGGCTAAACTTGCTGAGTTTGTCATCCCCACGGCGCCCCGACGCCACCCTAAGGCAGGTACCATGCAAAAGCTCCTTGCGCAGATCATGAAGTTTGGCGTCGTCGGCGTCATTGCCACCGTCATCGACTTTGGCATCATGAATCTGCTCCACTACGGCCTAGGCCTCAATATCCTGATCGCCAACACCAGCGGCTTTATCGTCTCGCTCATCTTTAACTACGTCGCGAGCATGAAGTACGTGTTTGCGCACAAGGAGGGCATGAGCCGCCGCCGCGAGTTCATTATCTTTGTCGTGTTGTCTGTTATTGGCCTGGCACTCAACGACGGCATCGTGCTGGCCCTCAACGCCGGCCTGGGCCTCGAGGCCAATATCGCCAAGATTTGCGCCACCGCGCTTGTTATGGTCTACAACTTTGTGACCCGAAAGATCTTCCTGGAGGGCGAAGAGTCCAAATAAGGGCGTATCCGCTCGCAGCAGGGCCCGGGACAACGTTCACCATTCGTGACGTTGCCCCGGGCCCCTTTCGTTTGCGGGCAACTTTTCAACGTTTGCGGATTAGCTCTTGCAAATCTGGCGAGTTCGTATAGTTCTTGGCAAAGCCCTTACGTTTCGCTTTCAAAAGCTCTAAAGTATCGTCTGCTCGATTCATCAAACGCATTGGATGTGATTACGTGCGCAAGGCGCTGGCACAACCTCATACCAAGCAGTTCCTCAAGTTCGCCGTCGTGGGTCTTATCTCCTTTGGCATCGACTGGGGCATGCTCATTGCGCTGGTCGAGCTGTTCCACCTCGACTTTTTGATGAGCACCACGGCCTCGTTCATCACGTCCGTTGTGGTCAACTACTGGCTCAGCATGAAGTACGTGTTCGATCACCGCGAGGGCATGAGCCGCAAGCGCGAGTTCACGATCTTCACCATCCTGTCGGTGATTGGCCTGGGCCTCAACGACCTGTACATGTTTGTGGGCGTCACGTTTTTGAGTATCGGCTACCAGGCCATGAAGGCCATCGCCACGTTCCTGGTCACCTGGTACAACTACTTCAGCCGCCGCTTCTTCCTCGAAGGCGCAAGGTCGTAGATTGCCGAACATATGCTTGAACGCAAAGCCGGCTGGAACATCACGTTCCAGCCGGCTTTTTGTTTGCCGAGCTTTCTATAATTGCCGATAAGAGCGCACGAGACGGATCACGATGCCGAAATGGGACACGCTTTCCCATGGGCCTCCCCGGGGAAACCGCATCCCAGAATAGGACCTCAAAACGGGACACAGTTTCCCAATAGAACTCCAACCGGAAAGTGCATCCCAGAATTCAGCTCAAAAGTGGGATGCGCTTTCCGGTTGAGCCTTGATTGGGAAACTCCGTCCCATTCGCATCAAAAAACGGGCGGCCTGGATGTTTGTCCGAGCTGCCCGTTCCGTGCGTTATGTTGAGATCCCTAGCCTGTTACGTAATACCAGACGACGTTGTCGCCGTTGGAGAGAACGTAGTTGCTGCAGGCCGTCATGGGCGTCGAGCCGTTGACAGAGTACATCCAACCGCTCGTGCCGCCATACTGCTTCTCGGCCAAACCGCCGATCGCGGCGACATACGTGCCGTACGATGAGCCGTGTGCGTTGACGGAAAGCCCGAGCGCGCATAGGGCGTCGTAGACGGTGGCACCTTCGTTAAAGGTATAGGTGCCGCCGGCGGACACAGGATTGCCCACGGCACTCGACGTAACCGAGACCGACACAGTAACGTATCCAGACTCCTGCGAGCCACCCTGGCCGCCCGTGGAAGCGCCTCCGCCGTTAGAGGCCGTGGCCCCGCCAGACGACTGGCCACCGCCCGAAGAGGCACCGCCAGACGTGTTGGACGTATCGGCAGCTCCGGTATTCTGAGAAACCGATGCTTCGCCAGACTTCTTGCCATCCTGCTCTTCGGACTTTTTGCCTTCCGAGTTTTTATCCGAGCTCTTGTTCGAAGACTCGGAATCGCCCTTGGCGTCACCCGAGTCCTTGGACTTATCTTTCGCATCGCCCGAAACCTTGGAATTCTTGGAGTCGGCCTTGCTAGAAGCAGCAGCCGAACCAGGCACCTTGGCATCATTGGCGACGACGCTCTCCCCCGTCACGGTCTGGACGATCCAATCAATGGACCAGGCGCCGCTCTCGGAGGGGTGGACAAAGCCCAGCGATACGACGATCAACGCGATACAAACCGCGGTCAGAGCGCCAAGCATCGCCTTGCGCCGCGGGGCGGACGCCGCCGAAGCGGCGCCCTTTTGCTTTGCATCGTCGAGCTGGATAAACGAGGAGTCGGGCTGCTGCCCGTTGGTCCCCTTGGGCTTATCGGGCATTACCGTCACCCTTGCCGCGCTTGGTCAGCATGAAGACGGCGATGAGCGCGAGGCCGATCACGCCGGCCGCGATGCCGACAATAGCGAGCGGGTTGAGGCCAGACTCCTGCGCGGAAGCCTCAGTGGACTTCTTGGCAGTGGTCGTGGAAGCGGATGCCTTGTCGGACTTGCCGTCCTTCTTGTCAGACTTCTTCTCGTCCTTCTTGTCGGACTTGTCGGAGTCCTTCTTGTCGGACTTGTTGTCCTTGGTCCCGCTCTTGGTCGACACCGTCGTCTTGGTCACCGGCTTCTGACCCGGGGCGACAGCGCCACCCTTCGAGCCGGAGCCAGTGCCCGCGCCGGTACCAGCACCAGTGCCGGAGCCGCTGCCACCGTTAGAGCCAGAACCGCCATTGCCGTCAGGGTTAACGGCGTTCTTGGTCCACTTGGCATACAGCGTCATATCGGCCGTCACCGGCGTGCTGAAGTCATACGCCTCCGTGCAAGCCTCATCGGTGTACCAGCCACCGAAGGTGTAGCCCTCACGCGTCGGATCGGCAGGCTTAACCAGCTTGCCGTCGGCCGTAGTCTGGAAATCGACCTTGGAACCCTCGCCAGTCTCGAACGAGACCTTAACGCCACCATTCAGCTTGAACAACGTGCCGGAATCGTTGATGTAGTAGAGGTTGCCCTTGGCGTCGCAGGCAATCGGCGAGTCGCAGTAGTTGTTGTGTCCCGTTGCGCTAAACGCACCGGTCGCCTGCGCGTCACCCAGCTTGTAGCGATAGACACCGCCGCCCGAGGTGTAGTTCACATAGTCGGAAGTCGCACCGTAGTTAACCGTGAAGTAGACATACGTGCCATCTGCCTGGGCGCTCACGAGCGGTGCACCCTTGATGCCGCCGATGGGAAGCGCGGAGCCATCAGCAGACGAAACCAACGTCGTAGCAAAGTCATTATCAAGGTCGACAATCGCCAGCGCAGAGCCACCGGAAACCTCGCCGCCGACAATCAGCTTGTTGCCATACAGCGTAGGCATGCAGGCGCATCCCGTAAGACCCAGGTCGACGACGCGCTCTTCGGAAATGCGCGAAGCGGCATCCGCATCACGCGAACTACCGTCAGAAATCGCCAAAACGTGCAGCTTGCCATCGCGCGAAATCAGATAAGCATGGCTACCGTCGGCGGAGAGCACACAGGAGGAGTTAACGATAGCCCCAACGGAAACGCTTCCAAGCACAGCGCCCGAAGACTTGCTGAGCATCTCAACGGTACCGGCGCTGGTGGGAACCAGAATAAAGCCGTCACCCACGGTAGCGCCCGTCCAGTAATAACCCTCATCGGCGTTGACGTGCTGCCAGGAAACGGCACCGGTCAGGATATTGATGCGCGTCAGATGGCCGTTGTTATACACGCCCTTACCATAGTCGACATCAACGGTGCCGACATAGAGATAGTTGCCATCGACCGTCAGCTGAGAATTCGACTGAGCAGTTTTGCTCACAGGGTCGGTAACCCAAACCGTCGTGAGCGTATCGGCCGTCAGAGCCTGGACCGCACCGCCATCGAGCGGGACGATGACCAAGCCGTTCGTATAAATCGGACGCGTCGTGTAGCCAATCGCAGTCTTAAGATTCGACTCGGCCAGCACCTTGCCCGACTCGGCATCGATCTTAAGCAGGCGCTTGTTGACGGCGAGATACACATTGCCGTTTACGACAATCGGCTCGCTCGCGTTGGGGTACGTGGCGCCCGAATAGGCCTTCCAATCAAACGTCCAAGAGCTTGCCAGCGCGCCCGTAGGCGTGGACACGTTCTCGACCACCGCATTGGAATTGCCGCTCCAGTCGGCTTTCCAATCGGTCGGGCGCGAAGCGCTCGGATCAACTACGACTTCATCGGGATTAGGAACGGTATCGCCAGCAGCATAAGCCCAGACGATCTTGTCACCCGACTTGAGCACATAGTCGCTATCGAGCTGAGACCCAGGAACGCCGTTGACAAAGAACGACCAAGCACCCGACAGCTCGGTGCCATCAAGCGGAGAGACAAGAGTGTGAACGCCCCAATAACCAAATTGGTCGTACATCTTGGACTTGACGCCAACGGCATCGAAGTAGGCAGCAGAGGCATCCTTGATCGTCGCGCCCTCGACAAACACCTGCATCGAAGGATCAGTCCAGCGCTGAGCCTTATCGTCCTTCTTGCCGATGATCTCCATCGAAACGGAGACCTGACCAGGCATGGTGCCGTCGGAGCCATAGACCCAAGCAATCTCGTCGCTTGCCTTAAGCGTATAGGCGCCCGCACCAACATCAACAGGCTTGCCATTGACAAAGAACTGCCAATATTTCCAGGTGTTTTCGTCAACCTTCTCGCTCGAGAGGGTCACGTTCTTTTCGAACGGCGAGGTCAGCGACTCGAGATACCAGCCAAACGAGCTCTCCCCCGTTTTGGCGCCAATGCCAGACTTTTTAAAGATCTGCTCGGAAAGGTCAGCAGCTGTTGTTCCCTCGTCCACGAGAGCTGTCGTAGGCTGTGCCCACGTCTGCCGGGCGCCCGAAGCATCCTGGCCGATAACGGTGCAGCTTACCGAAAGCTGATCGGCAGGAGCGGGGTCGTTGTACTTCGAGTAGTACCAGACGACGGAGTCGCCGGCCTTGAGCGTGTAGCCGCCGGCGCCGACCATGGAGGACTTGCCGTTGATGAACAGCTGCCAGTACGCTTCGGTCGTCGGGTCGTAGGCGAGCGTGCGGCCGGAGTCGAAGGGCGACGTGATCGAATTGAGCGCCCAGCCCCAGGAGCCGTTGGGGTCGTAGTCCGCCTTGAGGCCGGTCTGCTTGAAGAGCTGCTCGGAGAGGTCGGCCGCGGTCGAGCCCTTCTTCAGCGTAATGCTCTGAGCGGCGGCCCAGGTCTGCTGAGCACCCTTAGCGTCGGTGCCGACGACCGAACACGTCGCGGAAACCTGCGTGGAAACCGTGCCCGTGGGATCCTCGTACACGAGCTCGAGCGTGTCGCCATCGCTCGGGTAGTAGCCCGTGGCATAAGAGTTGGCAGCCTTGCCATTAATATCAAAACGCCAGTACTTATAGCCGGACGCCGTGTTTTCCATCGCGAGCGTCTGGGACTTATCGGGGTTCGTAACCGAATAGGGAACGCCGCCGTCCGTGCTATAGCTATAGCCGGCGTCGTCAAGCACCTTGGCAAAGATGTCCCAGGCAGACATTTTTTGGGTACTCGACCACTCAAACGAGGCCGTCGGCACCCAGTCCACAAGGTCATAGGACTGACCGACATCGTGCTTGCTTACGCCTACAACCCTGACGTTAACGGAAAGAGACTTTTCGTCGGAAGAATTAACGAGCCAAGCGGTGCTCTTGACATCGTTGTTGCCGGCGTTTGCCACGACATAGGCGTATTTGCCCTCAGCCGAGGCGGGAAGCGTGATCGCGCCGGTCGTTTCGTCGGCGCCAAACAGCTCGTGGGCATTTGTGCCCTCAGCGTCATCGGCGAGATACCAGCGGTAATCGACGAGGGAGCCCTCGGGGAGTGCCGTCTCGTAATCGCCCCAATCGCCCGTTGCCATGTAATTGGCAGTAGGGGTAAGCGTTCCGCCGACCTGTGCAAGGTTGCCGCTCGAAGCGACATTAACCGATGTCAGGGTATACGCCTTGGCATCTTCGCCCTTGACGATGGCATAACGCGTGGAGGCATAGTCGGTGTTGTAGCCACCGTCGACGATGCACTTGAGGTACTTGCCGACGTACTTTTGCGAAATTACGAACGACGGCCTGTGCGCGTTCTCATCCGTCAGCGTCGTGAACGGACCCTGGGCGCTATCGGCAATCTGCCACGTATACGTCAGTTGATCAGATGTAAGCTCGGCACCCTTTGTTCCTGCAGACGTCTTCTCGAATGCAGTAACACCGATCTTTTCGCCACTCTTGTAGACAAACTTGGCGTCATCGCTCTGATCGCCGACGATCTTTTTGAGATACGCCAGGAACAGCTCGTGCGAGCCTGCGGCCTTAACGGCCACAGCAGTAGTCGCCTCTACGGTGTTATCGCCCGCAGTGGCCGACACGCTCACCCAGCGCTTGGCGTAGTCATCGGGAATCGTAAAGCTGCTGTCGGTTTTGCCCTCGGCCACATGCCAGTCGGTCTTCGCATCAAACGCAGAGGAAGACGGGTCGACAGAGGACCAACGCCACGTGTAGGTAACGCCCTCGGTAACCGGCTCAGACGAGTAATCGACCGCCTTGTAGGCGCACGCCTCAATCGTAGAGCCAGTGTCCTTGGCGCCCTTGCTCGCATTGGTAAATGCAACTGAATCGAGCGTCGTCGCGCCCTTGGGCAGAATGCGGCCCGCCTTGGTCTCACAGCTATCGGAGCCGGGGATACCCTTCTTGGCCTTAGCGACCACCTTGAGGTAGCGGTTCGCGCACTCCTTGGTAACCGTGAAGGTATCACCAGTTGCAACCTGCTCGAACGTGCCGTCAGCAGAATCGGCCACCCACCAAGAAAAATCGACCTTGTCGGAGCCATAGAGGTCAGCCGGCGTGTCGTAGTTAAGGTAGTAGGCGGCAGCCTTAATCGTGTCACCGACGTTAGCGTTGGGGACGTTCTCATAATCGTCGCCAAATTCGGCGCCGTTATAGGCGAGAACGATGTGGCCTAACGCGATCTGGTCACTCGCGGCAACAGGACCCGGCGTATTGTAGCCAACAGACGCGGGCGTCCCGAAAGAGCTGCTCGGACCGTACAGCTCCTGGCCATCGCCGACAACCTTAACGCGAATGTACTTGCCCGCAAGCTGCGAGGCGAGTTCGTCCGTAATCGTTAGCGACTGGCCGGTCTGACCGGGAATCACCTGATAGGCAGAGTCCTCGGCATCGCGCGTATCGGACGCAAGCCACTGATAGGTCCAGCCACCCTGCGCCGCAATACGCTTATTGGGGACCGCTTCGCCGTCGTAGGCATTCGCCCAAAGTGTAGTGCCAGGGTTCAGTATCTCGGCCTTGACGGACGAATACGAGCTCGAATCGTCTGCCGAAGACTGGATGAGGACATAAGACTTTGCATCCAGGGCCGTCTTGGTAGGAACGGGTGCCTTGATGGTGTTCGTCGCCGTCAGCTTTTGGTTGTTGGCGCCCTTGGTCGGGCCGTAGATGACGTTACCGCTTGCATCGGTAATGCGTACGCGCAGGCACTTGCCGTTAAGCTGAGTACGCAGGGCATCGTCCAAAACGATCGATGCGCCCGTCTGGCCCTCGACAGGAACAAATGCGGAATTGTCCGCATCGCTCTTGTTGCTGATGTCGGCAGCAAGCCACTGATAGGTGCAGCCCGAAGCGCTGGCGCGCTTGCTGGACGAAGTCCAAACATTCGCATAGAGCGTAGTATTGCTCTGGATAAAAGCGGTGAAGTTAGAGCCAGCCCAACGAGAAGGCGACTGGCTTTTTCCGACGCTGACACCATTATTCGAGGAAAACGTATCAGCGGCACGAGACGCGGCCTTGGCAACACTGGGCTCGCTGGCCACCGCAGTCGCGTCACCGGTCTCGGCGGTGGTGTCAGACGCCTCGCTCGCCGGGGTGGCCGAAGCAGGGTCTGACGCAGCGGGGTCGTCCGATGCATCATCGCTCACGTTGTCAGGCGCGGCCGAACCCGTATCCCCAGTTTCGGAGGAGCCACCTGCAGCCGAATCGTTTGCGTCGGCAGCAGCCGCGGTAGTATCTGCAGCACCGTCCGTGGCCTGCGCGCCCTCGCTCGGCGTTGTGGCCTGAGCCACGGCCTCGGCAATGCCCTCGGCGCCATCGGCCCACAGCTGGGCCGGTGTGGTGCCAAAGGCCATCGCGAAGGCCAGGAATGCCACCAGGCCGCGCTTGGCTACGCCGCGCGCGATCGCCCCATGGCGACGCAACGAGGCGCGCTTGCGCTCGTCCTCAAACATATCCATTTGTCCCCCATTGTCTGTACTTGGAGCGTTGCCCTGAGGCTGCCCCACGTCATCGCGCATGCTGCGCTCGAGTTCCCCCATCGGGGTCCCCCTTCCCTCCAGAGCCCTATGCACACCGGCGGCATACGCCGCAGCCGCATGCAAGATGGGAGGCGATCCGACTTAACCTTAACGGCTCGGGTACGTCGTCCGATCTGCGACGCGAGCATCCCGAGCCAAGAGGAATTACGGTTACTGGTACAGCCGGGGACTTGCACCCCGATTCTCCCAAATGCGCAGGAAAACCACGCATTCGTGCGTCTCCGCACCACCATCTAGGCCATTGATTATTACTGTCAGTATGGTATCACGCAAAAGGGCCCCGTACGCAGGCGAAGCCCAAGGTAAAAGCTATTGTTTGCGATAGGAAAGAGTTGGGTATGGAAGGGCGCCGTGGGACAAGACACCGTGCAGCTACGCTAGTGCTTGCCGCCGTGACTGTTGCGCCAGATATTGCGGCCCAGCATGAGCGCCAAAACCAGCGCGCTCACATAGCCAACAAAGCCGATGATCGGAATACCGAGCACAACAGGCTCGATGCGCGCATAGTAGACCACCGAGGAACCGATAAACAGACCGGCGATGACAATGGCCATTGACATGCGGTCGACGATGCCGCCTATCTGACGCAGCGCCTTGTCGCTACTCATGAGCTGCAAGTTCAGCTTGAGCTGACCGCGCGTGAGCATTCGCGACGCCAGGCCCAGATACTCAGCCGCTTCGAGCGAACCCTTTGCCGCTCGGTAGCTACTCGCCGCGAAATCGCGACTCATGTCGCGCATGCGTGCGTAGGTACTCTTCTCGTTTTTGATATGCGTCTGGATGATCTGGATCATGTTGACGTTGGGCATGTACTCGGTCAGCAGGCCCTCGAGTGTCACCATGCCGCGCGCGAACATCGTCACCACGCTCGGCAGCTCAACGTCGTTTTTGCGCGCCAGGTTTAGCAGCGAGGTCAAAAACTCGCCGATATCAAGATCCTTAAGATCGAGCCCCGCAAAGTCGGCGACGATAAAGTCCAAGTCGGACAAAAAGGCCGAATGGTCGAGCTCGGCCGAATCGCCGCGCGTCACGGCAAAGCGCATGAGCGAATCCTTGAGCTTGGGCACGTCACCCTCGGCCACGGCGAAAATCATGTCCTTGACGATACCGCGGTCGTGACTCGACATGCGCCCGACCATGCCCAGGTCGATAAAGTAGACGATGCCGTCCTTGAGGATGATGTTTCCCGCATGCGGGTCGGCATGGAAAAAGCCGTCGTCGAGCACCTGCGTCGAGTAGTCCTCGACAATCGCCGAGCCGATCTTTTCCAGGTCATAGCCCTCAGCCACCAGGCGCTCGGGATCGGCAATCGAGATGCCGTCAATGTAGTCCATGACCACGACGTGCTCGGTGCAAAGGTCCAGGTAGGACTTGGGGCACGACACGCCGTGCACGCTTTTGTGGAAGTCGTAGAAATCGTTGAGGTTTTTGGCCTCGGCCAAAAAGTTGGTCTCCTCGCGAAACGAGGTCCACAGCTCCTCGACCACGCCGTGCAGGTCAACAAACTGATCGGTGTTGACAAACTTGGAAACGATGCGCACCACCGAGCGAATGATGTCGATGTCCTGCGCCATGACCTGTTGCGCGCCGGGGCGCTGCACCTTAACGGCCACGTCCTCGCCGGTCACCAGGCGGGCGCGGTGTACCTGCGCGAGCGACGCGCTACCGAGCGGGTTGGGGTCGATCGCGTCGAACATCTGCCCCAGGCGCTGGCCGTACTCCTCTTCCAGACAGCGGAGCACTACCTCATACGGCACCGGCTCTACGTCGGAGCGCAGGCGACGCAGCTCGTCGCAAAACCGCTGCGGCAAAATCTCGGAACGGTTAGCCAGAATCTGCCCCATTTTAACGAACATGGGGCCGAGCTCTTCGAGCAGGCGGCGCAGGCGAACCGGCGTAAGGTTATCCCACACGCGGTACTTTTTGATCAGGCGAACGATCTGCCCGATGCGCTCGCGGCGGCCCGCCGGCGTGAGCTGGTATTCCTCGTCCGGCGCCATCGCGTCGGGCTCCTCGGGCACCATATCGACAGCGCGCGGCTTCTTGCGAGCGCCCGAGACGGCGGCATCGACCTCGTCGACAACCGCCGTCTCGTCACCCAAGGGATCTAGATTGTTGTAATCGGTGGTGGAATCTGCCATCTGCGCTGCTACTCGGCCTCTTCGGTGTCCTCTGCATCGTCGGGCTCAACGGACTCGACGGGCACCGAGGTCACGTTGTCCTCGACCGAATCGACGATGTCGCGTACATGGGCCAGGAAGGCCGTGCGCTCGGGGGCGGTCATAACGCGGACGCGGGCCAGGATGAGCTCGTCGAGCACGCGCTGTGCCGCAGTCTCGCCCTGCATGCCCAGGCGCTCGGTCAGGTCGGAGATGGTGCCGCCGGCCTGCTCGAACATGTCGGACACGCTGCGGGCGATATCGGGAGTGCCGGCGTCCTTGCGCACCTGCTCACCCTTGGTATTGAGGTCGTCGAGGACCTTCTTGCCGCCCTCGACGGCAACGGCGGCGGCACCGAAGCCCACGTTGATGGCACCGTTAACAAGCTGATCGAATTTCATAACCATGGTTGGCTCCAATCATGAACAACTGCATTGGCCTTCTTGTACCCAAGATTGGGTGAACGACACAAAATCGTTTTATCGCCGGGATAGAAATCGAGCGGGGCAAAGCCTTTGACGGCGTTTGTCCCGCTCGTTCGCCGCAAGGCCGTCTTTACCTCACGTTGTCGTTCATCGCGAAGGAGTTCTTCATGGCGCAGCTCGTGGTGTAGAGTACCTTGCCCAACAGAGCATCGGTCTCCACCCGCACGCGCTCGGCAAACTCTTCGTTGGCGCGGGCGAGCTCGGCGGGCACCTCGGCCTCGGGCAGCGCGGTCACGACAGCGTCAACGTCGTGAATCTGCTTGTGGCCCATGCCGCCGACCTTCTCCTGATAATCCTCAACCGCGCGACCGCACTCATGGAAGCGAACATCGGCCAAGGCGCCGATCAGGCGATTTGCCCAATAGAAATTCTCGGACGTCACGCGAGCCTGCGTGTCGGCATAGTACTCGGGCATGGTTTCGACATTGGCGTACAGCGGCACGAGCGCGTTAAACGAGTTGGAGCCAAACGCCATCCACTGCACGGCGCGATACGCCGGCTGCGCATAGGGGCGCAGCTGCAGCACGGCGAGCTGGCTGTTGCGGTTAATGCCGATGGGACGATAGGCACCGCGCGTGGCGGGCGTGCCCTTGCTGCCGTAGCAGTCGTACTCCGTGCCCTGGTAGTGGCTCGAAAGCACGTACTTGATGTCCTCGATGGTCACCTTGCGCTCGGGCACGCGGCTCCAGGGGATATCGTCGCTCTCGGGCGTGTAGTCGGCCTCGGGACCGTCCCACACATCGCTGGGGTTGAGACAGCGCTGCATATACCAGGCACGCGGCGTGTTGTAGACGTGGTCGCTGTCGCTGTGCGAGCCAAAGGCCTCGCGCGGGTTAAAGACCGCGGCGGGACCGTCGCCCTCGACGCCCAGCGTCAGGTCCAGATGCCACTCGGCCATCCAGGAGCGCAGGTCGGCGGAGCACATGTGGTCGGCTTGGGCGCCCTCGGCATCGTCCAGGTCAAAGCTGTCGATACCCAGTTGGTTGGGCATGGTCACATAGGCGTCGTCGGGCACGCGCTTGGCGATCCAGTGGTGGCCGCCGATGGTCTCGAGCCACCAGATCTCGTCAACGTCGCTAAAGGCGATGCCGTTGTTCTCGTAGGTGCCGTAGCGCTCGAGCAGGTCGCCCAGGATACGCACGCCGCCGCGTGCGGACTTGGCATACGGCAGCACCAGGGTCACCATATCCTCCTCGCCCAGGCCACCGGGCTGCGCCGGAACATAGCCGTCCTCGCCCTCGTTACCCTTGGCGGGCACGTAGTCCACGAGCGGATCGGCGCCGCGGACGCGCTCGTTGGTGGTAAGCGTCTCGGTTGCGGACATGCCAACGTTGAGCTCGTTGAAGCCGGCCTCGGCCCAAATGCCATGACCCGGGACAACGTCGGGGACGCTTGTATAACGCATGGGATTATCGGGCAGCTCAACGGTCAGGTGGCTCAAAACGCTCGTGTAGACACGCGGCTGCTCGTCGGGGTGCACAACACGCATGCGCTTGGGCTCAAACACCCCGTTGGACGAGTCCTCGTTGCGGGCAACCAGCGTCGACCCGTCGTAGCTCGCGTTCTTACCAACCAAAATCGTTGTGCACGGCATGCGCATCCTCCTTGAGCGAAGAAATTAAATGGCAACAGTGTATCGCTTTGGCTCAAAAAGGGCGAAGGCACAGCTCCGGCAACCCCTGTGGTCAAAAAATGCCAAATATGAGTACTGTCACCAATTTAGTAACAGCAATTTCTCTGAACAAAGGTGTCGATAATCTACATTTGTTCAAAAGCTGGACAATGTAATTCCTCATAGGTCCAATAAAATAGGCTCTCTATCGATAATAAATATCGTTAGAGAGCCAAATTAACCTAAAATATATGTGACTATCTTGGCAACAGTACTCATATTTGGCATTTTTTGTCCACGGAGTATGGAACTAACCCCTCAAACGGCCCAAAACGCCTATTTCGATGCGCGCTCGGCCGCTTCGATCACGTGTTTGGCGAGGATCGCCGTCGTCACAGCTCCCACGCCGCCCGGCACGGGCGTGATGGTGTCAACAACCGGCTCTGCAGCATCAAAATCAACGTCCCCGACCAACTTGCCAGCCGCCTCGTCCCAATTAATGCCAACATCGATAATCGTCTGGCCCTCGCGAACCGCGTCCACACCAATCGTGCGCGCGCATCCAACGGCCGCAACCACAATATCAGCCGCACGGCACTCAGCAGCCAAGTCGCGCGTATGCGTATGGCACGTCGTCACTGTGGCATTGCGAGCCGTAAGCATGGCGGCAACGGGACGGCCAATCACCAGCGACCGACCAACGACCGCGACCTTGGCCCCATCCAGCTCAACGCCGTAATGGTCCAGCAACGCCAGCACAGCCTCCGCTGTGCAGGGGGCAAAGCCCTCGCCACGCCCCGAAAGCGTGGTAAGCAGCGAGGCCGGCGTCATGGAGTCAACATCCTTGGCAGGATCGAGTGCCGCGGCAACTGCATCCTCGTCAAGCCCAACGGGCAACGGACGAAACATCAGGCAGCCATGAACAGCGGGGTCGGCATTGATGTCCTCGATGGCCGCCAACAGCTCGTCCTGCGAAACATCGGCAGGAAGCAAAACGCGGCGAACCTCGATGCCGACCTTCTCGCAGCGCTTGAGGGCGCCACGCTCGTAGGATAGATCGTCCTCGCGCTCGCCCACACGAACGATGGCCAGCGTCGGCACGATGCCCCGTTCGCGCAGGGCGGCGCAGCGAGCAGCGAGTTCCTCAGTCAAAGCACGGGCAACGGGAGCACCCTTCAGCAGCTCTGCCATGGCTATCCCCTCTTCCTGGCGGCGTCGGCGGCGCGGCGCGCCAGCGCATCGGCGCGCGGCAGCCACGTATCGAGCAGTTCATCGCACGCCGCCTCGAGCTCCTCGGCGCGGGCACGATCCTTCATAGACGTGGTGTTCGCAAAGAGCGTCAAACTCGCGCCCTGCATGGCAGCGCGGCAGAATACGGCGCCGCACGCCACATCGGACAGCAGTTGGCGCGAACCCTTATCGGCCATGTCCTCGAGCAGCGCCAGCGCACGACCGCACGCATCCATAATGCGGTACGGCGGCATGGCTGCCACGTGCAGTGCATCCTGAATCGCAGCCGGTCGAGCCGGATCATCGCGCGGAATACCGTATGCCGCAGACACCTGGCCGTACGCACGAACGTCCTTGGCAACCAGACCCACAAGCTCCTGAGCCAGCTCGTCTGCCTGGGCAAACGCGTGCGTCAGATCGTCTGCGCGATCGGCAAGCGCGGGGTTCGTCGCGCCATAGCGAGCAACCATCCCGCACAGCGAGGCACCCAGTGCTCCCACAAACGCGCTGGCGCTGCCGCCGCCGGGAACCGGCTCGCGCGCGGCAAGCGCCTCGGCAAAACCGCGACAGGTTTTATCCATCATCTCTTGGCTCATCGAAACACCTCTGCCTAGAGCGCCGGTCGCCACGGACCGCGCCGGAATAAAAAATGGGACAACGACGCCAGGAAGCGGTTGTCCCATTCATCGATCTTGTCCAAGCCAGTCTAGCCCATAAGACAAAGGCTGTCAGGAGCTCTGGCTATCGGTGTTTCCGATTGCCGGCTATAGGCACGGGCGCCTAGTCCACCTGAAACGTCGGCAGCAGCGTGTCGATAATCTTCGATCCCATGTCGCGGTTTGCAGTCGAGTACTCCAAATGCGCCGTGGCAATCGTCGAATCCGTGACGATCGTCTTTTCGTAAATGACCGTATCGTCCTCACACCACGAGACCACGTACCAGTTGTCGCCCTCTGCGGTATAGAGGTTGGCCTTGCCCGAGGTGTCCTCATCGACAAACATCTCGTGTGCAGTTTCGTCGTTAATGTTGACGTAGCCAGACAGGCTGATCACAAAACCCGTCTCCGGATCCTCGTACCTTGTGCTGCTGCCGCTGGGAGTATCTTCCATCTCAAAACGGTTGGGAATCGACATGCTATAAGGATGCATGTCGTTCGTGTACGTATGCACGTCGGTCAGGTAATCGTCCGAATCGCCCGAACCGTAGTATGCCGACTCGTCCCCGGGGACGGCCTCGTCATCGGACGCCGAGGATTCCTTGGACTTGGACTTGTCGCTCTTCTTCTTGGCAGAAGAATCTTTCTCGTCCGAAGACCCGGTATCGACCACCGAAATCTGCGTGCCGGAGCTCTTTGACCCATTGAGCACCGTAAGCGCAAACACCGTGCCGCCGCCGATGAGGACCACAGCAGCACATGCCACAGCGATAATGACCGGCGCCTTGCTCTTGGGCTTTTGAGGCGCAGGCGCGACCGGCGGCATCGATTGGGTTAGGCCCGGGGCAGAGGAAGGACCAGCGCCCGTAGGCGTCGGCGCGGAGCCACCCGCAAGCGACGCCCCGCAATGCGTGCAAAACGTCGATCCATCGGGAACTTGCTGTCCGCATTTTTGACAGAACATCGTTCGACCTTTCGTGGTTTAGCTTTTGTCACAGCCAAGTCTATACGCCCCCACCCAGGGCGCTGTTGCGCAACATGAAAAAGCCGATGCCGAGCCGTACCGTCCCATGCGCCTGCCCCAAACATGGGACACATGGCCCACCTTTCGAGACTCCCGGGCAGCACAAGCTGGGGCATATCTATAAGTAAGGAACCCGTTGGGGCACGGCCACTCAACGGCCGAAAACTAAGAACGGAGGTATCGCCGCACCACACACAACGACATCCGCCACGCTTGCGAATAGCAACATACACCAACGGCTCCAACAACCCGCGGCGCCGTGATGTCACCGACAGACAAGGAGGACGCCACCATGAAGAAAAAGACCCTATCGATCCTTTCCCTTTGCATCGCCCTCTTTGCCGCACTCGCCCTTGTGGGCTGCGGCGGAAGTGCGTTAAGCGGAGGCGGGGGCAGCAGCGCATCCAAGAGCGAGGGCAAGGAAAAAGCTCCCGTCGCCAAGAAGACCGACTTTATCTGGTTTAAGGTCGAGATACCCGAGAGCGTTGGCGTGAGCGACTCCGCTGGCAAGAATGCCGACAGGGTCCAGCTCACCTTCCCCGAAGACGAGAACGGTTCGGCCGATCGCTTTATCCCCGTTTGGAAAAAAGCGCTGACGGCAGAGGAATCCCACGCTGACCAGGCAGAAAAGAAAGGTGATACGTTCCAGTGGAAGGATGGCGGATCCGTCGAGTATAACGGCAGGACGTGGCTCGTCGGAACGTACGAGGACAACAGCGGCGTCTCAACCCTCCTCTTTACCGACGTTGAGCCGGGAAGCGTCTACGTTCTCATCTCGAACTTCGATCTGCATAAGAAAGAAGCCGAGGCGCTCCTCAACTCCATCGAGTTTCCCGATGACATGGCGAAGGCAGTTGCCGAGGCACGCGAAGTCGAGATTTCGAGCATCGAGATCAAGCATTAGGGGCTCGCACGCAGCATCGCATGCGCAGTCATTAAATGATTGGACGCCCAGCCAGGGGAGGATCGGATCGGCCGGCCCTCCCCTCTTTTACGCCCGCGCATATTGCCACTTAACGGCGCAAATCCTGCCCCCAGAATGGGACACATGGCCCACCCGAACGAGCCGTCCACGCGTACAGTAAAGGCAGGTAATCCATGGGCGGTTACAGATCGAGGAGGACACGACCATGAAAAAGAAGGCCTTTGCGATTCTCACCCTCTGCATCAGTCTCTTTGCCGCGGTTGCCCTGGTGGGCTGTGGCGGAAGCGGCGGCGCTACCGGCAGTGGCGGTGGCGGCGGAGCAGAAAAGCCAGCCGTGGATATGAGGACCGACTTCATCTGGTTTAAGGTCGAGGTCCCCGAGGGCGTCGAGATCACCGACGTCGCAGGCGACACCGCCGACAGGGCCCAGTTTAAGTTCACTGAAAGCGAGCACGCCAGCGATCGCTTCATCCCCGTCTTCGACTCTGACAAGAACGCCGACGAGCTGTTCGACTACGAGGCAAAGTGGAATGCCAGCTTTGAGTGGACCGAGAATGACCCCGTCAAGTACAACGGCAAGACTTGGCGCAACGCTTCCTATACACACTCGGGCGGCGTAACGACCGAGTACTTCACCGACGTTGAAGGCGGCAGCGTGTACGTGCGCATCGACAACGTCGAGGAGCACAAGGATACCGTCGAGACCATGATGAAGTCCCTGGAATTTGCCGACGACATCGTCAAGGCCAAGGCCGAAGCCATGGACGTCAAGCTCGACGATATCGAGATCAAGCGCTAAGCGACTGGCGAGCGCAGCGGGAAACACAGGCACAGTGCAAACAAGCGACGATACCCCAGCGCTTCGCACCAAGGGAGGATCGGCTCGCCGGCCCTCCCTTTCTTATGCCGATAGCCGGCGAACGCGAGGGTGCCGGGCGGCAAAACCACCCCCAGCGCGGTAGCAGCACAAATAGACAAGCGCCCCAACGCGTCCGCCCGCCGATTTATAGCGCCGCGCAGACAATTAAGCCAACACGTTTAGACATCTGGGCAGTATAGTGACCCAAACGAGTGCATAACCGCACCCTGCGAATGGAGGAGTTATGACCGAACACCACGCCATCAGTCGCCGAGCGTTTACGTTGGGCCTAGGACTTGCGGCGTTGTCGCCGCTTGCAAGCCTGCCCGAAACCGCGACGCTGGGTATTCCCCTGCGAGCGGCATTTGCAGACGACGCTGCCACAGCGTCGGTCAGCCTCGACAAGTTCGTCATTCGCCTTCGCCCCGCGGGCTATTTTCGTACCGCAAGCGTCAACCAAGACGGCAACATCAAGGGCAACGTCTGCCACCTTTTTAATGACGGCACGTCCAGCAAGCTCATCCTTGAGCACGTAGTGACCGATACAAAAAATACAAATTGGTATGCCATCCGCACCCTGCTCAATTTCGAAGAGCACAAGAAGACGGGCTACAGCATTTGGTCGGTCGATGGCGACTCGGACAAAGATGGAAAGGTCATCCACGTATGGAGTGGCGAGCATGACGGCAAGGCCAGCCGCTCTTTTGCGTTCGACCGCCAGCTAAACGGAACCTACATCATCCGAGACCGCACAAACGAGGAAAAAGACATTAATTACCTGGCCATAGAAAAGGACGGCAAAGACCAAGACAACAACAAGATCTGCCACAAGAGGAAGAGCATTCCGTGGGAGCTCGAGCTTGTCGGCTACAGCATGGACAAGACCAACGCCACAGTTAGCAGCATCGACTGGATCACGTATAGCAGCTACGTCGACGGACCATGTTGGATGAGCTACGTCGATGGCAACAAGTTCCTCGACGAACTGAGTATCCCGGGCACGCACGATTCGGGCACCTGCAGCGTCGACAACGACACCGAGCCCCAATCCTCCCAAGCAAAATGCCAGCAGGATTACATCCCCACGCAGCTGCTCGAAGGCGTTCGCTATTTTGATATTCGACTCGGAAAGGGTGAGAACCCCGGCATCGACCACGGAGCTTGTTACCTGCTCAAAAAAGACGGGAACTTTATGCATCTCTCCGATGTCATCGGGTACTTCAATACGTTTTTGAGCGAAAACCCGACAGAAGCGCTCATCATGCTCGTGTCGCGGGGCAATGACGAGGCTACCGACGAAAGCCTCACGACGGCCTTGGGCAAGGTTTTTGATGAGAACCCCAACCTGTTCTACACATCGAGCCGTATCCCCACGCTGGGCGAGGTGCGCGGAAAGATCGTCCTGCTGCGTCGGTTTGGGCTCGCCGGCAACAGCGTAAGCAGCCACACATGGGGCCTCGACCTCACCCAATGGGACGACAAAATCGCAGCACACACCGACAGCACCTCTATGTGTCTCGTTCGAGACGAGCGGGGCTTTGAAGCCGTGGGGAAAACGGGTGACGAAGAGCCCTATTGCACCAAGGTATACGCCCAGGACCATTACGAATGCACAGGAACCGACAAAATCGGCTGGGTCGATATGGCGCTGCAGGAGACAACCAAGCTCGCCCGCATCATGGTGGACGTCGAGGACACTGACGGGGCCAAGGTAAAGGTCCTGGAGCATAGCTGGTGTATCAACTACACCAGCTGCACGAACTACAAACAAGGAAGCAATCCTTTTACCGCAGCACGAGTGGTCAACGAGCATCTATACAAGAGCCAGTATATAAACAGCACCGGAAATGAGAGCACAAAGGAGGACTGCCTCAAGCACATTGGCATCATTGCGTCCGACTTTGTTGATGCGGCACTGGCCCGAAGCATCTACCAGCGCAATTACGATGCGAAGCACAAGCAGACCGTTTCGTACTACCTCCCGACCCGCATGCGCATGACGTACGGCGACTCGCTGAGCGATGCCTCATTCCAGGATGGCAAGACCGTTGGCGAGGGTCATTTCCGCCTTGTCGACAGCAGCAACGTACTCAACGTGGCGGCTTCGGGCTATGCGTTTACCATCGAATATGTGGATGTCGACGCCCTGGGTAACGAGACCGCTACGGGGCTGCAGGGCTCTGTGCCCATCGATATCGATCCACGCGCGCTGACGCCCCATTTTGAGGGACTCGAAGGCCTTAAGGCCGGCGAAGACGTGCGCGCCAAGATTGCGGCATCACTCGAGGGCAAGCTCGAAACCGATGCCTGCACGGCCCAGCTCGAGTTTGTGCACGACGCGGACGGCGCTCCGGGCACGGCAATGGCCGAGGGCGAAACATTTGCCGCAGGGACGTACTGGGTGCGCGCGAAAGGCCTTTTGGGCGACGCGGCACAAAACTACACACTCGCCAGCGACGGAGCCGCAAGCTTTACCGTTGCAGCCTCGGGCAACGCGGGCGGCACCGGCACTGGCGCCAACGCGGGCAGCGCCGACAAGAACGGCAAGGGCAACAAGAGCAAGGGCTCGGGCGGAAAACTCGCCGACACGGGCGACGGCTCCGGCATCGCCGCCGGGCTCGCCGCTGCCGCCGTGGCGACAACAGCCGTCGGCGCGGCAATGCTTGCCAACGACCATGAAAGTGACGAAGGCGCTAGCGAATAGGCCAGCCGGCCTTTTGGGCGCATCAACTCGATGAGGGGCGCAGAACACCGTTCTGCGCCCCTGATTTTTACCTTGGTCCGAACGCCACCATAGGCTACATCACCATGTTCAGCGCGTTCACAAACTCCTTGGCCTGGGAGTGACTGCTCAGCCTGTAGGAACAGTCGGTAAGCAACCTATTACGGAGGAACACGCGCTTACCCTTGACCCTGTCGACACCCGTAATGTCCTTGAGGTAGACGATCTTGGTATGGGTACCGAAGAAGTTGTTCTTCACGACCGCCTCGATACGATTGGGATAGATGCTTATTCCCTTGAAAACGCCGGCACCCTTATCGTGAAACAGCAACGTGTTGTTATCCACGCGCGCCACCCCCCATGGAGTTCGATAAAACCATCTCTATGACCACATTTTAGCCACCGCAAGGCTCCCATGCGAAGGTGCCAGACAGCACAGCAATTTGTGTCCGCGCGAGGCTTTAAACTAAATGCGATAAAGATGCATTCCACAAAAGGAAAGTGGGGCGACAGTGATGGGCGAACTGGCAAACCGTGGAGAATCGGCAATCGTGCCAGAAGTTTTTTACAAGCAGGTCTCCTCGATTCTCAACGCCGCTCGCGACAAGGCCTATACCGCCGTTAACTTTGCGATGGTTGAGGCATATTGGGAGATCGGCAAGAGCATTGTTGATGAGCAGGGCGGAGAGGAGCGCGCAGCATATGGAGAGGCATTGATTGCAGGCCTCTCCAGAAGGCTTACCGCGGATTTTGGAAGAGGCTTTGGCATCGCAAACCTTCGCAATATGCGTCAGTTCTTTCTTGCGTTTCCAATTCGCGACGCACTGCGTAGCGAATTGAGCTGGACTCATTACCGCAGGTTGATGCGCATTCCCGACCCTGATGCTCGCACCTGGTACATGAACGAATGCGCCGATTCTCGTTGGAGCACGCGTCAGCTCGAGCGCCAAATCAACACCATGTTCCGCGAGCGCCTGCTTGCCAGCAAGGACAAGGAGGCCGTCACCCAGGAAATCCAAAAGAGCGCCCTGGCTCGTCGCCCCGAGGATATCATCCGCGACCCATATGTACTGGAGTTTTTAGGTTTCTCGGACGATGCTGCGTTTCGCGAGAGCGATCTAGAGCAGGCGCTCATCACGCATCTTCAGAAGTTCCTGCTGGAGCTTGGCCGTGGTTTCGCTTTCGAGGCGCGCCAAAAGCGCATCACCTTTGATGGGCGCCATTTCTATATTGACCTTGTGTTTTACAACTATCTGATGCGCTGCTTCGTGCTCATCGACCTTAAGACCGATGACCTCACGCATCAGGACCTGGGCCAGATGCAAATGTATGTGAACTACTACACGCGCGAGCTCATGAACGAAGGCGACAATCCGCCCATAGGCATCGTGCTCTGCGCGGACAAAAGCGACTCGATTGTCGAGTACACGCTGCCCGAAGACAACGACCAAGTGTTTGCCGCCAAATACCTGCCGTATCTTCCAAGCAAGGAAGAGCTGGCGCGCGAGCTGAGTGCCGAGTACCGCGCCATCAACGAAGCGACTAATGGCGAAGCGCAAGGGTAGCAGCACGTTGCGACCGATACCCCCGATGGCGCTCCACATCACCCGGGAAAGAGGAGCTTTCCATGACAGACAGACCGAAAACAACACTGCGCGACTGTATCTATGGGCTTGCCGTCGGCGACGCGCTGGGCGTTCCTTACGAGTTCAGGCCTCGTGGCACGTTCGAATGCACCGACATGATCGGCTACGGCACGCATGGGCAACCCGCCGGCACCTGGAGCGACGACACATCTATGACGCTTGCTACCTGCGACTCGATTAGAGAGCTCGGGCATATCGACGCCTCAGACATGCGCGACAAGTTTGTAAGTTGGATTGCCCGTGGGGAGTATACGATCGACGGCGTTTTCGATTACGGCGGCACGACCGCCCGCGCCTTGCGTACCGGCAAAGGAGGCTCCGGCGAGCGCGACAACGGCAACGGATCGCTCATGCGCATCGCTCCCCTGGCGTTCACCGATGCGACAGACGATGATGTCAGCAAGGTCTCCGCGATTACGCACGCCCACAGAACGTCGACCGACGCATGCGTCATATTTGTCGAGCTGATAAGGAGCGTGATGAACGGCGCGCTTCCCTCATGGGTGCTCCAGCTGAAAGACGTGCCCGAGCGTGGAATCAGGTCTGGCGGCTTCGTGCGCGACACCCTTAAGGCAGCCACCTGGTGCTTCGTCAACACTAACAGCTACGAAGATTGCGTGCTTGCCGCCGTCAATCTGGGCGACGACACCGACACCACCGCAGCCGTCGCAGGCGCGCTCGCCGGCACGGCATACGGCATCGACGCCATCCCGCAGGAATGGATCGACACCCTGCGCGGAAAAGAGCTGATTGAGAGCTGCCTGTTTTAGGACACACTTACGATAGAAACTGACCAGGAGACACCATGGAAAGAGAGACCGCAAATATAGACGAGTTCCAAGTGGACGAAAACGGGATTCCGCTATTTCCAGCAGGACTGAAGGAAGAAGCCAACCTCTATGTCCTCCCCGACGGGCGCTACCTCCCCTGCGGGGTCTACCGGACCGAAGATGGCGGCTCGCTCATTTATGAGCCATCCGAACTAAGCTTCTTCGGGCAGATGCTTGCTCAATTCAAAGAGTGCTAGGGGTTTGATTGCCCGTTAGATCGACACTGTTCCAAACCATGGAATGGGCAGGATGTCTCCCACCGCGGCCTGTGAGGTAAAATCTTGACTGCCGCGGAATCCGCCTGCGGGCAACGCTCCGATCTCCGATTGGGGTGAAGCCTATGAACTTGTTTCTTGAAATCCTGCGCCTCTCGATGTATGTGACCGGCATTGCCCGGAACCTCTACTCGATCTGGCGGGAATATAAGCAGTAACGGATAGCGAAGGGAGTCATAAAAAGGGCCGGTTGCAGCCGGCCCTTTAGACGATAATACCTGCGTTGCCCGCGCTTCCGAAGTGTGACTAGCTGAGGAGCGGGTTCCGCGGCACATCCTGATTTTACCCAGCGAGACGGCTCTTTTGCAGCCGCTCCACCGATTATTTACATCTGGCACCCTCAAACAATCAGACGACAGTCCGCACTCCTGCGAGCTGCCCCGTTCCTCTAGCTATCGGATCGCAGCGCCGACCGGCACTACTCCCCTACTTCCCAAAGATCGCAGCGAGCAAGCCCTTGCGTTTGGGCTTCTCCTCTCGGCAGGAACCCTCGACGGCGGCTGCCACCTGGCGCGGCTGCTCGCCGCCTCCCTTACGTACAATCTGGTACAGGAACGGCGATTTAACGTATTTGACCTCGATGGGCGTGGCATGCACAGTGCTTTCACCGGACAGATGCAGGCTCGGGTTGAGCGGCGCCACGATATGCGTCTCGCGCTTGTCGCTAAACACCACCGCGGCCGCGCGGCCCGTCTGGCCGTTTACGGCAATGCGCACCTGCTCGCCATCGCGCCCGTCCGACGCGGGACGGTCGACAAAGTAGACCGGTACCATCACCAGGCCGTCCTTATGCTTGCGGGCCTTGCGCGCCCAGGTTCGGATGCTCTTTTTATTGAGCCCCAGCACCGCCTCGGCATCGTTGCCGGCAATGTCGAGCGCCAGCTTATCAATGACCACCTGGTCCTTGGTGGACGCATCGACGGAGACAACGCGGAAGTCACCTTCCTGCATAGCGGGATCGAACGGCCCCACCTTGCCAAAGTCCCACGGCTCCAAAATGCCCATAAGGCGAACATCCAGATAGTTTGCCCTGGGATACGCCCAGTCGAGCACCTCGTAGTACACCAGGGTCTCCTTGCTCAGGCCCTTGCCCGGGAAGGACGCCATCATGCGCAGATCCGCCAGCGCCATGGGGAAATAGAAGAGCATCATGTCATTTTGGATTGCGTCTTCCACGTCGTGCCCGGCAAAGACCTCCGGGTACTGGCGCACCAGCTGCAGCGCGTTGGCACGCGCCTGCTGCGGCGAGATTTCACGGGGAATGCCCTGCTCAGGTACATACTCTGCACCAACGCCCATGGTCAGACGCTTGCTAAAGGTACCGGGCTTGAGCAGGTCGGCAACGCCGATCTTATTGCCGCAGGACGGGCACTCAAACACGCGCTGGGTCGATGACCCCTCAAAGGACGCGCCGCAGAAGGGGCAGGGAATGCTCACGTGCGCGGCTTCTTGGAACTCCTGAGCCGTACCGCGGTCTTCCCACAGCAGATGCTCCAAAACCGACTGGTTGCGCCAATGCGAATTGAAGAAATACCAGTCCGGGTCCTCCGGGCGTTCGAGCTGCGACACATGAGTGAGCTTAAGCAGCCCATCGACAACCGTCAGCGGCGTATGGCGAATGCCCAGGGCGCTCTTGGGCTCCCCCGCATCGGCCTGCCACGGAACGACCGTGCCGCAATAGGCGCACTCAAAGCTGCGTTTAGCCTGGTGTGAGTACATAGGGCCGCCGCAGTTTTGGCATTTAATGGCAAACATCTCGTCCATGGATACGTCCTCCTTTGCACAGGGGCTGTCGACATTAAGTATGTCGGGCAGACAGGCACATGCCCATACCCATGTGGCCCAAAATGGAGCACCCAAGCAGACGAGAAGGTTCGCTCGTTAGCACCGGCAGACTATTGCTGCATTTTCTGAGCATCGGCGCACGGTACGCCCATGCGAGCTACACTATCCCCTTAACCATGATTGTGAGGACGATCGCCATGCTATTTGTAAATAGGCTGGTACATAAACTTGTTCCCGGCGGCGAGGGCGAGCCGGTCGATGCCGGCGCCCGCACCAACGCGGGCTTTGCCGCAAGCCTCATCTGTATTGGCCTCAACATTGCCCTGTGCCTAGCCAAGGGCATCGCGGGCCTGCTCGCCGGCTCTGTCTCGCTCATCGCCGACGCCTTCAACAACCTCTCAGACGCCTCGAGCAACATCGTGAGTCTGCTCGGGTTCCGCCTTGCCAGCCGCCCGGCAGACGAAGGCCACCCCTATGGCCACGGCCGCTACGAATACCTCGCCGGCCTGTTTGTCGCCGTCCTCGTTTGTGCCGTCGGCATCAACCTGGTGCTCGAGTCCGTTACCAAGATCATCAAGCCCTCCCCCACCGACTACACGCTCGTTTCCCTTGCGGCACTGGCTACATCCATGCTCGTTAAGCTCTGGATGGCCGCGTTCAACCACACGCTTGGCGACCGCATCGACTCGGAGACGCTCATCGCCACGGCGCAGGACTCCAAAAACGACGTCATCACCTCGGGCTCGGTCTTGGTGGCGGCGCTTATTTCGCAAACGACCGGCTTTGACCTCGACGGCTGGGCGGGCCTGGGCGTGGGCATCTTCATCTGCATCAGCGGCCTGGGCCTGGTGCGCGACGCCATCAGCCCACTGCTAGGACAGGCGCCCGACCCCAAGCTCGTCCAGGAAATCCGCGATAGGATCATGTCGTATCCGCAGGTCCTAGGCACGCACGACCTCATGGTGCACGACTACGGTCCCGGCCGCCAGTTTGCCAGCGCCCACGTGGAGATGCCCGGCGAGGGCGATGCGTTTGAGCACCACGAGATTCTGGACACCATCGAGCACGATATCAAGCACCAGATGGGCATCGATATCACGCTACACTGCGACCCCATCGCCACCACCGGCGACGACCTGCGCGGCTGGGTCAAGCGCGGCGTAGCGCAGATTGACCCCGCGCTTTCCATCCACGACCTTCACGAACACGATGGCTTTGTGTCATTTGACCTGGTGCGTCCCGACGACTTTGACATATCCGACGAGGAGCTGCTGGAGCTCGTCACGCGCATCGTGCACGAGCGCCGACCCGATGCGTCATGCGTCGTCACGTTTGACTCGGGCTTTAGTTCGCCCGACCGTCCGGCCGAGCAGCTGTAGCCCCGCTCCGCTCGGCCGCTAGTTTCCCTGTGCACCCAAAATGCCGTTTTGTAGGGCGTTCCAGGCACTTGTCGCCATGTCTCCCAAGTTCTGCGCGGTATCGCCCAGGTTTTGTGTCGTATCGCCCAGCTCTTGCGCCTTGTCTCCCAATTCCTGCGCCTTGTTGCTCAGGTCCTCCAGCATGTTGGAGCTCGAGCTGTCGGTGCCGCTTTGGCCGTCGGACGAGTTGCCCGAGCTGTTCTTGTGCGTGAGTTGAATTTCAAGGTTACCGTTGTCGTTATAGTAGGCAGATGTGACGACCCAGTTGGCATCGACGACGGGCGTTGAGCCATCATCAGTCAGGACCACGGCATTCGAAAGATCGGCGCCGCGCGACTTGAGGAGCTTTTTGGCGTTGGACCAGTACTGCCCCGGGATATCGCCCAGCTCTACTGCACCCGCCTGGGCGACCTCTGTCTGCTCGGCCGTCGTGCTGGTTGCAGCACCTCGCTTGTTGAGCATGCCCGACACGATGGCAAACACAACCGAGAGCGCAAAGAAGATCGCCAACACAATGAGGATCTTCTTGATCACGCTCGACGAACGCGACGGCGCCTTTTCCTCGTCCTCACCATACTGCGGAATCGATTTGGGATACTCGCGATAAGGCTGGCGCGCATACGGATCGCGCGACTCATAACGAGGCTGGGTCTGTGCCGTGCGCGGCATATACGTCGTCTGCTGAGGCTGCAGAATGGGATTTTGCGGCAGGTTGTTATAAGCATCTGTCGCCGCATTGCCATACGGGTCCTGCGGTGCATAATCAAACGGATCCCGCGGTGTATCGCCATGGCCCATAACTCGTGTGGGTTCGGCCGACGCCTGCGTCATATCGGGAGCAGCGTAGCCGGGATTCGGCACGACGCGGGTCTCATCGGCGCCATTGCCCGTCCGCGGGGAGCCATATCCGCCCATCACGGTCGTCTTGTCCTGGTCCATGCAACGTTTCCTTTCCGTCGCCTGCAAGCATCAAGTTATCCATGCATTCTACCCGCGCAAAAGCCTATGATGGGCAAAGGCCGTCGGTATCTACAAGACAAGCGCGCCTAGAACCAAAAGCCCCGCTGTGCTGTGGGGCACGGCGGGGCGGACTAGCAGCTATGGACAGCAGGCTTAGAACAGGCCGGTGATGTTGCCGTCGTTGTCGACGTCGATGTTCTCGGCCGCGGGAACCTTGGGCAGGCCCGGCATGGTCAGAACACTGCCAGTCAGTGCGACCACAAAGTGGGCGCCGGCGGAAACCTTGAGCTCGCGCACGGTGATGCGGAAGCCCTCGGGAGCGCCCAGAGCCTTGGCGTTATCGCTAAAGCTGTACTGGGTCTTGGCGACGCACACCGGCAGGTTGCCAAAGCCGTTCTCGCGCAGCTCGGCGAGCTGGCGCTTGGCAGCCGGCGTAAAGTCGACGCCATCGGCGCGGTAAACCTTAGTGGCAACGGCCTCCAGAGCATCGGCAACATCGGCGCCGTCCTCGTAGGCAAACTTGAGCTCGCTCGGCTGCTCGATCAGACGCATGACCTCGTCGGCCAAATCGAGCGCGCCCTCGCCGCCCTTGGCCCAGACCTCGGAAAGCTTAACGTTAACGCCGAGCTTCTGGCACTCGGACTCGATGAGCGCAAGCTCTGCCTCGGTGTCCGTCGGGAAGCGGTTGATGGCGACCACGCAGGGCAGACCGTAGACGTTCTGGATATTGTCAACGTGGCGCAGCAGGTTGGGCATGCCGGCCTTGAGGGCATCGAGGTTCTCGTCGTTAAGGTCGGCCTTGGCAACGCCGCCGTTGTACTTAAGCGCGCGGGCGGTGGCGACAATCACGACGGCGCTGGGGCGGACGCCCGTCATGCGGCACTTGATGTCGAGGAACTTCTCGGCACCCAGATCGGCGCCAAAGCCGGCCTCGGTAATGGCGACATCGCCAAAGCGCATAGCCATGCGGGTGGCCATGATGGAGTTGCAGCCGTGGGCGATATTGGCGAAGGGGCCGCCGTGGACAAACGCGGGCGTACCCTCGAGCGTCTGCACCAGGTTGGGCTTGAGCGCATCCTTAAGCAGCGCAGCCATGGCGCCCTGGGCCTTGAGGTCGCGGGCGCGGACGGGCTCGCCGGCATAGCTGTAGCCGACGACGATCTCGCCCAGACGCTCCTTGAGGTCGTTGATGCTCGTGGACAGGCACAAGATCGCCATGACCTCGGAGGCAACAGTGATGTCGAAGCCGTCCTCGCGCGGCACACCCTGAGCCTTGCCGCCAATGCCGTCGATAACGTGGCGCAGCTGGCGGTCATTCATGTCGACGACGCGCTTCCAGGTGATGCGCTTAACATCGATGCCGAGCTGGTTGCCCTGCTGAATATGGTTGTCGAGCATGGCAGCCAGCAGGTTATTGGCGGCACCGATAGCATGGAAGTCACCGGTAAAGTGCAGGTTGATGTCTTCCATGGGGATGACCTGAGCCCAACCGCCACCAGCGGCACCGCCCTTTACGCCAAACACGGGACCGAGCGAAGGCTCACGCAGGGCCACGGCGCTCTTGACGCCGCGACGGCGCAGGCCATCGGCCAGGCCGATGGTCGTGGTGGTCTTGCCCTCTCCTGCGGGCGTGGGATTGATAGCGGTCACGAGGACAAGCTTGGCCTGGTGATCAGTTGGCTCGTTGAGCAGGGAATAGTCGACCTTTGCCTTGTCAAAGCCGTACGGAATCAGATGCTTAACGTCGACGCCGGCGTTCTTGGCCACCTCGGTAATAGGCAGCGGCGTGACAGAACGTGCGATTTCGATGTCGGTAGGCATGGGCGGTCCTTTCGTTACCGAATGAGAAAAAGACCAATCCAGCATAGCACGCGCGCGCAATAGTAAAGCACCCGTAACCGACAAACGGCGATATGTTTACCCAATGTCCAGCGATAGCCTAACAGCCCGCCAAAACAAAGCGCCCTAAACGGTAGGTTCAATCCCCAAGTGTTCAAAGGTGCGCAAGGTTGCCTGACGGCCCTGGGGCGTGCGGATCATCAAGCCGCACTGCAGCAGATAGGGCTCATAGACATCCTCGAGCGTACCCGGGTCCTCGCCCACCGCGCTGGCAAGGGTCGTCAGGCCCACGGCACGGCCGGAGAACGTCTTGGCAAGCGTCTCCAAGATGCGAATGTCCATCCAGTCCAGACCAAGCTCATCAATCTCAAAGAACTCGAGCGCCTGACGGCAGATATCAAGCTCAATAGGACCGTTGCCGCGCACCTGCGCATAGTCGCGCACACGCTTGAGCAGACGGTTGGCCAAGCGCGGCGTGCCACGCGAGCGCGAGCCGATCTCAAGTGCGCTGGGATGGTCGATCGTCACACCCAGGATGGTCGCCGAACGCGTCACGATCTGAGCGAGCTCCTCGACCGTGTAGTAGTCCAGGCGATACGAAATGCCAAAGCGGTCGCGCAGCGGGCCGGTCAGCATACCCGAGCGGGTCGTTGCCGCCACCAGCGTAAACTTGGGGATATCCAGGCGAATCGAACGTGCGGCCGGGCCTTTACCGATCACGATATCGAGCGCAAAGTCCTCCATCGCGGGATACAGGACCTCCTCGACCGACCGGTTAAGACGGTGAATCTCGTCGATAAACAGCACGTCACCCGGCTGCAGGTTGGTAAGGATAGCCGCCAGGTCGCCGGTACGCGCGATGGCAGGGCCGCTCGTCGTCTTGATCTGAGCGCCCAGCTCGTTGGCGATAACCGTGGCCAGCGTGGTCTTGCCCAGACCCGGAGGGCCCGAGAAGATCACGTGGTCGAGCGTCTCGCCACGGCTCTGCGCCGCCTCGATCAGCACGCGAAGGCTCTGCTTGATATGCTCCTGGCCGCAGTAGTCGTCCAGGCGCTGGGGACGCAGGGTCCGGTCGACATCGAGGTCTTCGGGCGTCAGCTCCGAGCCCACCATGCGCTCGCCGTGTGCCATGGATGCCGCCGGCGAGCTGCCGGGCGCCGCCCACAGGTCCTGAGAGTCATCGGCTTCCCACATCACGCATCCATTCCGAGTCGCTTAAGCGCCGCGCCGAGGAGATCCTCGACACGCATATCCTGCCCATCATACCCGCTCAGGGCAACCTCGGTCTCCTGAGGGCTAAAGCCCATGGAAAGGAGCGCCGCGCGGGCGTCATCGATCGCCGAGGGAGCGGCGGCGGGAACCGGCATCGCAACCTGACCGGGAATTACGTCGACCGGAACAAAGCCCTTGTCCTTGGCAAAGGTACTCTTGAGCTCCAAGATGAGGCGTTGGGCGGTCTTTTTGCCCACACCGGGCACCTTGGCCATGCCCTTGTCATCCTCGGCCAGTACCAGGGAATACAGCTGTCCCACGGTATAGGTGGAAAGCACGGCAAGCGCCAGGCGTGGACCGACGCCCGAGACAGAAACGAGCCGATCGAACATCGTGCGCTCGTCCTTGGAAGCAAAGCCAAAAAGCGTCATGGCGTCCTCGCGCACCTGCATGCGGGTATAGAGGCGAACCTCACCGCCGGGCGTAGGCAGCGTGGCGGCAGTGCTGCCCGAAATACCGAGCTCAAAGCCCACGCCCGACACATCGACGACGGCCGAGCTCATCGTGGCCTCGATAAGCGTTCCATGGAGCTGGGAGATCATCAGTATCCGGTTCCTCTCTGTTGATAGAACTCGCCGCCGGTAAGCGCCCGGGTGCGGCTTAGGTTAACGTGACAGATGGCGCAAGCTAGGGCATCGGCGGCATGGTCTGGGTGAGGGTCGTGATCGAGCTGCGTGAGCGTGCGCACCATGTAGGCAACCTGCCGCTTGTCTGCGGCACCCGTGCCCACCACGGCCTGCTTAATCTGCATGGGCGTGTATTCGCCAATCTCGAGCGCGCATTCCGAAAGCGCCACGAGCGCGGCACCGCGGGCATGCGCCGTGGGGATGGCCGAGCGGACATTAGCGCCAAAGTAGATGCTCTCGATAGCCGCGGTATCGGGACGGTAGCGTTCGACGACGCCCTTGAGGTCGTGGGCGATATGCGACAGGCGCACCGCGAGCGGGCTGCCCGCGCTGGTCTCGATACAACCGTAGGCACGGCAGCGAACCTCGCCACGTCGCTCCTCGATAATCCCCCAGCCCGTATGGGCCAAACCGGGGTCGATACCCAAAATGACCAAGCCAACCTCCCCTCGCCTTTTTTCCAAGCGCAAGGCAAGGCCCCGCGCATCATTCACGAACGTCTGTTCTAGAATAACACAACGGGGCCAAGACGCTTAGTTGAAGTATCGGGGTTGGGAGCGAATCCCATCCCATAGTTAGTTCTGCGAGAAGAACGGGAACTGTCGGGGATCCACCGGCGGATGCGGCATCGGACCTCCCTGGGGCCCACCCTGTGGTCCGCCCTGGCCGCCCATCATCTTGTCGATGGCGTCCTGAACCTCGCCCTCGAACTTTTTCATTCCCTCGTGCAAACGACGCTGACCGTCCTCAGAGCGCAGCTCTTCCATCTGCTCAGGCGAAATACCCAACAGCTCGCCCAACAGGCCCATCATCTCGCCGCGCATGCGGTCACTCGTATCGTCGTCGGCAAAGCGGCGCACCTCGGCGCGTGCCAGCGAATCAACCGTCATGCGCTCCTTACCGTTGAGCCCCAGATCGGACCATGCAAGCATGTACGGCCAGGCGCGCTCGGCAAACGAACGGGCCGAGACGATCGGGGCCGTCGGTAGCATGCGACGAGCAGCCTCACCCTGGCGCACGAGCATCAGCAGCAGCGAGCAGGCCTCGGGCTTGGCGGCGGCCATCGGGATGTCGTCAAAGGGACGGTTGCGGTCCACGTGCGACTCGAGCGCACCATCGACCTCACCCGGCTCAAGCCCGCCAAGCAGCTGCGCCGCGCGATCGAGCATATCAACCGGGCCGGCGAGCGTCGAGAGTGCCTGCGCCAGCACGCGATCCATGCAATCCTCTACCGCGTTGAGCGTCACGAGCTCTTGGGGCACCACGGCCGAGGCACGGTTGCGCACGCGTGCCACAAACTCGAGCGTCGACAGATACACATCGCCAAAGGGCGCAAAGTCGCCCTGATAGCCGCCGGACAGCGCGGGCGCCGCCAATGCGTACTCAGTCTTGGAAAGCGGGCTCAACGCCATGGCGCCCAGCTCGAGCGCCGTATCCTCGAGCATCAGGCCCAGCGCGCGCGAACGCAGGCGTTCGGCATCGCCCGCCGACACGTCGCGATCGAGCACGCGCGCCGCATCCGGCGCATCGCGCTCGACGGTGCGAATGTGCAAGCGCTCGGCGATTGAGCGCACAGCAGAACAGCGGGCGGCCTCTGCCTCCTCCTGCGCCGGCGTAAAGATGCGATTGCGCCCCAGCACCAGGCCAATTACGTTACGCGGACCCAAGGCGTCGACGGCAAGCGCCGCCAACAGGGACGACGGCAGATCGCCCTCGAGCGCCACCACGGCACGCGAGGCGCCGCGGGCGCGGGCATTGTCGCGCACGGCAAGCACCAGCGCCTGCCACAACCACTCCTCAGAGCGAAACTCGGGCAGCTCGTGGTCCTCCAGGGCATCGAGCATCACGCCGCGCTGAATCTCCTGAACCAGCAGGCTCTCCTCAAGGCACGGCGCCTGGGCCACCACGCGACCGCAATCGTCGAGCACAAACGACCCGCCGGTATACACCGACTCGTCATAGGCGCCGACCGGCGCCATGCAGGCAAACCATACGCTGCGCTTGGAGGCGATCTTGCGGTAGGCACCGCTGCGCACGGCGGCGACGGCGGCGGTCTCGCGGTCGGTCATGTCAAACGCGTTGAACTGGAAATAGGCAATGAGGTCGACGCCGGTCGGCAGCATTTCGAGCTCGCGGTCCAGGTCAAACACCACGGCGATGCGCACGCCGTCCACGTCAAACACCGGCGGTACCCAACGCGCATCGTTGCTCTCGCCACGCTGCAGGGCAATACTTGCGCGCGCAGGCACCACGCGACCATCCTTAAGCATCATATAGTCAAGCAGGGGCTGACCCTCAAACGAAACCGCAGCGGGCACGATGCAGATCATATCGAGCTCTTGGATGCGCTCGGCAACGCCCGTCAGGCCCGTCAGCATATCGTGCTCAAAATCAGCAGCGCCCACCAGGCTGCCCGGCATGGCGCCCATAAAGAGCGGGGCCGGAACGCACAGCACGCGCGCGCCGCGCTCATGAGCCAGGCGAGCCTGGTCCTCGATGCGGCCGCAAATGCCCTCAATATCACCCAGGCGCATATCGATCTGTGCAAGCGCGAGCTTCATGGCTCAGCCCTTTCCGTCGTAAACCATCGTTGTCGTAGTAAAAGCGCCGGCCGCATAATGCAGCCGGCGCTCGCATGTGCATATGCTAGCTATGATACCCCGAGCGGGGGCGCGCTCCTAGAACGTCGCGGACCACAGCCCGTGCAGGTTGCAGTAGGCATAGACGGTACCGGTCTTGGAGCCGCCAGCGAAAAACGTCGTGGGCTTCATGCCGGGCTCAAGGTAATGGACCTCCAAGCGGCCCTCGGCCTCAAGCGCGATCCACTCAATGTAGTGCTCGGGCAGGCTGGGGTGCTCGACCGAGCCAACGCGTGCGCGAATCACGTGACCGTCACGCTCGGTCTCGACAACAGGCACGTGCTTCTCGTGCGCCGCGTCCTCAGTGTTTGCGGTCAGTTCCGTGCAACCGGCAGGGGTCGCAACGTCGTCGCCAAGGGCGGCAATGAGCTTACCGTCGGGGTCCTTAAAGAATTTCGCCATGATGTTCTCCTTTGCTGATGTGCCAATGTTCTTGATGGTTCTTATGCCCAAAGGCAGACAAACCATCCACGGCATTGCAAATGAACACATAACGGGCGGGGACGATGGGACAGCGTGTGCCATCCGCCCTGACGGCCCCACCCGAGCGGGTTAGCGACCGTCGCCGCCGAGCAGCGCCAGAACATCCTCGCGCGTGAACAGTGCCGACGAGATGCCGTCGCCGCCGAGCACGCTGTTGACCAGATCGCGCTTGGACTCCTGCATCTGCATAATGCGCTCCTCGATCGTGTCCTTGGCGATGAGCTTGTACACGGTCACGGTATGTTGCTGGCCAATACGATGCGCGCGGTCGGTCGCCTGGTCCTGCGCGGCCACGTTCCACCACGGGTCGTAGTGAATGACCACGTCGGCCGCTGTCAGGTTAAGGCCCACGCCGCCCGCCTTGAGCGAGATCAAAAAGACCGGAACCTCACCCGCTTGGAACTGCGCGACCATCTTGGCGCGGCTCTCCTTGGACGAAGCACCCGTGAGCTTAAGGAAGGCGATGTCCTCCTTGGCCAAGCGCCTGCCGATGATATCGAGCATGCCCGTAAACTGGCTGAACAACAAGATGCGATGACCACCGTCGAGTGCGCCGTGAACGAGCTCCATGCACGTATCGAGCTTGGCACTTCCCGCCTTGTAGTCCGCATAGTGCAGATGCGGGTCGCAACAAATCTGGCGCAGCTTGGTGAGCTCGGCAAGTACCTTGAGCTTGTCTTTCTTAAACTCGGATGCCTCGCGGCGCTGCACCTGCTGGGCGATGCGGTCCTGGTTTGCCAGGTACAGCTTGCGCTGCTCGCCGGTGAGCTGAGCCACGACAGTGTCCTCGATCTTTTCGGGCAGGTCGGCCACCACGTCTTCCTTGACACGGCGCAACACAAACGGCGACACGAGCGCCTGCAGACGAGCGGCGCTGTCACCCTCGGCATGCTCGACGGGACTCTCAAAGCGCTTGGCAAATGAGTCACGCGTGCCCAGAAGACCCGGCATCAAAAAGTCGAAGATACTCCAGAGCTCGGACAGGCGGTTTTCGATGGGCGTTCCCGTCAAGGCAAAGCGCACGCCGGCCGGCAGGCGCTTGGCGGCGCGCGCCACCTGGGTGAGCGGGTTTTTAATGTACTGGGCTTCGTCGAGCACCACGCGGGCAAAGTCCTGCTCGATGTATTCGTCGATGTCGCAGCGCATGAGGTCATACGACGTCACGACCACGTTGTGCTCGGCCACGCCGGCAATTTGCACGCGACGCTGGGCCTTGGCGCCCACGATGGCACACACATCAATCGAGGGGGCAAAGCGCTCCAACTCGGCAGCCCAGTTGTACACGAGCGACGCGGGGCATACCACGAGCGTGGGCTTGGTATCCCCCGCTTCCACGCGCGCCAGAATGTGCGCGATCATCTGCAGCGTTTTGCCCAGGCCCATATCGTCGGCCAAGATGCCGCCAAGGCCCAGGTGCTCGAGCGAGCCGAGCCACTGGTAGCCGTCAATCTGGTAGCCACGCAGTGTGGCCTTGAGCGAGGCGGGTACCGTAAAGTCCATCTTGCCGAGCGTGTCCAGGCGCTCGACGGTGCGGCGGAACGCCGCGTCACGATCGGCCTCGAGCGCAGGCGTGCGCTCGAGCATGCTGTCGACAAAAAGGGTACTCGACGCGGGAAGCGACACGCCGTCGAGCAGGTCGACGGCATCGACGCCCAAGTCCTCGGCAAGGCCAAACGCGGCACGAGCGCCCTCGTCCAGGCGAACGATGTCGCCGGATGTAAGGCGCGCAAACGTCTGGTGACGCTTGTAGGAGTCAAGGTAGATGGCAAGGTCTGCCGCCGAAAGGCCACTTGCGCCCAGTTCGACGTCGAGCAGGTTACTCTTGACGGTCGCACGCACCGAAAGCTTGGGCGCAGGACGGACCGAGATCTGGCGCAGGCGATCGCTGAGCATGACCTCGCCCAGCTCGGACAGGGCAGACAGGCCCTCGGTCAGCAAGTGGAACAGGCGGGCGTCGTCGCGCTCCTCAAACGCCAGGCCGCCCTCGTAGAAATCGAAGTACAGGGCCGCCGTGTCCATAACGCGAAACTCCGCCACCGTATCGCGGGGCGGAACGCCGGGGCGTTGCTCTTCGAAAGGACTGCCCGGAGCACCAAGACTAAAGAGATCTGCCGACCAATCGCCGTAGGTCACCGTAATCTTGCAGGTCACAAGACCATCGTCGACGCCAATCGCCATGGCAAAACTCGGCTCGGGTGCCACGGCGTCGAGCGCGGCGGGAGCGGTCAGGTCGGTATAGTCGCGCAAGATAGGCAGCGCCATGCGGCAGAACTCGCCCACCTGGTCGGCAGCGATATGGACCGGCGTGCGGCAGGGCAACAAGTGCGAAAGGAACGGCGCCGCATGTTGGGCAAACGCCGTGTCGGTACGGCGTGCTCGGCGCGTATCGACCAGATAGGCTGCGTCGCTCGCGACAAAGCAATACGTATCGGCCGGCAGGCGCAAGTCGTAGCTGCCACCCGCCGCCGGTGCAATCTTGGCGGCAAGGAGCGGCGGGCGCTTGGCCGGGGCTTCGCCCTCCCCCTGCGGCGACGGCTCGACTGCCACCTCGTAGGCGCGATGCGTCGTCGTCCCCCGCGACCAAGCAGGCTCAAAAGACATGGCCCTGCCGCGCAGCAGGTCCAGCACGGACACGACGGAATACTCGGATACCGGCAACTGACGCTCGGCGACAAAGCCGCTGCGGGCAAAGTCATACGATGCCGAGCGCGAGCTCGTAATATCGCCTAGGTAGGCGACCGTCATTGCGATAAAGTCGAGCAGCTTTGTCGACACGTCATCGAAAGCTTCGGGCACATGGGCAAACGTAAGCTTCTTGCCATAGGAGAACGTACCGCCGCGCACATAGGCATCGGCCATGCCGTCGATATCCTTAACCACGTAGGACACCGAACCGCAGCGAATGCGAAACTCGAGCGCCCAGTTAAAGCGATCGGCAAACAGCGGATTGTAGTACGGCACCAGCGAGGGCTCCAGCACCGCCTTGGGCGCATCGGGGTCAATGGTGCCGGCGAGCTTGCGACGCATGGCCACGAGCTCGTCCATGCGCGCGTCCGAAAGATAGGAAAGCGCCGCCACAAGGCTCGGGCTCGTGGGGACGGGCGCCGGGAAGGGAAAGTTGGGGTTGACCGAAGATGCGCTAGGCGCGGGGCGCGCGGGCTGCTTGGACTGTGCGGGCGGTGCCGTAAACGTGCGGACCGGCGTGCGCAAACCCTCGACGGGCTCGGCGCCGCTGGCATCCAGATACGCCAACGCCGTGGCGATGGCGTGCTTGCACATGCCGGAATAGCGGAAGGCGGCCGGGCAATCGCAGTCGTAGTCGACAACCTCGTGCTCGTCCATATCGAGCGCCACGTGTGTCTTATACAGGTCGCCGCGCGAGCCACGCACCGTGCCCTCGATAGTCACATTTTTGGAGAAGCGCGAGCCGGAGTCCTCAAACGACAGCACGGCGCCGTTGAGCATGAGCGAACGCCCCTTCATAAAAGTGCTGCTAAGCGCCGCCTCCTTGCGAAGCGCCTGCACAAACGTCCCCTGCGCCATCACTTCCTCCAATCTCGCGCGGACCAGCAAGGTCACCCTTAAATCACCGTCACTCTGCCCTGGTTACCCACGATGGCTTTGGCCTCGGCCAGCAGCGGAATCGAGCGCGCGTTGACCTTGGCCGGCACCTCGGCACGCAGTACGCGCCCGTCCACCTGCTCGATAAAGATCTCCACGCGGTCGCCGCCCGGGTTGGCGGTAAGCACCGTGGCAAGACGCGCCATATTGCCCTGGCTAAAGCGGCTGTTGGGCACCATGACCTCAAACACCTTGGGCTTGTTGGTCTCCTCGTTGAGCTCCAGCGGCACAATCTCCTGCGCGATGATCTGATCGCCGCGGTCCGAGCGCTCGAGCTTGCCCTTAATGCGCACAAACGCATCGGACAGCTGTGCACCGGTCTCGGGATCGACCTCGCCGTACAGGTACCCCTCGGCCTCCTTGTAGGTCTTGGGGAACACCACGACCGTGGCCTCGCCTTCCATGTCCTCGAGCTGCACAATGCCCATGGGGTCGCCGTTTTTGGTCACGCGCTTGGACACGCTCGAGACCATACCGGCCCACCACAGCGCCTTGCCCTCGGGAATCTCCTGGTTGATGGTACCGCCCGTGGGGTTTTGCACCTCGTAGCCGGTATCGATCTGCGAGAACGAGAAGTCGCGTGCCTTGGCTAGCGCATACTCAAACGGGCGCAGCGGGTGGTCCGAGACATAGATGCCCAGAACCTCCTTCTCCTGGCTCAGCTTAAGGTGGCGGTCCCACTCCTGGCCATCCGGATCGGGCACGCTCACCTCAAAGCCCGAGCCCTCAACGTCGCCAAACATATCGAAGAACGACGTCTGGCCGCTCGCACGATCTTTCTGGCGCTTTACCGCGGCATCGATGATGTTCTCGGGGTTGTTCTTATCCACAAAGTGCATCATCTGACGACGCGGATACCCCGTGGAGTCGAAAGCACCTGCCTTGATGAGCGATTCGATCACGCGACGGTTAGCCTGGCTCGAGTCCACGCGCTCGACAAAGTCGTGCAGCGTCTTAAACGGGCCGCCCGCCTCGCGCTCGGCGATAATCGCCTGCGCCACGCCGGTGCCCACGCCGCGGATGCCGGCCAGACCAAAGCGCACGCCCTCCTTGGTAGCCGTGAACTCGGTACCCGACTCGTTGACATCTGGCGACAGCACGGGGATGCCGTCATGACGGCACGCCGAGACGTAGTGAACGATCTTGTCGGTCTTGCCCGTATAGGACGTCAGAACGGCCGCCATGTACTCGTGCGGATAGTGCGCCTTGAGCCATGCCGTCTGCATAACCAGGATGGCGTAGCCGGCGGAGTGCGACTTGTTAAAGGCGTAGGACGCGAACTCGAGAACATCGTCCCAAATCTTCTGGGCGACCTCACGCGTGTAGTTGTTCTTGATAGCGCCGTTCATCCAGTGGTCGTAGGTGGTCTCGTCCGAGCCATCCTCCCAGTGGAGCACCGTCGACGTGAGCAGCTTGATCTTTTTCTTAGCCACGGGCTTACGGATACGCGAGTCCGATTCGCCCTTGGAGAAGCCGCACATCTCGACGGAGATGAGCATAACCTGCTCCTGGTAGACCATGGTACCGTAGGTTTCACCCAGGATGTCGTCCAGGCGGTCGTCGTAGGAGACGGCCGGCTCCTTGCCGTTCATACGGTTGATGTAGGACGAGACCATGCCGGCGCCCAGCGGGCCCGGGCGGTATAGAGCGATCAATGCCACGACGTGCTTGTACTCGGTGGGCTTCATGTTCTTGATCGTGGCCGTCATGCCGGCGGACTCGACCTGGAAGACGCCGGCGGTGTGACCGGAGCCCATGAGCTTAAAGATCTCGGGATCGTCAAAGGGAATCTCTTCCTCTTTGATGTCGATGCCGAAGTTCTTTTTGATGTTGGCCTTGGCCTTAGAAATAACCGTCAGCGTGCGCAGGCCCAGGAAGTCCATCTTGAGCAGGCCCATGTCGGCAACGGTATGGCCCTCGTACTGGGTAATCTCGACGCCGCCCTTGGTATCGAGCTTGGTGGGCACATGCTCGTTGACGGGGTCGCGGCAGATCAGAACGGCGCACGCGTGCACGCCCTCGCCACGGGTGAGGCCCTCAATCGAGAGCGCCGTGTCGATGATGCGGCGGGCGTCGTCGTCCTTTTTATAGGCCTCGGCAAAGTCGGGGTTAAACAGATCCTCTTTGCCGGGTTGTTTTTCGAGTACCTGCTTGAGCTTGACCTTGGGGTCGCTCGAGACCATCTTGGACAGGCGCTGGCCCATGTAGACCGGGTAGTCCAGAACGCGCGCGGCATCGTTGATGGCCTGCTTGGCCTTGATGGTCGAGTAGGTGATAACGTGGGTGACCTTCTCGGGGCCGTAGAGCTGGCGAACGTGCTCCACGACCTCGAGGCGCCGCTCATCGTCGAAGTCCATATCGATATCGGGCATCTCGGTACGCTGCGGGGACAGGAACCTCTCGAACATCAGGCCGTTCTCGAGCGGGTCGAACGCGGTGATGTTCATGGCGTAGGCGACGATAGCGCCGGCGGCCGAGCCACGGCCGGGGCCGACGCCGATGCCGTTGTCCTTGGCCCATTGCACGTACTCGGCAACGATCAAAAAGTAGGCGGCAAAGCCCTTGTCGCAAATGACCTTGTATTCGTACTCAAAGCGCTCTTTGATGTTGACGCCACCGATTTCGCGTGTGGCCCAGTCATCGCCATAGTGTTGGCGCAGGCCCTTCTCGCACTCGCGGCGGAACTGGCTCTCGTGCGTCTCGCCGGGGTCGAGCAGCGGGAAGCGCGGCAGGATGATGGAGTCCCAGTCCAGCTCCACGTAGCACTTGTCGGCGATCTCGAGCGTGTTGTCGCAGGCCTCGGGGCAATACGGGAACATCGCCCGCATCTCCTCCTCGGTCTTCATGTAAAACTCCGAGCCGGTCATGCGCATGCGGTTGGGGTCGTCGACCTTGGCGTTCATGCCGATGCACATGATGACGTCCTGTACGGGCGCGTCCTCGCGGCGCAGGTAGTGGAAGTCGTTGGTGGCGATGACCTTGACACCCACCTGTTTGGCAATGTCGATGAGCGTGCGGTCCATCTGCTCGTCGGTCAGGCCGTTGTCGGTGGTAATGCCGTGTTCCTGGATCTCGATGTAAAAGTCGCCAGGGTCGAAGGTGTCGCGGAAGGTCTCGGCCCACTTGATGGCGCCCTCCATGTCACCGCGGTCGATGTATTTGGGAATGATGCCCGCGATGCAGGCGCTCGTGCAGATCATGCCCTTGGCATGGCGACGCAGGTTGTCGAGCGTCACGCGCGGCTTGTAGTAAAAGCCCTGCACAGCGGCCTCGGAGACCGTCTGCATCAGGTTGACGTAACCCTCCTGGTCCTTGGCCAGAAGGATCATGTGGTAGAGCTCGGGCTTATGGTCGCGGGCGAGCGTCTCGTCCGGCGTAAAGTAGACCTCGCAGCCAAAGATGGGCTTGATGACCAGGGGCGGCTTGAGCTCGTCGATATTGCCCTTCTCGTCCCACATGGCCATGTCTTTGACGTACTGGGCATGCTCGCGCGGGCTGGACTCGGGATCGGGCTCCACCAGCTCGTCGCGGCGGTCCTTTTCCAAGAAGGCCTTGTCGTGGCTCCACGTCTTGTACTCGGGCGTGTTGTGGTTGACGGCGTCACAGGCCAGCGCCAGGTCGGGCACGCCATACATGTAGCCGTGATCGGTAATGGCGACGGCGGGCATGCCCAGCTCAACGGCACGGTTGACCATATCCTGGATACGGGTTGCGCCGTCGAGCATGGAGAAAACAGTGTGATTGTGCAGATGGACGAATGCCATGTAATGAGCTCCGATGCGGGTTCGTGATCTTAGGGTTACGATTCTACCGCACAGCGCGGACGGCACCCGAACCTAGCCCAAACCCACACGGCTCCTCTTGCAGTTGCGGTGAAATGCGGACTGTTTGGCGGCTTTTTTGACCAAAACAGTCCGTATTCCACCGCAAGTTATCTGAGGGCTAGAGGTTGTAGGTGACCACCTGAGGCTCGGCGGGTTCGACGAAGATGGTTGGATTCGCCTGCTCCACGCGGACGAACTTGACGGTCACGGCCTCAAAGCCCGCTTTGTGCAGAACATCAGCGTAGACGCGCGCCTGCAGGGCGTGCTTCTCCTGCAGCTGGTCCGGCGTCTCGTCCGGCGTGCCACCCGTCTTGTAGTCGACGACCAGTGCGCGCGACGGATCCGCCGGGTCGGTGGCCAGTGCATCGATGGCGCCCTCGGCATAGGCGCCGTAGCGGGCGATATCCTCGTCCCCGCAGCCCAGCGAGAAGAACGGCACCTCGGCGCGAACGCACGGCCACGCGAGCAGGTCGGCACGAACAGCTGACTTGAGCCAGCGATTCAGGGCGACATCGAAGCGCCCGCGCTGCTCCGGCGTCAGGCGCCGCAAACGCGCCAGCGCATCGGCGCGCGCAGCGGGCAGCGCATCGGCACCCATCTCGATGAGCCACTGGCAGGCGGCGTGGAAGGCCGAGCCCAGCGCCATGGGATTGCCGGCGGGCTCGACAGCAGCCACGTCCGCATCCGTCATCTCGGAACCATCCGACTCCGCATCATCGCCAGCCTCGTCCATGGGCACATGTGCCTCGGCGGCACGATCTTCCGTCTCGGCATGGAGCGCCGCGGCGATTGACGAGTAGCTATACGAGTCACGCGCCGGGAACGGACAGATGCCCATGCGCACGCCCACTGCCTGGGGATACACAAGCTCAAACGAATCGGGCTTGGGGTCGGCAGGACCGGGCACAGTTGAGTGCGCAGCATTATCGGCGACATCGGCATCGCCACGAACAAGCCTGCCCTCGGCGTCCAGCGAAGCGTTGGCCTCGAACCCCTGCTCGCCAAACGTAAAGACCGACAGCGAGATGAGCTCGTAGTCGCCCGGCTTGGAGTTGTCGAACACCAAACGGTCGCTATCGAGCTGCGGCATGTCCAGACTGTCGGTCGGCAGGATGCGGCGCAGGACGTCGTAGGTGAGGTCCGTCTCGACATCGAAGGTCGGCGCCGTCACCTTGCCGCGGCTCACGCCGGCATCCATCGCCAGAATGACCAACTCGCGCGCTCGCGTCATGGCGACATAGAGCAGACGAGCCCGCTCCTCGAGCGAAAGCTGCAGGTCGTCGTTACGCAGGCGGGCAAACGCCTCGGCGGGAGAACCCGTCGCGCAGACGTCCTCCATGAGCTCTGGCGGCAACCACAGTGACGTGCCCTTGCCCTTAAACGAGTGTTCAAACTGTTTTTTGACGTCATCGCCCTTCACGAAGGTTCCGTCGGCAAGCTTAACGCCGTCGAAGCGTGCCGGCAGTGCCACGACCTGCGCTCCGCCCTCGACGCGACCCATCTGTGCCGCACCGGACGATTTGCGCACGCCAAAACACTCGGCAACCGCCACGACAGGATACTCCAGGCCCTTGGACGCATGCACGGTCATGATGCGTACCGCGCCGTCACCCTCCTCGTTGAGGGCGCCCGGGGCCTCCTTGCCCGCCAAGAAGCGGTCGAAGGCGAGCGCGATGGAGCGCGGAGAATTGCCGTGCTCGGCCTCTGCCTCGGCCACGGCATCGAGCGCCTTGAGCACGTTGGCGGCAATGGCCTTGCCCTCGGGGCCACGCTGCGCCAGACGCACGAACCAGCCGGAGGCATTGACCACGTCGCGCGCGATGGCAGCGAACGAATCACGCCCCACGCGACGCAGTGCGTAGCGCAGCACCTCGCGGGCGCGCGTTACGAGCGGCAAGCCCTGCAAGCCCGGCACATCGGAATCGCTCATGATACCCGCATCGATGTTGCGGCGCGAGGTCTCCCCCGTCTGCTCGTCGAGTTTGGTCGCCAGCGCCAGGAACTCCTGGGCGCCGAGTGCAAACATCGGCGAGGCCAACAGCGGCATAAGACCCTGCGCCGTATCGGCCGGATTGGCGAGCGCGCAGACCAGGGCACGCACCGTCTGCACCTCGGCCGCCTGGGCAAAGACCGAGCCGCCCGCGATGACGCAGTCGAGTCCCTGGTCGCGGAAGGCCTGTGCGTAGACATCGGCGTTAGTCATGCGACCCAGCAGCAGCACCATATCGCCCTGGGGCTGCCCCGCTTTGACGAGCGCTTGGAACCGCTCGGCAATCGCGCGAGCTTTCGCCTGCGTTCGCTCCTGCGTGCTGCCGCCGGCAACGAACAGCGCCTGGCGGCGCGACGCCTTTGCCTTGAGCTTGTCCTTGCGTTTGTCGCTCGGTTCAAGATCCAAGAACCCCTGCATCAAACCACCGGTGTCGCCGTCAAAGACGCGCGCCACGTAGCGCAGCACCTCGTCGTGGCTGCGGAAGTTGCGGACAAGCTTGACGAGCTCGCCGGCGGGGGCATCGGACGTGGTGACCGTCTCGGACGCCGCCGTCGAACCCACCTTGCGCTCCTGGCGACGGAACACCTCGACCTCGGCACCGCGGAAGCGGTAGATCGACTGCTGCGCATCGCCCACGGTGCACAGCGCGCGCTCCCCCTCGCCCGTCAGATAGCGAATCAAATCGACCTGCATCTGGTCGGTATCCTGGAACTCATCGATCATGACCATCTTAAAGCGGCCCTCGTAGGCAGCTCGAATAGACGGGTAGTCGCGCAGCGCCTCGTATGCCATGCGCAACAGATCGTTATTGTCGAGCGCGGACTGGCCGGCCTTGAGCGCACGGTACTCCGCCTCCACAGCACGGGCAAGCGCCACCAGCGCATCGAGCGCCGGACCGCCGCAGGCAAGCACGATATTGATAAACGCATCGGCCGCCTCGGCCTTGAGTAGCTCCACCTGCTCCTTAGGAAACGCCTTGCTCGCCCGAGGCATGCCGCACGACATCATGAGTCGCGCCGCATCCTCCATGGTTTTGCCGCTCGCCTCAAACGCGTCGATGGCGTCGAGTGCCACCTGCGCTTTCTCGGTCGTGGCCTTGCTTGCACCCAACGCCGCACGATAGGCATCGGCAAGCGCCGAGGTATCGGCCTGGCCGCGCGCCACGCGCACATCGTCCATGCCGCCCGGCAGCTGGCTCGATAGCTCCAGCAGGTCGCGCACCAGGCCTTTGATGGTGGTACCGGCGCCAAACGGCCCGCCCTCGCCCGCCATGGGATACCAGGCGTAGAGGGCCTTAAGCGAAGCGGCGAGCTCGGGCGCGGCATCGGGCGCCGTCGCGCGCCCCAACACATGCTCGACAGCCTGGTCCATAAGCTCGTCGGTATCGGTAAGCACCGTGAACTCGGGATCGATGCCCAGCTCCAGCGCATGCGCGCGCAGGATGCGCGAGCACATGCCGTGAATGGTCGAGATCCAAGCGTCGTCGACGGTCAGGGCCTCCTCGTCCATACCCTCTTCGATAAGCGCACGGCGCACGCGGTCGCGAATCTCGGCCGCGGCGTCTTTGGTAAAGGTAATGGCGAGCACCTGATCTAGATGCTCGACAAACGGACCGGATTCGGGCGAGAGCGCGTAGACGATGCGGCGCGTGAGGGTAAAGGTCTTGCCCGAGCCGGCACCCGCCGAGACAAACAGCGGGCGGTCGAGCGTTTTGACGACTTGCAGCTGTTGCGGCATCAAAGTCGAAAGATCCATGGTCTACACGTCCCTCCTTACAAACGTTCCTTCGTGGTTATACGAGCAGCGCGCATGCGCGGCCTGTGCCGACGTCGGGTCGACAGCGGCGACGTTGCCCGCCTCGAGTTCGCGCAAGCGCTCGGCGATGCCGGCCTCCACGCGGTCGAGCAGCGCATCGAAGTCCATGTTGCCGCCCTCGCCGGGAAAGCCCTTCTTAAGGCCCGGGATGCGACCGTCGCCGCGCTCTTCCTCGAGCAACTCGGCGCTCGACGCACCTCGCAGTGCGGGCTTGCCGCCCTTGGTCGAAAAATAGAGCGCTGCGCGGGTATCTAGGCCCAGTGCCCGACGCATGGCCTGCGCGTAGATGAGTGTCTGGGTATGGGGCGGCAGCCAGCGCGGATCATCGATGGGGGCCTCGCCCGACTCCTCGTCGCGCACCGTGGGGTCGGCGAGCTTAAACTCCTCGACACCCGAACGATGCTTGTAGTCAATCACCACAGCGCGGTTCTCGGCGTCCACATCCACGCGGTCGATGCGCCCGCCGAGCGGCCAGCCGGCATACTCGACCTGGAGCTCGTTGAACGCAAACTCCAGGTAGCGCGGCGCGAAGGGCGCGAGCGCCTCGGACTCGTAGGCGAGCACGCCCTCCAGTTGCGGCAAGATCTCGGCCGCCTGGCGCTCCTCCACTGGAGAGAGCGGCACCAGCGGGCCCTCGGTACCGCGCTTGCCGGCGTGCTCGGCCAGGGTCTCGGCAAAGACCTCGTGCAGCAGCTCCTTCGCGCGCGGCAGATTCATGGGCGTCACGCGCTCCATGCCCTCCTGCGGAAGACGTGCATGCAAGTGCTCCAGCACGTCATGGACAAAGTTACCCTTCTCCATGTTGCCAAAGCCCGCATCGATGGACTGGGGCTTGACGCGATACGATACGAACCAGCACAGCGGGCAGGTAGAATAGGCCTCGATCTGCGAGGCGGACGTCAGGCGCGGCACGAGCGGCGCGTCCTCGCCCTCGCCATCGCGACGGCGCAGGACCAAATACGGCACGGCCTCGGCACTCAGATGCTGAGGGGCTTCACAGGTCACGCGCTCGCGCTTGAGACCTTCGCCTGCCGCGGGATCGAAGTCCCTTACGATATCGCCCTCACCCACGCACGTCGCCTTGTCGGCGCCAGCGACCTTAGCGTTGCCAGTGGCCTTAGCGTCGTCAGCGGCCTTGGCGTGCGCACGCAACTCGGTCCACACGGCCGCCGGATAGCACTCGCGCGCCTGACGATCATGGGTCACACGGGCGAGCGTAACCGGACCACGCGACGCTTGCATCGCGTGACCAAAGCGCACGCGCAGCAGGGCCGCGGGCTCAAGCGTCACGCCCTCGCGACCAAGACTCGCCGTCAGCGTGGCCAGCGGCCCCTCCTCGTGCGAGAGCGGATAGCTGTCCAGATCGACATCGGCAAACAGCACGGCATCGTAGCTGCCGGGGCGCAGAGCCGCCGCATCGGCAAGCGAAGCAAAACGAACCTGAGCACGTGGCGCACGGTCAACCTCGTAGGTCTCGTAATCGTAGGCGGTGCTGCGCTTGTCCACCTTGGTGCGAATGCCATCGAGCACGGGCACGGTCGCGGCCTGCGACACGTCGAGCGCGCGGGCGCCATTCATAAGGATGTCGATGGCGTGGCGCAGCAAAGCCGTCTCTGCCTGGCGACGGGCCTGGCCGTCAAGGCCGCCTAGAGCGCGATCGGGCAGCGCCTCGGCAACGGCGAGCATGGCCTTGAGCGCCGTCACGGGCTTGTCACGCCACAGCGCCTGAAACACATCCGAGACCACGCATGGCACGTTCTTAAACCAGTTCTCGTCGCTGGCGGCCTTGCGAGCACCCCTCACCTGGCCCTGCACGCTCTGCAGCAGGCTCTTGACGCCCGCAGCGGTCTTGCCGCGCGACAGGCGCATGTTCTTGTCGAAGGTGCGCGCGCTGGCGGCATCGGCACCCGAAAGCGGACTGTAAATCCAGTCGGTAAGCTCCGGCGCGGGCCACCACTCGGTCTTAGAGGCGGTGCCCTCATCGGCGGCCTTCATGCGCTCGATCAGATTGGCGAGCGCCGTGAACTGCCTGCCCGCGATGGATTGGGAAAATGCCGTGAACTCGGTTGTCTCGGCCGCAATATGACGCGCCGCCAAACGGGCAGCGAGTTCACCGAACAGCCGGGGCGCCCGGGCAGACACCACGAGCACGCGCACAGGGTCCGCGGACGCCGTGACACCGCCGTCGACCGCGGCGTCCTCACACGTTTTTACCAGCTCATCGATTGCATCCACATAGGCGTGGGCGCGGGCGTGAGGGCCAGCAACCTCTACAAAGGTAGGCTGAGCGGCGGACTTGGAGGCAGTCTGGGGCGCGGCGACACCCTCGCCCAGCGGCGCGGCCTCAAACAGCACACCGCGGGCATCAAAGGCGGCGGCCAGGTCCTCGCGCATCGCCGCCTGCTCGCAAGCCAGCAGCACGACAACCTCTCCCCCACTATTCGCCACGGCCGACAACAGCTCGAGCAGGCTATGCGTAAACGACGTGACACCACGCACGCAGACGGCGCGGGCGCACCCCGGCAGGTTGTTCGCCAGGGCTTCTGCCATCATATCGGCGGCTTCGCAGGGCTCGACCATGTCTCGACGGTCCAAGCCGCTCGCATAGGCTCTCAACAGCTCAAACACGCGGGCCTCGGCGTCGCTCTTGGGATCGGGTTGGCAAACGTCGCCGCGGCAGCGCTCGTCGCCCGTCCCCGCCACGCCCGGCAACACGTCGCGGGCCATACGCGCAAGCATGCGTACCGTGCCCTGGCTGCGCGAGAGCGGCTGCAGAGCAGCGTCGTCGCGGCGGTCGATCATGTCCGAGAACAGCATCTGGCGCTGAAGGTTATCCACAAAGTTGCGGCCATCGCCCATAAGCTCCCACAGCGAGCGGAGCCACGACGAAGGCGTCTTGTAGTCGATACCCAGCGAAACCCCAGCTTCTGCCGCATCATGACGGCACAGGTCGAGCTCGGCAAATGTTGGCGCCAGCAACACGGCGCGCCCGTGGCGGGCAACCAGGTCGGCCAGCAGCGCCGTCTCGGCATCGCTCAAATCCGTGCCGGCATTTGTGGTATAGATTCGAACAGGCATGGTCCTCCACTCAAACTGTTCGCAATATTCAACGCATCTATCCTACCCGCCCGCGCGGACAACCTGGCCCCAATGCACCAGGTCCCCTCGATAATCCGTTTTCCTCCGTCCCCAAAGGATCAATTATCGACACACAAAACCGCCCCCGAAGGGGCGGCTCCAGCTGATTCGTTTGTTGCCGTTGGCCTACTCGCCATCCTCCAGCTTGATGAGGATCTTGCGATAGCCACCGTACTCGCCGTTGAGCGCCTTGGAAACACGACTCACCGTGGTGGACGAAGCGCCCGTGCGGGCCTGAACCTCAACATAGGGCTCGCCCTCATCCAGATAACGCGCGACCTGCAAGCGTTGCGAAAGATCGCAAATCTCGCGCGGCGTGCAGATATCGGTTAAAAACGCCTGGATATCCTTCTCGTCATCCAAAAGACTAAATGCGTGGACCAGCTGCTTGACATCAGGCTTGTCAAACATGTTCTCGATGTTCATCGATCACCGCCAAACCCGCCAAAAGGCATCGAAGTTGATACTGACATCGGGCATCGTTCACCCGTAATATGCAATAAAACTATGCATGGGCCATTTGCCCGTAGCAGTGTAGCACACCACCAAACTAAAGCGACAAGACTCTCTGCCAGCGGCACGTTTTTTAGGACGAACGCCGTTTTGAAACCGAATGCGCACGCAAGCTCCACGAATATCTGAGACAATGAGCGGCCGAACAAGACGGCACACCCGCGCGGCCGCCCAAGCTGCCGCAGCAAACCGCTTCACGCGTCACCAACGCACCCTGCGCAAGAAAGGATTCACACCATGCGCTTTATGCTTAACTGGCTCTTTACCTCAATCGCCATCGCGATTGCCACGTTCCTCGTTCCCGGCATCCAGCCCTTCGGTTTTGCCGAGGCCTGGGTCTGTTTCGCCTTCGTGGGACTGTTCCTGAACATCGTCGATTCGTTCGTCAAGCCGTTCCTGACGGTCATCTCGCTGCCGCTCACGATCATTACGCTGGGCATTTTCCAGCTCGTGCTCAACAGCTTTATGCTCGAGCTCGCGAGTTACCTGTCGGTCAACCTGCTGGGCGTCGGCATCTCCATCGCAAGCTTTGGCTCGGCCTTTATGGGCAGCATCCTGGTGTCCATCATGCGCAGCATTCTCGACAGCATCGCCGAGGACTAAAACGGCCATTCCGGCCGCGCCCGTCTCAACAGCCCAAAACGAAGGCCGCCCATCGCAAAAATGGGCGGCCTTCTTATTTATCAGGTCTCAAAGGACGAGAGCATCTACCATTTCTGCCCCGTCCCCACATGGCAGGTGTAGGTTAGATGACGTAGTCGTAACCATGGTTGGGAGCGACAAGTTGATCGAGCGTCACACCGTCGAGGTAGTCGTTGATGAGCTTGTCCAGGTTCTTCCACACGTCGAGCGTGGGGCACTCATCCGAACGCGAGCAGCCTTTGCAGTCGCCATCCAGGCAGGCGACCGGCGCCAGACTACCCTCGGTCAGGCGCAGGATCTCGCCCACCGTGTACTGCTCGGGCGGGCGCGTGAGCACGTAGCCGCCGCCCTTGCCGCGCATGCCCGAAAGCATGTTGGCGCGCACGAGCGTAGCCAAGATGTTCTCGAGATATTTCTCGGAAATCCCCTGTCGCGCCGCGATCTCTTTGAGCGGGATGCGACCGGCCGCCTGGTGCTCGGCCAGATCGACCATAACGCGCAGGGCATATCTGCCCTTTGTAGAAACCAACATGTATAGTGCTGCCTTTCGGTCATTTAGTCCGTAGAAATTCTAGCCGAAAAATTGGTTTTGAAAATACCCGTTCCGGTCAAGATGGTTAATCAGCTCGTAATAATCTTCTATTTCCTATTGCATTACTAGGCTTTAGTGTCTAGCATGCTTCCCAACAGCTAAACGAACAACCTATAAGGTTTATGGGTTTGGCTGCTACACGCACCGTGAAACCACACGGCAACCAGCAACCTGAACACTTTGGAGGCTCACCATGAGCAAGGTTTACACGTCCATCGATCAGCTTATCGGCCACACCCCGCTCCTGGAGCTCACTCACTTTGAGGCCGACGAGGACCTCAAGGCTCGTGTGCTCGTCAAACTCGAATACTTCAACCCCGCCGGGTCCGTTAAAGACCGCGTCGCCAAGAACATGATTGACGAGGCTGAGAAGGCCGGCAAGCTTGTGCGCGGCGGCGACTACACCATCATCGAGCCCACGAGCGGCAACACCGGCGTCGGCATCGCCTCGGTGGCGGCGGCTCGCGGCTACAAGGTGATCATCACCATGCCCGAGACCATGTCCGTCGAGCGCCGCAAGCTTATGCAGGCATATGGCGCACAGCTCGTGCTCACCGACGGCTCCAAAGGCATGAAGGGCGCTATCGCCAAGGCCGAGGAACTGCAGAAGGAGACCCCCAACAGCATTATCGCCGGCCAGTTTGTGAACCTCGCCAACCCGGCCATTCACAAGGCCACGACCGGCCCCGAGATCTGGGACGACACCGACGGCCAGGTCGACATCTTCGTCGCCGGCGTTGGCACCGGTGGTACCGTGACCGGCGTGGGCGAGTTCCTCAAGGAGCAGAACCCCGAGATTAAGGTCGTCGCCGTCGAGCCCGCCACCTCCCCGGTGCTCTCTAAGGGCCAGGCCGGCCCGCACAAGATCCAGGGCATCGGCGCCGGCTTTGTGCCCGACATCCTCGACACCCAGGTCTACGACGAGATCATCCCCGTCGAGAACGACGACGCCTTTGCCACCGGCCGCGCCGTGGGCCACAAGGAGGGCGTGCTCGTGGGCATTTCGTCCGGCGCCGCCGTGTGGGCCGCGCTGCAGCTGGCCAAGCGCCCCGAGAACGAGGGTAAGACCATCGTGGCGCTGCTCGCCGACACCGGCGAGCGCTACCTGTCCACGGCGCTCTTCCAGGACTAGAGCTTCTCGTTCTTAGAACGAGTCCAAGGCACGCCGGTCTCCCCTCTCTTCTGGCAGCCTGAACTCATCCCAACAGGGTGTCCCACAGGACGCCCGAACTTGCTACAATGTCTGCGGCGCGGAACCAGCCTCCCGCGCCGCTTTTCTTTTTTGGCCACATGCCACCAAGGAGAACCTCCCCATGCACAATAAGCGCGTGCTCGTCGCCATGAGCGGCGGCGTCGATTCCAGCGTGACCGCGTATCTGCTCAAAAGTCAGGGTTACGAATGCGTCGGTGCCACCATGCGCCTCACCTGCCCCGCACCCGATTCCGCAACAGGTATGAGCAAAGTCGATCGCGATATCGCCGATGCAAAGGCCGTCGCCGAGCGCCTGGGGATACCCCACCATGTGCTCGACCTGCAGCAAACCTTCGACCGCAACGTGATCGAGCGCTTTGTGACCGCCTACCAGGAAGGGCTGACGCCCAACCCGTGCATCATCTGCAACCGCCACATTAAGTTTGGCGCGTTGCTGGATGCGGCGCTGGATATGGGCTGCGACTACATCGCCACGGGCCACTATGCCAAAACGAGCCAGGCGCCCGACGGCACCTGGCAGCTGCATCGCGGCGAGGACCCCAAAAAAGACCAGAGTTACTTTTTGTATTCGCTTACGCAGGAGCGGCTGTCGCACACGATCTTTCCGCTGGCAGGCCTGGACAAGGAGCACGACGTACGCCGTATAGCCGACGAACAGGGCTTCATCAACGCCAAGAAGGCCGAAAGCGAGGATATCTGCTTTATCGCGGACGGCGACTACGCGGGCTATATCGAGCGCCGCTGCGGACATGCCGCTACACCGGGCGACATTGTGTGGCGCGACGGCAGCGTGGTCGGACGCCACAACGGCGCGCTGCGCTATACCATCGGCCAGCGCAAGGGCCTGGGCGTCGCGATGGCGCATCCCGTGTACGTAACGGGCGTCGACGCCTCCAACAACACCGTGCATCTGGGCGAGGCCGAGGACCTGGCGGCCACAGTGCTCACGGCCAACGACTGGATCTGGAGCGCGCCGGCAGAGCGCATGGAGGCTGAGCTCAATGCCGGCGGCATTCGCGTGGGCGCCAAGTACCGCTACCGTCAAAAGGACCAGGCGGCGACCCTTACACGTGGCGCCGACGGGCAAATGCTGCTGACTTTTGACGAACCGCAGCGAGCCATCGCCCCCGGCCAGGCAGTCGTTATCTACCGCGGCGACGTCGTCTTGGGCGGCGGCACCGTTACGGCAGCCATCAAGTAGCCGCAGGATTATCGCCGCACGTGTCGAAGCACTTCAACAGCGGCATTCACCTCGATAACACGACGCTCCAGACCGCGGCGAATGGACTCGAGCCGGCCCTCCGCCGTGGCCCATTTGCTCTGCGAAAGAATCTCGATCGCTTCATCAACAAATCCGTCGAGTCGCGATGCGTCGAACCAATCGAGTGAGTCCGCAAGCGCCAGCTGGACGGAAGGATTGGGCCCAAACGGCTTAGCGGCAAACCCAAACTCCCCAGCTGCGAGCACGGCAGTTGGTACGTTGTACCACAGGCAGTTGCCGCTATCGAACAGCGGAGCAGGTTTTATCTCCAGGGTGTCGACATTGCGGATGATGCCGAAGTTTCGCCAATGGCGGTCGCTGTTGGCCAAAAGGGCATCGCAGACAATCATCTGCGACATGGACCTTCTCACAGCGGCCTCATCGACACCATGCTTGCCGAGGTAGCAACAGTATCGATCGTATGTCGAGTTTCCCCGCTGGCTACCAAGTGCGCCCTTAACGTAAACAGCCGGAACGTATTCCTCGCGGCCGTCAAGAAAGTCGTCGCACAGACACACAGGGCCATCGAACATCCACTCAACCGTATAAGGAACAAACTCGCCCTCCGACAGCAAGCGACGATGTAGAGCCGTTGCAACCGCCTCGTTAAAGGGACGCTGATCGTCCATCCCGCACCCTTTAGCCAAAACGCGAATGCCGTTTCGAATCATCCACGATTTAGGGAGCTCGCCCTCGGACGTGTTATCCGGATTTTTAAGACCGATGCCCTCCAGCCAACCCGAACGCTCTTCGGGCGCCGATCGCTCAAAATCATTCTCGAAGTAATTGAGGTTTCGCCATTCGAGCCCGTCGCATTCTGCCGGGCGCAGCCAATAGCAATCCGAAAGCGAGAGGCCCAGGCACTGAACCGGCACCTCAACGCCGTTGACAATCCCCAGCTCGCGGTAACGCGAGATAAGCCCGGGGCGAACATCGGGCACCGACCGATGCCCCCACCACGCATTGAGCTCCCGCTTGTTCACCGTTGGAGAAGAGCTCGAGCATGTGCCAAACGGCATTCGTTGCGCATCGAGGACCTCGGCGATTTCGAAGGAAAACTCGCGCGTCGGATCAAATGAGACATGCGCGACCTCATGGTCGGCCGACATCAGCGTAAACTTGCGTCCCACATCGGCCGCAGGACGGCGTCCTCGCTTGCGGACCTTTTGATAGGCGATCGCAGAATTGTACTCGACCATCTTCCGGCCGCCCACAATATCGCACACAAGCGTCCCCGATGCGGCAAGTTGCGATATGCGGGCTTTCGTAACGCCCAACAGGTGGGCGGCATCACCCATAGATAAGTACTCAGATGTATTCATATGTCGCATCACCTCGTTAAGTAATTTACGCGTTTAGTTAATAGACTACATATATCATAATACTAAACGGCCTAAAGCGAAAAAAGGCCCGAGAAATCGGGCCTTAGCGATTGGTCAGCCGAGTCGCAAGCTGCTCCCCTAGTGCTGAACGTAGGCGCGAACCAGCTCGTAGGTATTGCGCACGCCGTCGGTGTGGCTGCGCTCGTAGTTGTGGCTCGCGTACACGCCGGGGCCGATCAGGCCATGGCGAATGTCGTAGCCGGCCGAGAGCGTGGCCTCGACGTCGGAGCCGTAGTGCGGGTACACATCGATGGCGTAATCGAGCTCCAGCTCGCGCGCGATATTGGACAGCGTGGTCACCAGATCGTAGTTATAGGGGCCACCCGAATCCTTGGCGCAAATCGACACCATGCGCTCGGTGCAGCCCAGGTCGTCGCCCACGCAGCCCATGTCCACGCTGATCATCTCGCGCGTGTCGGCCGGCACAAAGGCACCGCCGTGGCCGACCTCCTCGTACACCGTAAAGAGCAGCGATACCTTGCGCGAGAGCGTCACCTCGCCAGCGGCGACGGCACGCGCCAAGCCCAGCAAAATGGAGGCCGACAACTTGTCGTCCAAGAAGCGACTCTTAATGTAGCCGCTCTCCGTCACCGTGGTACGCGGGTCCATAGCGATGATGTCGCCGGTCTGAACACCCAGCTCGAGTACATCGTCCTTGCTGTCAACGTTCTCGTCGAGCAGGATTTCCATGTTCTTCTCGATGGTCTTGACCGGCTCATCGGCCACATGCGCCGAAGGCTCGGTATTGAGGACCACGCCCGTGTAGACATTGCCGTCACGCGTGTAGACGGTGCAGTTCTCGCCATCGGCCGTGGACCACTGGTGCCCGCCGAGGGTCGTGGGGCGCAGACGACCATTGTCCTTAATGGAACGCACCATGGCGCCCAGGGTATCGACATGGCTCGCCAACACGAGCGGCTCGCCCTCGCCGCCAAGCTCAACCAGCACGTTGCCTTTATTGGAGCGCTCGGGCCCAAAGCCCATATCGTGCAACGTCTCCATCAGATAATCAGTCGCCGCACGGGTATAGCCCGTAGGCGAAGCAATCGAGGTAAGCGCCTTCAACTGGTCAGTAATATAGGAGAGCGTAGAATCCATCTTGGACACCAAAGTCACCCTTTCATATCGAATTAAACCCACAGCAACAATACCACCGCGAACCATCTTTTTACCTAGCGAGATGACGCATCGAGCTCCCCAGAACGGCGCCCCCCACGATAACGAGCCGGCGGGCCCCTGCCCGTTAGCCCCAGAATCTTTCCGCAGGACAGAAGGAGGCCCCGCCGCACGTAGTGCGCAGCGGGGCCTCCGACATGTCCGAGGACGATTCTGGGGCTAACGGGCAGGGGCCCGCCGAACCAGGTTAAGCAGCCGGGCAGATCTTCTTGAAGAGCTCGATGACGTCGTCGAGCGTCGCCTCGCGCGGGTTACCCGGGAAGCAGGCGTCGGCCATGGCGTCCTTGGCCAGGACCTCGATCTCGTCAGCCTTCATGGCCTCGCAGACGTGCGGGATGTTCACGTCGGCGGAAAGCTGCTTGACGGCGGCGATAGCAGCGTCGGCAGCCTCGTCGGTGCTCATGCCCGTGGTGTCAACGCCCATGGCGACGGCGACCTTGGCCAGACGCTCGGCGCAAACCGGCTTGTTGAACTCCATGGCGATCGGCAGCAGCATGGCGCAGGCGACGCCGTGCGGGGTGTCGTAGTGAGCGGACAGGGTGTGAGCCATGGCGTGGTCGATGCCCAGGCCGACGTTGGAGAAGCCCATGCCGGCGACATACTGGCCAAGAGCCATGCCCTCGCGGCCGGAGCCGGGCTGACCGGACTTGGCCTCGGCGACAGAGTCGCGCAGGTTCTCGCTGATCAGCTTGATAGCCTCAAAGTGGAACATGTCGGAGAGCTCCCAAGCGCCCTTGGTGGTGTAGCCCTCGATGGCGTGGGTCAGAGCGTCCATGCCAGTAGAGGCGGTCAGGCCGGCGGGCATGGAAGCCATCATATCGGGGTCGACGACGGCGACCTCGGGGGCGTCGTTGGTGTCGACGCACACGAACTTGCGGACCTTCTCGGGGTCGGTGATGACGTAGTTGATGGTCACCTCAGCAGCAGTACCGGCGGTCGTCGGCACGGCGATGGTGAACACGGCGTGGTTCTTAGTGGGAGCAACGCCCTCGAGGCTGCGGACATCGGCGAACTCAGGGTTGTTGATGATGATGCCGATGGCCTTAGCGGTGTCCATGGAGGAACCGCCACCGATGGTCACGATAGCGTCAGCCTCGGCAGCCTTAAAGGCCTCGACGCCGTCCTTGACGTTCTGGATAGTGGGGTTGGGCTTGATCTCGGAGTAGAGGCTCCAAGCGATGCCGGCGGCGTCGAGCTCGTCGGTCACCTTAGCGGTAACGCCAAACTTAACCAGATCGGGGTCGGAGCAGACGAAGATCTTTTTGTAGCCGCGACGCTGGAGCTCGCCGGGGATCTCCTTGATGGCGCCGGAACCATGATAAGAGATGGTGTTGAGAACGAAACGATTAGCCATTGATAGCCTCCCATCGTGTGCGGGGCACCCATTACGCCCCGCGCTATAAGTCCCATCCTAACGCTTTTGAAACAAAAAACGCGTGAGAACGTCAAAGGTGTTAAAGCGTTTCAACGGAATAACGGAACCCTAGTCCTTCCCTCCCGACAGCAGCGAAGGCTAGATTATAGGAGCAATCGCCCAAAGAATACGACCGACTCAGTCTATAAATTGCTTCTATTTTAGCAATATATGTTTGACAATACGTTTATAAAAAGATACTTTGTAGTGAATAACATGCATGCAGCAAATAACGTCATTCATTTTGTTAGAAATTGCCCATGCGGTTATTGCAGCTGCATCTACTGCAACGTACGGCGTAATTCTCCGCACGAAGCAGAAGACGGTTCCAATTCGATCGAGGCGATGACACATGGTGGCTAGTGGTCCTAAATCGAGCAAGACGGCTACAAACGAATATCAAATCTCAATTGAAGGTAACCCTTATCCGCATACTCTGGCTCTCATCAACCC
>CABRYP010000003.1 GCA_902475245.1 uncultured Collinsella sp. | reverse complement strand
GCAAATACTGATGCACATGGACTTCTGGCATATAGCCAATACGTGCACCGGCTTCAATACAACGAAGCATTAGCCACCAGTCTTGGCCCGTGGCAACTTCGCCGAATCCCTCGGTCACGTCAAACAGACTCTTCTTTAGCATGTAGATTGATGTGGGTGCTATTGGCGTTAATAGATGTGCTCTGAGCAAACCCTGTTTTGAGAAATCATCACAATGATTGAGCCGGCGATGCTCCACGAGTTTACCTGACTCGTTATACCAAGAGACATCCTGCCAGCACATATCGAGGCCATTTTCCAGCATATAGACAAGCTGCGTTTCGACCTTATCTGAGAGAAACTCATCATCATCATCAAGAAATGCCAGGTAATCGCCCATCGCTTGACGACATGCATAATTACGCGCGGAACCTCCGCCCGTACGACCAGCAGTATGGATAGTCCTTAGACGCGAATCTTCGTATGCTGAAAGTACTTTGTTTGTTTCCTTGTCCCACTCGGAATTCACTTCATTGTCGTTAACGACAATAATTTCCAGGTTCTTATATGACTGATTCGAAATAGAACTTAAAGCTTTTGCCAGCCGATCTGCCCTTTTATAGGTTGGGACAATAACGCTAACCAGAGGTCCATTCTCAATAGCCATCTATCGCCCCGTCCTCTTCTTGCCAAACATGGCACCAAAAGTGCCTGTGAAGCACTTCCAGTCCATACGAAAGCAGCGATTGCGCACGTAATGAAGTTCAATTATTTGACGCTGTCCGCTCTCGAAGGTCGAAGCGTTGCGGTCAGTCGCCTGCCACAGGCCCGTAATGCCGGGCTGGACAGAAAGCAGTTCAGCCTTTTCCTCATCGGAAAAGTGCTGCTCAAGTTCGTCTCTTGTAATGGGGCGAGGTCCGATGACGGAAAGGTCGCCGTTCAGCACGCTCAGGAACTGCGGCATCTCATCAATGGAGCACTTGCGGATGAACTGACCGATTTTGGTAATGCGAGGATCATCGTCGACCTTGCGCTCGACTTCCCACTGATGTAGCTGCTCAGGGCTCAGATACTTCTGTACATCGCCAGCGTCGGCGACCATGCTGCGAAGCTTAAGGATCTTGATAGTCTTGCCGCCCTTGCCGACGCGCTCCTGTGCATACAACGGATTTCCGGGAGATTCAAGGGAAATAAACGCGCAAACAATAGACACTGGAATTATCAGCACCACGCTCACACAAAGGCTGAACACAAAATCGAACAGTCTCTTCAAGAAACGGTAGGCCAGCGTACCGCTCGGTTGTATCTTCTGAATTGCTAGCTTCTCCCCCATGGATGCGCTCCTTTCAGTCTTCTCTTCAACAGTCAAGTTCAAATCCACGTCCCTGTCCTCAGGGATCCCCCATCGATGAATTCAAATTGCGAATGAATTGCCAGTAAGACGTCCCCTTACGTCTTACTGGGCACGTCGAGCGGAAGAACTTCCCTAAAGCGGGAATCGCCCTCGCCCACGTCTACCAAGCACCAGCGCTTGCGACGGTCGATCTTGTGCACGCGGGCCTCTTGCCCCACAAGTGGGCCCTGTTCTATGTGCAATACGCCGTCTTCTATGCGGGCTACGCTGTTGCGCACTACGCCGTCATCGTCGAGCACGCTGCGGTACCAGTCCTGCGCGTCGTCCGGCATGGGCGCATAGGCCCGCTCCCTGCTGCCAGCAATGCGGCAGCCAAAGCTCAAATGGGCCAAAGCCTTATCGAGCAGAGCGGCATCGCGCGTGGCGACAAAGAAGTATTCCTTGTACATGGGTTTGGTTTGGAGCGACCAGGCACCGTCCCGCTTAAACCAGAACTCCTTTTGCATCACAAAAGCGTCCTGCATCAGCTCGTGCGGGATAATGCGGCGGACCTTTTCGCAGGTCTCGCGCTCTTTACCGTTGGGGGTGTGGACCAGATACCAGCGGACGCGGCCATGCTGGCTGTTGGTAGTAGCGCCACTAAAGGCGCCGGGCAGCTGCTCTTGGCGCCGCATTGTCTGTTCCATCTCTCGCCCCCTTCTCCAGCTCCGCGACGCACGCGGATGCAGAGGCGTTAAGAACAGGCTTCTCGCTCGCAGCTAGGCACAGTCGCAAAAGTACAGGTTTTTGTATCTTTCGACGAAGCTCATTATACGAGCAAACTGCTCGCGTTTTCCCAGATTGCACAAAATGCGCCGCGAATAGGCGCATCTCCATACGCCTCTACAAAAACCTGTACCTTTTTGCACAACAAAAAAGCCGCTCTAACCAGCGGCTTTTCTTCTATAGACAACAAAAAAGGCGACCGCCCGCGAGGACGATCGCCTTTGTTAATTCTTGTATTGTTTGTGCTAGGCGCGAGTCTTGATCTCCTCGAGCACCTTGGCCACAAACTCGTCAACGCTCATCTGAACGGTCTCGTTGGAGCGATCGCGGACGGAGATGTTGCCGGCCTCGACCTCCTTCTCGCCCAGAATGAGCATGTAGGGCACGCGGTCGATGCTGCGGGCCTCGCGGATCTTGTAGCCGATCTTCTCGTCGCGGTCGTCGCAGACCACGCGAATGCCGGCCTCCTCCAGCTTGGCGCACACCTCGTGGGCGTAGTCGCGGCTCTTCTCGGAAACCGGAAGTGCCTTGACCTGCACGGGAGCCAACCAGGTGGGGAACTTGCCCGCAAAGTGCTCAATCAGAATACCGATGAAGCGCTCGATGGAGCCAAAGCACACGCGATGCAGCATGATGGGGCGCTTCTTAGTGCCGTCGGCGTCCACGTACTCCAGGTCAAAGTTGAGCGGCATCTGGAAGTCGAGCTGGACGGTACCGCACTGCCAGGTACGGCCGAGCGAGTCCTCCAGGTGGAAGTCGATCTTGGGGCCGTAGAAGGCGCCATCGCCCTCGTTGACCTCGTAGTCCATGCCCAGCTTCTCCAGAGCGGTGCGCAGGCCCTCCTCGGCGCGCGCCCAGTCCTCGTCCGAACCCATGGAATCCTCGGGGCGGGTGGAAAGCTCAACGTGGTACTTAAAGCCAAACTTTTGGTACACGGAGTCGATGAGGTTGACCACGCCCACGATCTCGTCGGTCAGCTGGTCGGGACGCACAAACAGGTGGGCGTCGTCTTGGTTAAAGCAGCGCACGCGGAACAGGCCGTGCAGGGCGCCGCGCAGCTCGTGGCGGTGCACCAGGCCAATCTCGCCGGCGCGGATGGGCAGCTCGCGGTAGGAGTGCGGCTTGGAAGCATACACCAGCACGCCGCCCGGGCAGTTCATGGGCTTAATGCAGTACTCTTCGTCGTCGATGACGGTGGAGTACATGTTGTCCTTGTAGTGGTCCCAGTGGCCCGAGGTCTTCCACAGCTGCTTGTTCATGATAAGCGGCGTGGAGATCTCAACGTAGCCGGCCTTGTGGTGGATCTCGCGCCAGTAGTCCAGCAGCGTGTTCTTAAGGATCATGCCGTTGGGCAGGAAGAACGGGAAGCCGGGGGCCTCGTCGCGCATCATAAAGAGGTTCATCTCGCGGCCGATCTTGCGGTGGTCGCGCTTCTTGGCCTCCTCCAGCATGTGCATGTGCTCGTCGAGCTCCTCCTTGGTGGCAAAGGCGACGCCGTTGATGCGGGTGAGCATCTTGTTGTCCTTGTCGCCCTTCCAGTAAGCGCCCGAGACGCCGGTGAGCTTAAAGGCCTTCAGCGCCTTGGTGTAGCAGATGTGGGGGCCGACGCACATGTCGATGTAGTCGCCCTGCTGGTAGAAGGTGATGCGGGCGTCGTCGTCCAGGTCGCCGATGTGCTCGACCTTGTACTTCTCGCCGCGCTCCTCCATAAGGGCGATGGCCTCGGCGCGGGGCTTCTCGTACACGGTGAACTTGAGGTTCTCCTTGACGATCTTCTTCATCTCGGCCTCAATCGCGGGGAAGTCGTCCTCGCTGATCTTGACGCCCTCGGGCAGGTCGACGTCGTAGTAAAAACCGTTGTCGGTCGCGGGGCCGTAGGCAAAGTCGGCCTCGGGATAGAGACGCTTGATGGCCTGCGCCATGATGTGCGCGGCGGAGTGGCGGATGACGTGCGTGACCTCGTCCTGCGGAAGCTCGGCCACCGAACCGTCATTGTAGAGTGCCTTCATGGGTATGTTTTCTCCTCTCGGATGCCTGATGCAAGTGCGTGCGATGCGCTCGGCGTTTTTGACTTGCATCATTATAGGCAGGTTGCCTTGGTATACAAGCGCCCGCCGCACCTTAATGGCACGGCGGGCGATTTTCTACGCATGCTTCATCGTGTGGGGGTGGGTGCCTGCGGGGCGCGCGTGGCTTGCGGCCGGCCCGACGATGGATGCGTTACTGGATGCGAGTTCGGCAGTAGGGGCAGACCTTCCAGTGCGCATCGAGCGGGCGATGGCAGCTGGGGCACACGTTGCGAACCTGGGTGTCGCACACGGGGCAGACGACAAAGTCCTTTTCGATGGGGGCGCCGCACTGCGGGCAAGTGCCGTACTGGGCAAGCTGGCGCTCGCGCAGGGCCATGTCCAGCTCCTGCTCCTCGCGGTCGGCCGCGTAGGAGTGCGGGCGCAGGACCAGGTAGGCGATGAGACCCACAAACGGGATGAGGGCGATGATGCCCCATGCCACGTAGGCGCTGGCGCCGCGGCGGCGAGCGTCAATGAACACATAGACGACCGACAGCACGTACAGGGCGATGATAAAGCCAACAAAGGCATAGATGACGCCCATAAGCTGCGGCGACATGAGCTCGGAGATGTACTTGGACATTGAGGTGTACCTTTCGGAATATTTACAGTCTGGTCAAGTTTACCACGGGGTTTGTTTATATGGGGCTACGGTTGCAAGCGGGGCCGGTGCGGACACAAACATCTCAATCTGTAACAGGTAGAGGCGAAATCCGGGTCTAGATGTTACAGGTCGAGACACAGGGGGTCCCTCCCCGACTTCAATCTCGATCTGTAACATCTTGGGTCCCAAAACCCCTCTTACTGTTACAGATCGAGACAAACGGAGGGACCACTTGGCAAACGTCTCGATCTGCAACATCTGGAACCCAGTTCTTCTGCTTACTGTTACAGAACGAGACAAACTTCTGACACCAGGGACGGCAGACGAGGACACCGATGGTCCTGAGTCTCCCCTCGCCTGCCGTTGGCGGGTGTTGCGGGACTGTTCGCCGCATTGCCGCCGCACTGGGGGTGTGCAGACCGTAGGATAGTCCTATTGACAGCCTGTCAACTCGTCTGGGAGGCACCGTGGCAGAAACGTTTGATATCGCGATTGTGGGCGCGGGCATCACCGGGTGCGCCATCGCGCGGCAGCTCGCGCGCTATGACTTGTCCACTTGCGTGGTCGAGGCGGCCAACGATATCGCGCTGGGCGCGTCGAAGGCCAACGGCGGCCTGGTGCACGCCGGCTACGATCCGGCGCCGGGCACCGTAAAGGCGCAGGTCAACGCCCGCGGTTGCGAGCTGTATGGCACCTGGGCCCAGGAGCTGGGATTTTTGTTCCGCCGCACCGGGTCGATGGTGCTGGGCTTCAACGACGAAGACCGAGCGCACCTGGAGAAGCTGCGCCAGAATGGCCTTGCCAGCAGCGTGCCCGAGCTGGCGATTATCGGCCCCAAGCGTATCCGCGAGCTGGAACCGCGTGCCAGCGCCGACGCAACATGCGCGTTGTGGTGCCCCTCGACCGGTTACGTCGACCCGTTTGAAGTGGCCATCGCCGCGCTGGAGAACGCGGTTGCCAACGGCGTGACGTTTATGCGCTCCGCACCGGTGGAGGCCATTGAAGTTGCCGACGGCGCTGACGGGGGCACTGCCGCCGACGGCAAGGGCCGCGCGCGCTTTACGCTTGTGACGCCCGCCGGCAATGTGCGCTGCCGTTACCTGATTAACGCCGCGGGCAACGGCGCCGCGGACATCTCGCATATGGCGGGCGCCGAGGAGTTCCAAATGGTCTGGCGCCAGGGCAATATTGTGGTGCTGGACAAAGAGCCGCGCGCGCTCATGCCGCTCTATCCCGTTTCCACGCCGGTGTCCAAGGGCGTTATCGTCACGGGTACCGTACACGGCAACACCGTGATTACCGCGACGGCCGCCGAGCGCGAGCCCGGAGACACGCAGACCTATGCGAGCGATGTCAGCGCGTTGCTTGGCGGCGCGCGCAAGCTGGTGCCCGATCTGGACACGCGCCGCGTGGTGCGCGCGTTTGCCGGCGGGCGTCCGGTCATTCAGGGAACGAACGACTTCTTTATTGGGCAGTCCGCCGTAGTGCCAGGCCTGTTCCAGGCCGCGGGCATTCAGTCGCCGGGCGTGGCGAGTGCGCCGGCCATTGCCGAGCGCATGGAGCAGGTACTGCGCGATGCCGGCGTGACCCTGTGCGAACGAGACGATTGGAACCCGATTCGCCGCGCGCCGGACGACTTCGACCGTGCGCCGCTTGCACGCAAGGAAGAGCTCATCGAGTCCGACCCCGCGTGGGGGCAGATCGTCTGCCGCTGCGAGACGGTGCCCGAGGCCGAGATTGTTGCCGCGATCCGACGCCGCCCGGGCGCGGTTTCGGTCGAGGGCGTCAAGCGCCGCTGTCGTGCCGGCATGGGTCGGTGCCAGAGCGGCTTTTGCCAGAGCCTCGTGGTAGCGATCCTGGCACGCGAGCTGGGCTGCGAGCCCAGCGAGGTACTGTTGGAGGATGCCGGATCTTGGCTGGTCGAGGGACCGCTGAAGGGGGTGCGCTAGGATGGCGACGCTTGATATGCGCGACGAACGCGCGGAGGCAGGAGCCGTAGCGTCGGTGTCGACGCAGGCGTTCGACGTGGTCGTTATCGGCGGCGGACCTGCCGGCATGGCGGCCGCACTTGCCGCACATAAGGCAGACGCGCGCGTGGCCATCGTGGAGCGCGAGCAGCATCTGGGCGGCATCCTGTGCCAGTGCATCCACCCCGGTTTTGGCCTTTCGCACTTTAAGCAGGAGCTCACCGGCCCCGAGTACGCGCAGCGCTTTATCGACCAGGTGCGCGCGACCGACATTGCGCTGTTCTTGGACAGCATGGTGCTTGGGATTGATTCGGGCGAGTCCACGGAAGACGCCGCGGTCCACACCGTCACGCTCATGAGTCCTGCCGGCATGCTTCAGCTCACCGGACGCGCGGTCGTCCTTGCTATGGGATGCCGTGAGCGCACGCGCAGCGAGATCAAGATTCCCGGCAGCCGTCCCGCCGGCGTGTTTACGGCGGGCCTAGCGCAGCGATACATCAATATCGAAAACCTTAAGCCCGGCTCGCGCGCTGTCATTTTGGGCTCGGGCGACATCGGGCTTATCATGGCACGCCGTTGCACACTCGAGGGGATTTCGGTCGAGGGCGTGTACGAGCTCATGCCGTACGCCAACGGCCTGCGCCGCAACGTCAAGAACTGCCTGGACGACTTTGGTATTCCGCTGCACCTATCCACCACCGTGACGCGCGTGATCGGACACGATCGCGTGGAGGCTGTCGAGGTGAGTCGGGTCGACGATCGCCTGGCGCCTATTCCGGGGACCGAGCGCGTTGTTCCGTGCGACACGCTGCTGCTATCGGTGGGCCTGATTCCCGAGAACGAGCTTTCGGTAGGCGCGGGCGTTGAGCTTGACCCGCGCACGCGCGGCGCCGTGGTGGACCAGAGCCTGCAGACGGGCGTGCCAGGAATCTTTGCCTGCGGCAACGTGCTGCACGTGCACGACCTGGCCGACAACGTGACGACCGAGTCCGAGCGTGCCGGTGCGGCTGCGGCGGCGTACGCGCTGGGTGGCAGCACGGATGTCGAGTCCGGTGTTGCGGACCCGAGTTGCCAGCTCACGGTCTCCCCTGCCGGTATCGCTGGCTACGCACTACCGGGACGCATTACGGCTGTGGCACTCACCAAACTCAACTTCCGCGTACGCCGACCGGTCGACGCCGCCCGCGTGCGCATTCTGGCAGGCGACGAAGAACTATTCGCCGGCAAGGTCCGCCCGTTTAAACCGAGCGTAATGGAAAGCTTCCCGCTGCCGGCAAAGGTGATTCAGCGCGTACTCGACCTGGGTGTTAGCGAGATTGTCCTGTCCGTCGACCCCGTTGAGGAGGCGTAAGGCCATGAGCATAAACGCGATCGAAACGCTGCAGTTCAACTGCACCACCTGCCCATCGGAATGCCTCCTGACCGTAGAGGTAGAACGTGACGCAGACGGCGCCGTGGTAGAGGTGCGCTCCGTGACCGGCAACAGCTGCCCCCGCGGCGATACGTTCGCGCATCAGGAGCTCACCTGCCCCATGCGCGTACTCACTACCACCGTGGCCGTATCCGGCGGCGACGAGGCGCTGTTGCCCGTGCGCACGGCCGAAGCCATCCCGCTGGAACTCCACGCCCAGGCCATGGACCTCATCCGCGGTCTGGTCGTCGAGGCCCCCATCCGCATGGGCGACGTCGTGCTGGAGAACCTCCTCGGCACGGGCATCGACCTCATCGCAAGCATGGACATCGCCCCAGCCTAAGCAGCTCATTTGGGACGGGACTCTTTTAGCTACCCCGCCATACACCCCGCCCCTCCTCAATTGCGGTGAAATAGTTCCTGATTTCCGCCAAAACCCCGGCATCCAGGAACTATTCCACCGCAACTATCCTTGGAATCGGCATTTAGTCTGTGCCTACTTTAGTGCCATTTCAAAACTGTGCCGGATTACGGGGCTGATTCGGAGACTCCCATCCATACCGGCAATTATCGATTTTTGATAAGCCGTCTACCTGCGGTTTTAATTTCGCGATTTTTCCATGGTCAAGTAATACAGGTCCAGCCCCGTAATCCGCCATGCTTTTGGAACCAGCCCATTTGGACGGGCCTCTTATGACTCCTTTTGCCTGCGTGCTTGCCAGACCGGCCATGCTAAGGAGTATCCCGAAGTGCCGGCATAAAAGGAACGTCCCTAGCTGCCGGGCTTGGGATACTATGGTGCCACCCTAGCGAAAGGATGTTCCATGGCACATGTCGATGACCAGCGTGTGGCGCGCGTGCTCGATGCGCTCGAGGCTCAGCACCCCGGCGCACAGCTGCTCGTAAACGACCCGTGGTCGATTTATTACCTGACCGGCTTTTATGCCGATATGTTCGAGCGTTTTTGCGGCGTGCTGCTCGCACGCGGTAGCGAGCCCGTGATCTTGGTCAACGCGCTGCATCAGCTGCCCGAGTATGACAACGCCCGCGTGGCCTACCACACCGATACCGACGTCGTGACCGACGCCATCGCTCGCGAGGTCGATCCGACCAAACCGCTCGGCATCGATACCGTCATGCGCTCCGGCTTTTTGATGCCGCTCATGGATCGTCGCGCCGCGAGCGAGTTCTTCCTGGGCGACTTTGCCGTCACCGCCGCACGCACCCACAAGGATGCCGCCGAGCAGGAGCTCATGCGCACGTCCTCGGCCGCTAACGACGCCGTAATGGCCGACGCCATCAAGCTCGTCCACGAGGGCGTGACGGAGCGCGAAATTGCCGACCAGATGCTCGGCCTGTACCGCAAGCACGACTGCGAGGGCTTTAGCTTTCCGCCCATCGTGAGCTTTGGCGCCAACGCCGGCGACCCGCACCACGAGCCCGACGACACCGTACTCAAGCGCGGCGACGTGGTGCTGTTCGACATTGGCGGACGCCACCGAAACTACTGCTCGGACATGACGCGCACGTTCTATTGGGGCGAGCCGGACAAGGAGACCGCACGCATCTACGACATCGTGCGCCGCGCCAACGAAGCCGCCGAGGCGCTCATCGCACCGGGCGTGCGCATGTGCGACCTGGACCGCGCCGCGCGCAACGTGATTGAGGAAGCGGGCTATGGGCAGTACTTTACGCACCGTCTGGGACACTCGATCGGTCTGCAGGACCATGAGCCAGGCGATGTCTCGCTTGTTAACGAGCAGGTCGTAGAGCCGGGCATGACGTTCTCCATCGAGCCGGGCATCTACCTCCCCGGCCGCACCGGCGTCCGCATCGAAGACCTTGCCCTGGTCACCGAGTCCGGCGTCGAGATTCTCAACGCCTACCCCCACGACCCAGTCCGTCTAGACTAGGCACGCAACCAAAGCTCCCCTAGAAGTTGCGGTGGAATAGTTCCTGGATGGGCTGCTAGAACCCAAAAAATAGGAACTATTTCACCGCAACTGATGAGGGGATGGGTTAACGGAGCAGGGCGGGCTAGCGCAGCAGCCCCGCTACTTCGCCGGCTAGGGTGATGGTGCCGGCTGCTACGAAGGGCTCGCCCGCGGCATCGAGGGCTGCGAGGGCCTCGGATACGCTGGGATACACGCCAGCGAGCTTATCGGCGTCCACAAGGGCGGCGAGCTCCTCCGCCGGCAGGGCGCGATCGGAATCGGTCTGCGTCACGACCACGCGTGGGAAGGCTGGAACAAGCACGTCGACGATGCCCGACACGTCCTTGTCTGCCAGCGCGGCGCACAGCAGCGTGGGGCGATTCTCTACACACGGATCGATCTCGTCCAGTGCGCTCACAAAGTTCTCGCAGCTCTGGGGGTTATGGCAGGCGTCGATCAGCTTGAGCGGATCGGTTCCCAGCACATCAAAGCGACCCGGCGTGGGGCAGCCCATAAGAGAAGCGTCGAGCGCCTCATGGTCGAGCTCGCGACCCAGATAGCCCTCGCAAAGCATAATCGCGCACGCGGCATTCTGCGGCTGATAGGCCGGCTTGACCATGCTCGACGTATAGATCGCACGCGGCGTGGTGCAGCTAAACTCAACCGTATCGCCCACGTGTGCCGGAAGTTTGGTCGTCGTATGGCTCACCACGAGCGGCACTACGCCGCACTCACGGCAACGGGCATCCATCACACACTGAACACTCGCCTCATGCGTGCCCTCACCCAAAACAACCAAGCGCCCAGGCTTAATTACCGCAGCCTTCTCCCCCGCAATAGCCTCGAGGGTATCGCCGAGGACCTTCGTATGGTCGAGTCCAATGCCCGTAATGGCGACGGCCACGGGATCGGTCGCACTCGTAGCATCCCATCGTCCGCCCATGCCAACCTCAAGCACGGCCACGTCCACGCAAGCCTCGGCAAACATAGTCAAACCAGCCACGGACAAAAGATCGAAGGGCGTAATAGAACGGAGCTCCTCGCCCGCCGCCTCACGACGTGCGTTGAGACGACGACCTGCCTCATACGCCGCAGAGACACCATGGGCAAAGACCTCGTCCGAAACGACCTTTCCGTCAATCTCCATACGCTCGGGATAGCGCACCAGATGAGGCGACGTAAAGAGTGCCGTCTTAAGGCCCTCACCGCGAAGAATGGCAGCCGAGAATCGCGTCGTCGAGGTCTTTCCATTGGTACCCGCTATCTGGACGCAATCATAGAACTCGTCAGGACGACCAAGCTCATCGAGCATCTCGACGACGGTCTCGAGCAGCGGCGTGGAATAACGCGCAATCTTGCCCGTATCGGCCGCAAGTGCAACAGCCTCATCAAAAGAAAGCTCCGGAACCTCAAACGGCACCGAATACAACCCAGAACGCTTTGCCATAGCCAAAGTCCCCTCAACATAAAAAGAGGCCCGTAAGCAACAACGAGCCCCTCCCATTCAAAATATCAGCCAAACACCGCTTTGCAGCAGAATCAAGGCCACAACCCAGTGGTCCTACCGGGCAGCGGACGCCCCCGTAACCGCTATGGGAGCGGTTTGGGGCTTTGCTCGATACAAGTTCCGCACGAGCCGAAGGCCACTTAATGTGGCCTTCGTGCGAGCAGGACTGTCCGCAGTAGCGAGCAAAGCCCCAAACCGCATCCCCCCGTACCGCCTACGAGAAGTCAGCAACCTGAGCAGTCAGTGCCGCCAAGATCTCCTTGAGCTCAGCCGCACGGTCCCTCTTCTTCTGGACCACCGCGGGCGCGGCCTTGGCCACAAAGCCCTCGTTGGCGAGCGTCTTCTCGCAGCCGGCAAGCTCCTTCTGGGCCGCAGCAATCTCCTTCTCCAGGCGTGCCTTCTCGGCCGAAAGGTCAACCTTGCCCTCGAGCACCACAAAGGCCTCGACGCCGCTGTCGACCACGGCGATGCTCGCAGCCGGCTTCTCGACGTCGGTACCCATGACCAGCGAGGCAGTGTTTGCCAGCGGCTCGATGGTCGAGCGCAGGCTCTCGAGCTTCTCGATGTCCTCGGCACCGGCGCGCACGACCACGTCGAGCTCGGCCTTGGGGCTCAAGCGATAACGCGAACGCGTGGCGCGGGCGGCGGACACGACGGTGCGGCACAGCTCAAACGCGCGCTCGGCGTCCTCGTCGACATACTTGGCGTAGTCGGCGGGCTCGGGCCACTTGGCGATCATGAGCGCCTCGGCGCGATCCACGTTGCCCTCGGCATCCAGGTCGAGCACGCTCGCCGGCATGTTGTCCCAGATTTCCTCGGTGACAAACGGCATGAGCGGGTGCATCAGGCGAATAGAGGTGTCGAGTACAAAGATCAGGTTACGCTGCGCCTGCAGACGACCCTCGCCCTTCAGGCGGGCCTTGGTGACCTCGACGTACCAGTCGCATACCTCGTTCCAGAAGAACTGCTGCACGCCGCGGGCCATGTCGCCAAAGGTGTAGTTCTCGATGCCTTCGGTGACCATCTTGACGGTCTTGGCCAGGCGGCTGAACATCCAGGCGTCGGCCGGCGTCTCCACGACGGGCTCGCCGGGCGTGTAGCCCTCCATGTTCATAAGCAGGAAGCGGCTGGCGTTCCAGATCTTGGTCACAAACGACTTGGCCTGCTCGGTGCGCGGGCTGTCGATGAGCTTCTTGGTCTTCTTGTCGATGTTCGCGTCGAACTTGACGTCCTGGTTGTTAGTGCAGAGCGTCAGCAGGTTGAAGCGCATGGCGTCGGCGCCGTACATGCCGATGAGGTCCATGGGGTCAACGCCGTTGCCCTTGGACTTGGACATGCGGCTGCCGTCCTTGGCAAGAATCGTCGGGTAGATGACGACATCCTTAAACGGCACCTCGTCCAGGAAGTACAGCGAGCTCATGACCATGCGGGCGACCCACAGCGCGATGATGTCGCGCGCGGTGACGAGCGCCGTCGTGGGGTGATGGCCCTCGAGCAGCTCCGGCTTTTGCGGCCAGCCCTGCGTGGCAAAGGTCCACAGCTGCGAGCTGAACCAGGTGTCCAGCACGTTCTCGTCCTGATGCACGTGATGGCCGCCGCACTTGGGACACACGTCGGTGTCCTCGGTAAGGGCATCCTCCCAGCCGCAGTCCTCGCAGTAGAACACGGGGATGCGGTGGCCCCACCACAGCTGGCGGCTGATGCACCAGTCCTTGAGGTTTTCCATCCAGGTGGTGTAGGTCTGCGTCCAGCGCGCGGGGTGGAAGGTGACCTTGCCGGAGTTGACGGCGTCGAGCGCCGGCCCCTTGAGCTTGTCGACTGCCACGAACCACTGCTCGGAAAGCCACGGCTCCAGCGCGGAGTCGCAACGGTAGCAGTGCATGACGGAGTGATCGAGTTCGTCGACGTGATCGAGCAGGTCGTGCTCCTCAAACCACTTGATGACGGCCTCGCGGCACTCGTCGCGGTTCATGCCGGTAAACTCGCCGTAACCCTCGACGACCACCGCATGCTCGTCGAAGATGTTGATCTGCGGCAGGTCGTGGGCCTGACCCATGGCGTAATCGTTGGGGTCGTGGGCCGGGGTGACCTTGACAAAGCCAGAGCCAAAGTTGGCGTCGACATGCCAATCCTCAAAGATGGGGATCTCGCGGTCGACGATGGGGAGCTTGACGGTCTTACCCACGAAGGCAGCCTTCTCGGGGTCCTTCGGGGAGACGGCGACGCCCGTGTCGCCGAGCATGGTCTCGGGGCGCGTGGTGGCGACGACGATGTAGTCCTGGCCGTTGACCGGCTCGGTCAGCGGATAGCGCAGGTGCCACAGGTGACCCTTCTCGTCCTTGTACTCGGCCTCGTCGTCCGAGATGGCGGTGGTGCAGTTGGGGCACCAGTTGACGATGCGCTTGCCGCGATAGATCAGACCGTCGTGGTACCAGTCGCAGAACACCTTGCGCACGGCCTGGGCGTAGTCCTCGTCCATGGTAAAGCGCTCGTTATCAAAGTCGACGGAGCAGCCCATACGCTTGATCTGCTCGACGATGATGCCGCCGTACTCGTGGGTCCAATCCCAGCAGGCGTCGACAAACTTGTCGCGACCGATCTCCAGGCGGCTGATGCCCTCGCTCTTGAGCTTCTTGTCGACCTTGGTCTGCGTGGCGATACCGGCGTGGTCGGTGCCGAGCACCCAGCGCGTGGACTTGCCGCGCATGCGGGCCATACGGATGATGGCGTCCTGGATGGAGTCGTCGGTGGCGTGACCCATGTGGAGCTTGCCGGTCACGTTGGGAGGCGGAATGGTTACGGTGCAGTCGCCCACGCCCTCGCGGCGCTTGTAGTAGCCGCCGTCGAGCCACTTCTGCAGGATCGCCGGCTCGTTGGTCGACGGATCGTAGTTCTTGGGCATTTCTTCCATATATCTCTCCCTGTCCCGCCGGGGAGGAATGTAGGCCCGATTTTCGCTCGGTCAGGTCCTGGGCTCGCTCGAAGACCACATTAAGTGGTCTTCGGCTCGTGCGGAATCTACGAAAATCGGGCCTACATTCCTCCCCTTAGGTATCGATTACTTCAGTCTGATATGACTTCGCTGAGGCTTAAACAAACACACAGAATAACACAGGTAGTTGGGGTTATTGCGCATATATAAAATAGCCTCCGACCGCGAATGGTCAGAGGCTATTTGCAAACACGTTTTAGGCTGGTTTAGCCGTAGATACGCTGGGGCTGTTCATCGCCCTTTACGGAGGCTTCGGTCACGATGACCTTAGTGACGCCCTCCTCGCTGGGGAGGTCGAACATCGTCTGCTGCAGCACGTCCTCGCAGATGGAGCGCAGGCCGCGGGCGCCGGTCTTGCGGGCAAGCGCCATGCGGGCGATCTCGTGCAGGGCGGCGTCCTCAAACTCAAGCTCAACGTCCTCGAGCTGGAACATCTTGCGGTACTGACGCACCACGGCGTTCTTGGGCTCAGTCAGGATCGACACCAGGTCGTCCTCGTCGAGCGCCTGCGTCTGGGTGACGACAGGCGTACGTCCCACAAACTCGGGGATCATGCCAAAGGCGTTGAGGTCCTGCGGGAGCACCTGGCGCAGCAGGTCGTTCTCATCGACCGAGGTGGGGCCGGCAATCTCGGAGTTAAAGCCCACGCCCTTGTTGCCCACGCGGTCGGCGATGATCTTGTCCAGACCAACAAAGGCACCGCCGCAGATGAACAGGATGTTGGTCGTGTCGATCTGCAGCAGCTCCTGCTGGGGATGCTTGCGGCCGCCGGTGGGCGGAACGCTTGCCACCGTACCCTCAAGAATCTTAAGCAGCGCCTGCTGAACGCCCTCGCCCGAAACATCGCGGGTGATGGAGAGGTTCTCGGCCTTGCGGGCGATCTTGTCGATCTCGTCCACGTAGATAATGCCGACCTGCGCGCGCTCAATATCGCCATCGGCGGCATTGATGAGCTTGAGCAGGATGTTCTCCACGTCCTCGCCCACGTAACCAGCCTCGGTGAGCGCGGTGGCGTCGGCGATGGCAAACGGCACCTCGAGGATGCGCGCGAGCGTCTGCGCCAGAAGCGTCTTACCGGTACCGGTGGGGCCGAGCAGCAGAATGTTGGACTTGGCGAGCTCCACCTCGTCCATATCATCGTCGAGCTGCGAATCCAAGCCGTCGTCAAAGGCCGAAAGCGCAGCACCGCCCTCGATCACGCGGCGGTAATGGTTGTACACGGCAACCGACATGGCGCGCTTGGCGTCTTCCTGGCCCATGACATAGGCCGAAAGCTCGTCATAGATCTCATGCGGCGTCGGCACATGCGTAATGACCTGGCGGTCGTCCTCGAGCTCAAAGCCCTCGGACTCGGGGTCCACGGCGGGCTGGGATGCAGCCTGGCCGTGATCGTTGAGGAAGCCCGGCAGCTTGCCGTTGCGGGCGGCGTCCATAAAGTCCGAAGCCAGCGACTCCTCCAAAATCTCGGAACAGGCGGCGACGCACTCGTCGCAGATAAAGATGTTGGTCGGACCCTTTACAAGGCGGCGAACCTGCCCCTGCTCTTTTCCGCAGAAGGAGCAGCGGATGGGGTTGCCGTTCTCGTCAAAGTTGTCCTGCATGTTACCGGCCATCCTAGGCGTCCTTCGCGGCAAGGTCGCGCGAGGTGACGATACGGTCGATCAGGCCGTAGTCGAGGGCCTCGGCAGCGGTCAGGTAGTTGTCGCGCTCGGTGTCGGCCTGGACCTTCTCGATGGGCTGGCCAGAGGCGTCGGACAGGATCTGGTTGAGCTCGCGGCGGGTCTTCTTGATCTCCTCGGCCACGATCTCGATCTCGGTCTGCTGGCCCTGGGCACCGCCGCTGGGCTGGTGAATCATAACCTTGGAGTGAGGCAGGCAGAAGCGCTTACCCTTGGCTCCGGCCGAAAGCAGCACAGCGGCCATAGACGCGGCCATACCGACGCAGATGGTGGAGACCTGCGGCTTAATGAAGTTCATGGTGTCCAGAATTGCCAGGCCGGAGTAGACCTCGCCACCGGGCGAATTGATATAGAGCGAGATATCCTTCTCGGCATCCTGGCTCTCAAGATGCAGCAGCTGGGCAACGACCAGGTTGGCGCTGACGGAGTTGATCTCCTCGCCCAAGAAGATGATGCGGTCGTTGAGCAGGCGCGAATAGATATCGTAGCTGCGCTCGCCGCGCGGCGTCTGCTCGATAACGTATGGCACGAGGGCGGAATCGAACTTAGCGATCATACGCATCTCCATTTCTCTCTTGCGGACCAAATTGGTTCTAGATAAACGTACGGTGCCCGCATGCTATGCATTGGCTGGCACCGTACGAAGCTACCGGATAACCGGTGTATAACTTTACCCCATCACGGGCGCACGCATGCGCTCGCGGGCAAGGTGGCGAGAATTACTCGGCGTCCTTGGCGGTCTCGTCGACCTCGGTCACCTTGGCGTTTTCGACCAGGTGGTCGACGGCCTTGGAGCGACGGATGGACTCGCGGACGGCAGGCATACGGCCATCGGCGATGAACTCAGCCTTGGAAGTCTCGACGTCCTTGACGCCGGCCTTCTCGAACTCGGCGTTGACGTCGTCCTCGGTGACCTCGATCTTGAGCTCACGGGCGAGGGCGTCGAGAGCCAGGGACTCACGGGCAACGTCGTTGGCCTGCTTGTGCAGGTCGCCGATGAACTGCTCCATGGTCAGACCGGAAGCGGGCAGCCAGGTGTCGAGCGTCATGCCGCGGGCAGCGAGGTTGGACAGGAAGTTCTGGCCAAGCTCCTCAAAGACGGACTGCTCATAGTCGGCGTCCATCTCATCGAGCTGCAGGCGCTCGGCGAGAGCGGAGACGCAACGGTTCTCCTTCTCGGCCGGGAGGCGGGAAGCCTTGTCCTGCTCGATCTCGATCTTGATGGCGTCGCGCATGGCGTCGATGCTGTCAAAGCCAAAGTCGGACTTGACGAGCTCGTCGGTGAGCTCGGGGGTGTTGCGGACCTTGATGCCCTTGACGGTGACCTCGACGGTGTGGGTCTCGGCCTCCTCGCCCTCCTCGACCTCGTCGGTCCAGGTGACGGTCTTGACGTCGTCAACGTTGGCGCCGATCAGGGCCTCGTTGAACTCCTTGGGGTTGCTGTCGCTACCGGCGATGAGCATGCGGCCCTCGGCAGCAAAGTTGTCGGCGTTCTCGACGGCCTTGAGATCGACAGTCACATAGTCGTCAGCCTCGATGGCGCGACCCTCGACGTCCTCGAAGGTGGCACGGTAGTTGAGGAGCATCTCAACCTGGTTGTTGATCTCGGACTCGGTGACCTCCGCAGGGGGCATCTCGATCTCGACAGCGTCGAAGGAGGAGAGCTCAGCAGCGGGACGCAGGGAGAACTCGACGGTGTAGGTGTAGTCCTCGTGATCCTTGGCGAGGTCGAGCTCCTTGTAGTCACCGTTCTTGGTGGGGACGATGTCCAGCTCGTTGAGGACGGCGGGCTCGTTGGCGGCGATCAGGTCGTTGGTGGCCTGAGCGAGGGTAGCCTCGGTGCCAAGAGCAGAGTCGATGACCGGACGGGGGGCCTTACCGGCGCGGAAGCCCGGGAAGCGGTACTTCTTGGCGGTCTCCTTGTAGGCCTTCTTGATCGCGGCGTCGACGTCGGCGGCCGGGATGGTGACCGTAGCGGTGAGCTTGGCGTCCTTGACGTCAGAAGCGGTGATGTTCAACACGTTCCTCCTCATACTGCCCAGCTTATCTGAGGTGCTGGTACCTTTATGCAACAAGCGTCGCGAGGGCATAAGCCAACGCGGGTGCGTTGGTGCGGGCGAAAGGACTCGAACCTTCACGGGAATCCCACCAGAACCTAAATCTGGCGCGTCTACCAATTCCGCCACGCCCGCATGAGCGCACAGATTAGGAATGATAGCAGATACGAGCGACAAGCGCACGCACACGTTTTACAGGCTCACGACCTCACCACGAGTGCAAAAGGCGGGGCGAGTTGCCCCGCCCCGCCAATTACGACTTGTTCGCTGACCCGCTACTCCCCCAGCAGGGCCTTCTCGGGCGTGATGGGCAGCGAGCGCACCTGGTGTCCGGTGGCGTGTGCGACGGCCGAGGCCACGGCGGCGAGCGGCGTGTTGATGACGACCTCGCCGATCGACTTGGCGCCAAACGGGCCCGTCGGCTCGTAGCTCGGCTCAAAGGCCACGCGAATGCTGCCGATATCCAGGCGCGTGGGCAGCTTGTAGCTCATAAAGTTGCCGGTACGCAGGCGGCCGCGATCGTCGTGCTCGACGATCTCATAGAGCGCGTGGCCGATACCTTGGGCAATACCGCCCTCGGCCTGGACGCGCGCGAGCGCCTCGTTGATCACGGTACCGCAGTCGACGGCCGCCGCGTAGTCCACCACAGCCACCTTGCCGGTGGCCTTGTCGACCTCGACCTCGGCAATACCGGCCATAAACGGCGGAGGCGAAACGGGCAGGCAGGCAGAGGCGTGCGAGGTGAGCGCGTCGCCGCCTGCGATATTCTTGACGCACAGGTTGGCAAAGTCGCGCAGCGTGAGGTAGCGGTTCTGCTCGCGCGCGGCACGCTCGTCGGACAGGCGCACGTACTGGCCATCAAAGACCACGTCGGCGGCGTCCACGTCCCACATCTGGGCGGCCTTGGCGCAAATCTTCTCACGCAGCTCGGTCGCGGCGTTCTTGGCTGCAAGGCCCGTCACGTACGTACCCGAGCTCGCGTACGAGCCGGCGTCGAACGGCGACACATCGGTGTCCACGCCGCGTACCACAATGAGCGAGCTCTCCACACCCAGCTCCTCGGCGGCGATCTGCGCCAGGATCGTGTCGACGCCCATGCCGTTATCGGTGGCGCCGGTGCCGATGGTAATGAAGCCGTCCTCTTCAAGGCGCATGTCGATGCCGGCGATATCCACATTGGAGATACCCGAGCCCTGCATGGTGAGCGCGCAGCCCAGAGCACGCACGCGGTCGCCCAGGTCCACGGCCAGCGGCTTGTCGCGCCAGCCGATCATGTCCATCGCGCGAAGCAGGCAGCGGTCGAGCGCGCAGGCGTTGAGCTTCTCGTTGTAGTACTGCGGCATGATCTCGCCCTCGCGCACGATGTTCTTAAGGCGCAGGTCGGCGGGATCCATGTGCAGCATGTCGGCAAGCTCGTTGACGGCGCTCTCGACGGCAAACTGGCCCTGGGTGGCACCGTAGCCGCGATACGCGCCGCCGCGGTTGGTATTGGTGTAGACGGCGTCCCAGCTAAAGCGACTCGCCTTCACGTGGTTGTAGATGGGCAGGCTCTTGTGGCCCGAAAGGCCGATCGTCGTGGTAGCGTGCTCGCCATAAGCACCGGCGTTGGACAGCGTATGCAGATCGATGGCCGTGATGGTGCCGTCGTTCATGGCGCCCAGCTTAACGGTCATCTGCATCTGGTGGCGCGAGTTGCCCGCAGTGATGGTCTCCTCGCGGGTGTAGCAGCAATAGCTTGGACGGCCGGTCTGCTGAGTGACGAACGCCACGAAGATCTCGCAGCAGCCCGTCTGCTTGGAGCCAAAGCCGCCACCGATGCGCGGCTTAATGACCTGCACCTGTGACTGCGGAATGTCGAGCGACTGCGCGACCATGCGGCGCACGTGGAAGGGCACCTGCGTCGAGGTGGTCACCGAGATGCGGCCGAACGCATCGGTCGTCGCGAAGGCGCGGAAGGTCTCCATGGGCGCGGTCTGCGTGGCCTGGCTCGTGTAGGTGCGCTCAAAGACGATGTCGCTCTGGGCGAATGCCTCGTCGAGGTCGCCAAAATCGCTGGTGCCGCTGCACAACAGGTTGCGAGCAACGTCGCCGCCCTGCGGGAACATAAAGGTTACGTCGCCCTCGGGGTGGACCACGATGTCGTTATCGAGCGCCTGGGTAAAGTCGAGCAGGGGCTCGAGCACCTCGTAGTCGACCTTGATGAGCTTGAGCGCCTTGTCGGCGGCCTCCTCAGTCTCGGCGGCGACGATCGCCACTTCCTCGTTTTGATAGCGCACGAGGTTCTCGAGAATCAGGCGGTCGTAGGGACTCGGCTGCGGATAGCTCTGGCCGGCAATGGTAAAGCGGCGCTTGGGCACGTCCTCGTAGGTGTAGACGCCCACCACGCCGGGCACCTTCAGGGCGCGCGACGTATCGATGGAGCGGATCTTGGCGCGGGCATACGGGCTGCGCTTGAGCTTGACGATCAGGGCGCCGGCGGGCACCAGGTCGCCCGTGTAGACGGGACGCCCCTCAAGCAGGGCCTTCGAGTCCTTCTTGGGCTGCTTGTGGGTAATCTGCTTGTACGAGACACCGTCGCAGCTGGTGTCGTTGACCGGCAGCTCGGGCATCTCAAAGCCCACCTGAACGCCGGACTCGTTAAGGAAGCGCACGATGGCGCGCAGCTGGCTCTCGTAGCCGCTGCAGCGGCAGAGGTTGCCGGCGAGCTGGCGCGAGAGCTCCTCGCGCGTGGCAACGAGGCTCGGGTCCTCCTTGGCGGCGCGGGCAAGCGCCAGCACGTTCATGATGAGGCCGGGGGCGCAAAAACCGCACTGCTCGGCACCTTCGGCAGCCATTGCGCGGGCGAGCGCCTCGGACTCGGCCTTGAGGCCCTCGAGGGTGGTGATGGAGCGGCCCTCGACGCGCGCGGCGGGAACCGAGCAGCTCAGCACCGGATCGCCATCGAGCCACACCGTGCACAGGCCGCAGTTGGTGGTCTCACAGGCGCAGCGCACCGATGCGCAACCCTGCTCGCGCAGCAGTGCAAAGAGCATGGTATCGGGGGCAATCTGAACCTTGACCTTGCGGCCGTTGAGCGTAAAGGAAAGATCGATGAGTTTGGCAGCCATTAGCGCACCTCGCTAGAATCGACGCCGGGCACGCGGCGGCAGGAATACTCGTCCGTGGCAAACTTAGGCACTTGCACGGTCTCGAGCTCGCGGGCAAGCGCGGCCGAAAGCTCGATGCCGGCGGCACGACGTACAGCCTGAATCGCCAGCGGGGCCGAGATGCGGCGGCGGTAGTCAGCCGAGCCCCACAAGTTAGTGCCGTAGCTCAGGGCACGCACGGATGCGGCCAGTGCGCGCAGCTCGTCCTCGGAAGGTTGCTCGTTCACCAGGCCGCATGCCTCGCCCCGCAGCAGGGACGCGCGCAGCGGGCGGGCGCCCACGGTGACATGCCAGCTGTTGTCCCACCAGGCGGCGGTGACGTTTAAGGAGGGGAAGTCGGTCGCGGCCTTGCGCACGGCCTCATAGCTTGCGCGGTAATCGTGCTTAACGACCACCACGTGCTCGATCACGTCGCGCACGTAGCCCATGTCCACGAACTCGGCGAGCGGCACGCGGCCGGCGCCCGTCAACTCAACGTACGAATCGAGCGCCAAAAATGCCGAGAGCACGTCCGAGAAACCAAAGCGACCGTAAATGCTGCCGCCCACCGTGGCGGTGTTACGCAGCTGCACGCCCACGATATCGTGGACGGCGAACTCAAAGACATGGTTGACAAGCGCGTTGAGCTCGGCATGACGCTCGAGCTGGTGCAGGGTACACATGGCACCGATGCGAAACTCGGTCTCGGTCTCCTCGATCTGATCGAGTCCGCAGGCCGAAAGGTCAATCGCCGTCGCCACGCGACGCGAACCCAGGCGCATCCAGATGCCGCCGCCCACAATCTTGTTGTTGCGGTTCTTCTGTAAGAGCTCATAGGCTTCGGCCGCGTTTCCAACGCGGACGTAGGTACCGAACTTGAGCACGTTCTCCCCCATCTCTTCACTTGTCCAGTACTTTTAAGTGTACCAAACGAAGGGCCGCGACCTTCCACAGCACAAAAACCTCCCTCCCATCCATAACTTGCGGTGAAATACGGACTGTTTGTCGGGCTTAGGGCGCCCAACAGTCCGTATTTCACCGCAACTTAAGGGGCGGCCGGCAGAGGGCCGAGACATAATGATCCGTTTTCCTCCGTCCCCAACGGATCAAAAAAGGCTCCCAGCCGGAATGGCTGGAAGCCTCATCACATGCTATGTCGAGCGAAGATTTAGCAGACGCCCTGGGCGAGCATGGCGTCGGCGACCTTCAGGAAGCCGGCGATGTTGGCGCCCATGACAAAGTTACCCTCCTGGCCGTACTCCTTGGCGGTGTCGTCCACGTTGTGGAACATGCCGCGCATGAGCTGCTCGAGCTTGCCGTCGACCTCCTCGAAGGTCCAGGACAGATGCTCGGCGTTCTGGCTCATCTCCAGGCCGGACACGAGCACGCCGCCGGCGTTGGCAGCCTTACCGGGCATAAAGGCAACGCCGTTCTCCTGGAAGTAAGTCGTGGCCTCGATGGTCGTGGGCATGTTCGCGCCCTCGCCGACCACCTTGCAGCCGTTGGCGACGAGCGCCTGGGCGTCCTCGAGCAGCAGCGTGTTCTCGCGAGCGCAGGGCAGCGCGATGTCGCAGGGCAGCTGCCAAACGCCACGGCCGTCGCCCTCGTGCCACACGGCGTTGGGCTTCTCGTCAACGTACATAGCGAGCGTAACGCCCTTGTCGTGGCCGGAGCGCTTCTTGTTGTAGACGTGCTCGAGCACGGTGTAGTCGATGCCGTCGGGATCCTCGACCCAGCCGTGAGTATCGGAGCAGGCCAGCACCTTGCCGCCGAGCTGGGAGACCTTCTGGACGGCGTAGATGGCGACGTTGCCGGAGCCGTGAACGACGACGTTCTTGCCCTCGAAGGAGTCGCCGCGGCTCTTGAGGTACTCGTCCACAAAGTAGGCCAGGCCGTAGCCGGTGGCCTCGGTACGGGCAAGCGAGCCGCCAAAGGAGAGGCCCTTGCCGGTAAGGACGCCGGTCCACTCGTTGGTCAGGCGCTTGTACTGACCGAACAGGTAGGCAACCTCGCGGCCGCCAACGCCCAGGTCGCCGGCGGGAACGTCGGTGTTGGGGCCGATGTGGCGATAGAGCTCGGTCATGAAGGACTGACAGAAGTGCATGATCTCGTTGTTGGACTTGCCCTTGGGGTCAAAGTCGGAGCCGCCCTTGCCGCCGCCCATGGGCAGGGTGGTCAGGCTGTTCTTGAGGATCTGCTCCAGGCCCAGGAACTTGAGCATACCCAGAGTGACCGTCGGGTTAAAGCGCAGGCCGCCCTTGTAGGGTCCAATGGCAGAGTTGAACTCGACACGGTAACCGCGGTTGACCTGAACCTTGCCCTGGTCGTCGACCCAGGGAACACGGAACATGACGATACGCTCAGGCTCGACGAGGCGCTCCAGCAGGGCGGCCTCCTCGTACTCGGGGTGGGCGTCGAGCGCCGGCTGGATGGTGCCGAGGATCTCGGTCGCGGCCTGGATGAACTCAGGCTGCTCGGGATAGCGGGCCTTGAGCTCTTCGAGAACTTTCTGCGTGTAGCTCATGCTTCCTCCAATGATGGGAAACGAAAAATGTTGGTCGCGGCACCCTATGCGCCGCGAACTTTATCGTGTATGGATAATATCGCACTGTTGCGGGAAAGTTTCGCATAAGCCGACGAGCAGATGTTTCGTTTTGATTACGATGCAGGTAGAGGCGTTTTTGAGTGCCTGACATGCAAAACCCGTGTTTCAAACCTGTTTCGTCCACGTGTTCCAAGCCACCACATTGGGGACAGGCACCTTTGTGGTGATGTTGGTGGTTAGAGGACGAGCTGATGGTAGTCGGCGGGGGTTATGCGGCCTTCGATGGCAGCGCGGAAGGCGGCGAGCGCATCGCCGGAGAACGGCATGGCCCAGCACAGCCCGCAGCCGGCGGTGATGGAGCCGGGCAGCGGCATGATGCGCCCGGGCACACCGGCGGCAAGGCACAGCTGCTCGCATTCCATCACATCGAAGGTGCTATCGAACGAAACGATGATCTTGCGTTCATGGTCGAGAGCATCACCGGACGGGCCTTCGCGGTGTGCATCACGATACGCCGCGGCGGCCGCTTCCTCTTCCGCAGTATGTCCACAGCCACTGCAACCGCAGGTACAGGGTTCGGACCCATCGCAAGTGCAAGGTTCTCCCGTGTCGGGACAAATATCGTGAGACATGGCAACTCCAATCGTCTAGGCGAGTAACTCGGCCGCCGCAAACTCCTCGGGCGTATTGACGTTCTCGAAGCAGAGCGTCGAGCCGGCGACCGCGACAATCTGAGGCTCGTCCAAATACCCGGCGTTCACCCGGTCGATCAGGCAGCGGATTCGCTGACGGTCACCGGCGAGCAGTTCTTGGGCAACCGGCGCACACGCGTCACGACGCCAGACGGCGCACAGCGGCTCAATCCCCCGCTCCTCGCGCGGCACGCACACGTCGAGCGCCTCAGCCTCAACATGACCAGCAAGCGCGCCGATGAGTTCCGGCGAGACAAACGGCATATCGCAGGCAACGATCGCCGCGAGAGGCAGCCGAGCCGCAGCCAACGAGCTCGCGATGCCGCGCATGGCGCCCGCCGAGCCTTCAAGGTCCGCCACCACACGCGGCACCAGGCCGCCAAACGCGCGCTCCTCAAGATAGGCGAGCTCGCTGGGACGCGACGTCGTCACGACCAACTCGCCGGCAACTGGCGCCAGCCGGCCCAGCACGCGCTCGATGAGCGGCTCGCCGCAAAACGCCATGCGCGCCTTATCGCAGCCCATGCGCGAGGACAGCCCACCCGCCTGGACGACACAAGAAAGATCGGCACGTCTTACGGTAGTCATACGGCAAAACACCTCCATCGGCATGCTCGAAACCCGGTGCACGAAGCTAAATACAGCCGCCAAAATAGCGGCGCTACGAAAAGCTCGTGCAAAAACAAAACAGCGCCTTTGCGGCACGCAGCAAGACCGCGAGCACAAAAGCGCTGGTAGCGTATGGCGGGAACGTATGCGAATCGAACACATCCAAGACGTTTTGCACGCCTCGCAACGGTTTTGAGGACCGCGGAGCCCACCGGAGCCCATCCGTTCCCAAGTGCGGCGGTATTTTACCAAACCGAGCAGCCGATCTAGCGCAGGGAGCGCAGGCCGCCGGCATCCTTGTCGAGCACCGTAAAGCGCACGGCATCCAGGTGTTCCAAGATGCTGATGGCACGTTTGCGCGACACACCCAGGGCCTCGCGCAGCACGCTCGTGGTGGCAGCGCCGCCGGCTGCCTCAATGGCAGCGGCAACAAGCTCGCGCGCATGGGCCTCGGCGGCAGCGGACAGGGCAACGTCGCGCTCGACCTTAACGATCGAGCGGTTGAGCGAAAGCTCGCGCAGGGCACGCGTCATGGTGTCGCGATCGAGCTGCAACTGCTCGCCAACCTCGGGCAATGTCGGTGCATCGAAGCCGGCTTCGTCCAGCAAGGCAACGATACGTTCGCAGGCCTCGCGCACCAAACGCGCCGCGGCGGCAGCGGAGTGCGGGTCGAACACCTCGGCGCCCTCGGAGGCACACACGCCACGCGAGCAGCCCTCGGCAATCAGAGCCGCGGCGACGGCTTCATCCGCAGCGGGCCAGGCGGCATGGGCAACGGCGCCGGGCGTAAAGCCCGTCTCCTTGGGAGACGCCGTATGCATGGCTGACAGGGTCGCCGCCAATGCATCCATCGCGGCATCGAGCACCATGGCGTCCGCCAAGAGGTCAGCATCACCCGCGTCAAGCTTGCGAACGGAGCCCTGCGACACCAACCCGCGCAGTGCGGCATCGACCTCGCCGACACCAAGATCCAAAGCCTCGGCAACATCAACCGCCGAAACCGGCAGCATCTGCAGCGCCAGCCAAGCGCCCACACCGCCCGCGATATCGCCGGACTCGAGCGCTGTATACAGTGCACGCTCCCCTTCAGCAAGCTCGCGCGAGCGACGGCAGCGCGATAGCAGCACGCGCCCGCCGCCGATGAGCATAACGGGCGAATACGACAGCACCACGGCATGGTCTCCGGCGCGCAGCGGCAGTGGCTCCTCCAGGCGCACCTGCACGGTACGGGTCTCGCCCACCGCCATGGGGGCCTCACCCTCCAAAAGCATGATGCGGCCGACGACTTCGGCCGTACCGGCCATCACATGCACGCGCGCGCCCGACTCTAGCACACGCGGCTTGGCACCCTCGCGGCCCAGGTAGGTGAACGTCATCATAAAGCGCAACGTCTGACCAAAGCGATCCGCCACGCCCAGCATCTCGCCACGGTCAAGCGCCGCGACACCGTCACCAACTAGGTTGAGTGCCACACGCTGACCAGGCAGCGCGCGCGGCGTATCGCCATGCACCTGAATCCCGCGCACGCGACAGACCGTACGCGACGGCAAAGCCATCAGCTCGTCGCCCACCGCAACCGGCGCATCGTGCAGCGTTCCCGTTACAACAGTGCCGACGCCCTTAATCGTAAAGCAGCGGTCAATCGGCAGGCGCGGCGCGGCATCGGTGCACTCGGCACGGTCGCGGCAGGCATCCCAGCGGGCACTTACCTGCTCGTCGAGCACCGCAAGCAGCCCGTCGATCCCCTCGCCTGTCTTAGACGACACGGGCACAATCGGCGCGCCCGCAAACACGGTACCCGACAAAAAGTCATCGACATCGAGCTCGGCAAGCTCGGTCATCTCGGCATCGGCAAGGTCGCACATCGTCAGCGCGACCACCATATGCGTAACGCCCAGCAGCTCCAGCACATGCACGTGCTCGCGGGTCTGCGGCATCACGCCCTCGACGGCAGAGACCACCAACACGGCAACATCAATGCCCGTGGCACCCTGCACCATGGCGCGCAGGTAATGCGCGTGGCCCGGCACGTCGACCAGGCCGACGATCTTGCCGCTCGGCAGCGCCAGCTCGCCAAAGCCAAGCTCCACGGTCATACCGCGACGGCGCTCGACCTCCAGACGGTCGGGATTCTTGCCGGTCAACGCCTCGATCAGTGCCGACTTACCGTGGTCGACGTGGCCCGCCGTGCCAACGATAACGGGACACTCCACCAGCGCTTGAACCTCACTCATCGAGCAATCGCCTTCTTAACGCACGCGACGAGCGTCGATGCCGCCGTCTCGATATCGCGGTCACCCACGAGCGTGCGTACGTCAAACAGGACGCGATCGTGCGAGGCGCGCGTGACAACCGGTGTGTCGAAATCTTGGACGAGTGAGCGCTTGAGCGCGTCGACGGACAGGCACCCGTCGACTGGGCAGACAGCAACGCACATCGTGGGCAGTTCCACGGTAGGCAGCGAGCCGCCACCGGGGGTCGACGATTCCTCGACGATCTCCACCTGAACAGCGCACGGGCAACCAACCTTATCGAGGCCGGCGACCATACGATCGCGCAGCTTACGCGCGCGACGCTCCAGATGAGCCTGCGGCAGCGTAAGCATGTTGAGCACCGGCACCTCACGATGGGCCACATCCGCCCCGTCCATGTAGATACGCAGCGTGGCCTCGAGCGCCGACAGAGCCAGTTTGCCCGGGCGCAGGGCACGCATAAGCGGATGCGACCCACAGGCCTGGACCAGATCGCGACGGCCCATGATAATGCCCGCCTGCGCGGCGCCCAGCAGCTTATCACCCGAGCACGAAACGATATCGAGTCCCGCCGCGACCGAAGCCGGCGTGGGCTCCTCACCGCCGCGCACCAGGATGTCATCGGGCAGAAGCGCGCCCGAGCCCTGGTCCTCGTAGAACAGCAGACCATGCTTGTGGGCCAGGGTGGCAAGCTCCCGAGAGCCTACCTCCTCGTGGAAACCCTCGATGCGATAGTTGGAAGGATGGACCTTAAGGATCATCGCCGTATCGGGCGTGATGGCGCGCTCGTAGTCGCTCAAATGCGTGCGGTTGGTGGCTCCGACCTCGACGAGCTTGGCGCCCGAAGCCGCCATGACATCGGGGATACGGAAGCTGCCGCCGATCTCGACGAGCTCGCCGCGGCTGACGATAACCTCCTTGCCCACAGCGTGAGTCGCCAGCACCAGCAGCACCGCGGCGGCGTTGTTGTTGACCACAAGCGCGTCCTCGGCACCGGTGAGCGAGCGGATCAGTTGCGCGGCGTGCTCCTTGCGCGACCCGCGCGAACAGGTGTCCACACTGTATTCGAGCGTGCTGTAGCCGCGCGCGACCTCGGCCACGGCCTTTGCCGCCGACTCCGCGAGCGGGGCTCGACCCAGGTTGGTATGGATGACCACGCCCGTAGCGTTGACGGCAGGGCGCAGGCTCGGCAGCGCGGAGCGGTGCGCACGCCACTCGATGGCCGAAGCAAGGTCGCGCTTAGAGCGCGGGTCGGCGCCGGCACGAATGGCGGCGCGCTCCTCGTCGAGCTCGGCCGTGACAGCGGAATGCACCACCGCGTCACAGGTCTCCCCCGCCGCCTTCACAACCGGCCACTCGGCGAGCAACTCGTTAACGGAAGGAATGGCGCGCAAGCGGGCGCGTACCTCATCGGACATGTTCTGGCTATCGCTCATGTGCGGCCTTTCAAAACCAAAGGTGAATCAATCGTTCGAACGTCAAACAATCAGCCAATTCGATCGGCTGAGTCAATCAATCGCTATTATCCTCGCGCGCCGCGATCTTTTCCACGCAAACGGCGTTTTCCTGGGTGAGCGCGGCGCCCGTCAACGGGTCCCAACGCAACGGTGTATGGTCGAGTGGACCGACGCCCAAGGCTTGAGCACCGCCGGCATCGGCGCTAAACGAACGTCCGCCGGGGGCGGCCGACGTAAAGATGCACGCCGGATGCAGATACGGCGTCGTCTCCACGCGCACGCGGTCGCGGCCCATATCGCTCACGAGTTCGACGATCTCGCCGTCGGCAATACCCATGCGAGCAGCGGCATCGGCATTCATCTGCACGGCATCCAGGTCCGATCCAGCCTCGGCGGCACCTTGGGCCGCAAGCCTTCGCGAGGTGTGCGACTCAAAGGGACGGTTGCCGCTAATGAGGCGAAACATCCCCGGGCCAGGCTCCACCATGGGAGCGATCCAGTTGGGCACGCGACCCAGACCAGCTCGTTCCCATACGTCGCTTGCCAGCGCAATTTTGCCGCCATCCAAGGGGATCACCGGCTCGCCCGTACGCGACGGCAACGCAACACCTGTGTCGGCCCAGCCGCGCTCCTTGAGCTCGTCCAGATCGATCCCAAACGGCGCCACCTGGGCAGCCGCCAGATCGTCGGACGTAAACCGAAAGTACTCACCCACGCCGCAGGCCTGCGCCAGACCGGCAAAGATCTCCCGACCGGGACGCGTGTCGTCATGCAGCACGGGCAGCACGGCGTTACGGTAGAACACGCGCGCGTCGTTGCGGCCCACGACCGTTCCCACGCCGCGGTCGGCCTCCAGATACGTCACATCGGGCAGCACGAAATCGGACGCACGCGCCGTCTCGGACCAGCGAATATCAATCGTCACGAGCAAGTCGAGCTGCTGCAAGATGCCCAACCATGCCTGCGCGTTGCCATAGCCCGCACCGGGGTTACTGGCATAGACGATAAGCCCACGCAAATCGCCGGCAAGAATCGACTGACCGATGGTCGTGCACAGGCCGCGCACCGGATCGACCAGCGGATAGCGCGCGGACCCCAACTTAGGCTCACGCGGCACCGGCGGCGTCGTAAAGCGCGTGGGATCGAGGTCGCCCAACACAAGCGGCGTGGGCGGATTGAGCACGCCGCCCACATGTCCAATACAGCCCAGCAGCACATCGACCATGCAGATAGCTCGCGCCGTCTGGGTACTGTTCGCATACGCGATACCGATGCCACCATGAAAGCCCGCATCCACCACAGCGGCAGGCGCGGCGGCAGCCAAATCACGCGCAGTCGCTCGGATATCGTCCGCCGGCACATCGCACATCGACTCAGTCCACTCGGGCGTCCAAGCAGCGGCCGCCTGCGCCAGCTCGTCAAAACCCGTGGTATAGCGGGTCAGGAACTCGTGATCGTACAAGTCCTCGGCAATGAGCACATGTGCAATGCCCAGCAGCAAGGCCAGGTCGCATCCGGGGCGTACGCGCAGCCAGCGGTCGGCAAGCGCAGCCGAGCCGCTGCGCCGGGGGTCGACCACGATAATCTTCGCTCCACGGCGACGGGCATCGTTGAGCGCATCAACGGCCCCCATCGTCGACGAATCCACCAGCGAACGCCCCAAATACATAATGCAATCGGTATGCGCAAGGTCGGAGGCGGGACTGTAGCCCAGGCTGTGCTCCCAACCGGTAAGTCGGCTTACCTCGCAGGCACCGTCTGCACCGTATACGTTGGGCGAACCCAGCGCATGCATAAGGCGATAGGCCCAGTAGCGGTCGAACGAGGGAACGCCGAGCGTCATGCCCAGCGCGCGCGGACCATGCCCGTCAACAATCCCCCCAAGGCGCGCAGCGATCTGCGCAAACGCATCGTCCCAAGTAATCGCATCGAACCCCGAACCATCAGTTCGTCGGCGCATGGGGTGCATGATGCGGTCGTGCTCGTCAAACGGCATTGCCAGGCGATGCCGACCGCGGGCGCAGAGGGCACGCGCCGCGCACGGATGCCCCGGCACCGGCAGCTCGGCCACCACGCGACCGTCCTCAACGCGTGCCGCAAAGGCGCAATCGGCATAGCATCCCCCGCATGTGGTCACCACGGCGCGACCGTCACGCTTCACAGCAGATGCCATCTCGATTACCCCTTTCATCAGCCAAACACAACAGGCCAAAAGCCCGGCAACGAGCCCCAGACCCAAAAAGCCTCCCGCACGGCAACGCCCCGCGGGAGGCCCAACGTCAAACAGACGGCACCTTACGCCTCGGACTTCTTGGCGTAGATAAACCAGTAGCCGAGCGCGACCAGAACCGCGCCGCCCACGATGTTGCCCAGCGTGGCGGCGGATAGGTTAAACGCAATGCCCGCAGCGTTGAGCGCATCGGCGCCGGCGACGTCGGCGCCATAGCCGCACGCGTGCATCACGGCGCCCATGGGCAAAAAGTACATGTTGGCGACGCAGTGCTCAAAACCACAGGCCACAAAGGCGGCGATGGGCAGCAGAATGCCCACGACCTTATCGACCACGGTCTTGCCGGCGGTACCGATCCACACGGCCAGACACACAAAGATGTTGCACAGGATGCCGCGGAAGAAGATCGTCACCCAGTCGACCGTCACCTTGCCAGCGGCGACGCTCACCATGGAATTGGCGACCGCCTCGCCGTTGAGCTTGTAAATGCCGGCCATGTACACCAAAAAGACGATGAACAGGGCACCGACAAAGTTACCGACCCATACGACGACCCAAGCCTTGAGCATCTGGACCAGGGTGATCTTTTTGCTCTTGAGTGCGCAGACCATAAGCGAATTGCCGGTAAACAGCTCGGCGCCGCACACCAGCACGAGCACCAGGCCCAGGCAAAAGCACAGGCCGCCCACGACGCGCTGGGCGCCCCAGCCCAGCGTGCTATCGCTCAAGAACACGGTAAAGAACAGGCCGCCGAAGGCAATGAACGCACCGGCGAACATCGCCAAAACAAAGGCCTTTGCGACCGGCAGGTTGGCCTTGGTCACGCCGGCGGCCTCGGTCTTGGCCTCGATCGCGGCGGGCGCAAGGCAATCGGGAGCGGGATATTCTGCCTTGGAATCTGCCATGTCAATCACTTCTTTCCTAATCAGCAGGGACAAGCGCTCCTATTGCTCTTGTCCCAAGCGGACAAAGTGGGAAAAGTCGTTGGCGGCCACGGCGTCGTACACGGCGTCGACGGCGTCAAAGACCTCCGGGGACATAGGGTTGTAAAACTCCGTATCGCCCGGCTGAATCCCTATGAAGACGATATCTTCGCACGATTGCTCGATTTCCTCGATCAGAATCGACAAAGGGAGCGAATGCGTGGTGAACATCGACTTGCGGGCCACGTCACGTTTGTCGAGCAAACGGATGGCGCCAACGGGCAGCGCCATGTCGGCGGCATCGACCAAAACCAAACGCGGCGGACGCTCGCGCTTGACCTCGATGATGTCATCCTCGGGCGTCTGACCGCCATCGATGGTGTACCAGCCGGCAAGCGGCGCGTCCTCCATCTTTTTGGAGAGCACGGGGCCGGCGGCATCGTCGGCACGCAGCACGCTTCCCGCCGTGAGCACGATACCCGCAAACGGGGCGCCGTTCACACATCCATCCACAACGCGACCCATTACTGCAACCTTCCCGTCAGATACACACCCGACACATCGCGCACGCGTTCCACCAGATCGCGAAACTTCATCAGAAACGCGACCTGCTGGGCATGCAGGCCAAAGTCGTCATCGAACACCGAGATGCCGGCCTTGGCAGAACCGCGAAAACCGCGCTCGTCGAGCAGCGTGTCGCAGGCCTCGAGCAGCGACGGCACCGCCGCCTTGTCGAGCTGGCACTCACCAAAGGAGCGGATGGCCTCAAACTTGGTTTTGGCCTCCCCCTCCGGCAGCGCGTCGACGAGCGAATAGAACACATCCACCGGCACCGACAGGCGCGGCTCAAAGCAGTCGAGCACGCCGGTGTGGTGGCCCACGGCGAGCGTGTAGTACAGCACGTCGCAGGCCTCCTGGGGAACGTCTTCCTCGGTCTCCACAAACTTACGCGTGAGCTCATAGAAGACCACCTGGTCGGGCGCGTGGCCCAGGCAGGGGTCGGCGACGCCCTCGGCGGCCTCGTCGCTCGCGCGCGAGGCATCGCCAAAAGAGCCGCCGAGCATGCCGGGGCCCGCAAAGTAACCAGAGCGGTCCGTGAGCTCCATCTAGCGACCTCCGGCCAGCACCAGATCCTGCAGCGCCGAGTACACCTCAACACGGCGAGGATCATCCTGCTTGTCGATGAGCAGCGCCATGGCACCGCGGATATCGCCCTTGGGCGCGCCCTCGAGCGTATCCATAAACTCGTTGGCCAGGTCGCGGCCGTAACGGTAGCCGCTCATGGCGCGAGCCTCGCGCTCGATGGCAACGCGCAGCTTGTACGGCACGCCGGGGTGCAGGATATCGGCCTGCTCGCCGGCGGCCTCCACCGTGGTCTCGGCATGGAGCTTTTGGTCCAGCAGACCGAGCGCCATGGCAAAGCCGTAGACGGTCTGCGCGGGGCTGGGCGGGCAGCCGGGGATATAGACATCGACCGGCAGAATCTTATCCGTGCCACCCCAGACGCAGTAGTTGTCGTAGAAGATGCCGCCGGTGCAGCCGCACGCGCCGTAGGACACCACAATCTTGGGATCGGGTGCGGCCTCAAAGGCGCGCAGGGCCGGCATGCGCATGGCACGCGTCACGGCGCCGGTGTACAGCAGCACATCGGCGTGACGGGGCGAAGGCACGACCTTGATGCCAAAGCGCTCGACGTCGAAGACGGGCGTGATGGAACCGAAGATCTCGATCTCGCAGCCGTTGCAGCCGCCGCAGTCAACACGGTAGACGTACACCGAGCGCTTGATCTTCTTAAGAAGGGTCGCCTTGGCCTTCTCGATGCTCTCGTCGAGCTCGATCTTGGTCGGGCGGTACTGAAGCCGCTCGGGCAAAAGCGTGGGTTCGGCCATGGTTACTCCTCCTTCGTATCAAAATCCATGATGATGCCCTCGACCGGCGCCGGACCGGCGGGAATCTCGGGCGCATCGGGGTTGAGCTCGCGGTCGATATACTCCGGGTTCACGCCGTGGCCGCCCAGATACTCCATGCCGGGGCCCTGGGGCTCGCCGGACGCAAGCGTCTCGTTGGCAGCCATGCCGTGCGCGTTGCCGGTCTTTACGGCCGATGCGGCGCGCAGGGCGTCGAGCTCGCGCTTGCACTCCTGGCACATACCGACGGTACGGGCAGCCTGCTCGGCCTCCATGCCGCCGGCCTTTTGCAGCAGGCGCTTTGCGTAGTCGATCTCCTTGTGCGGGGCAAACGGCTTACCGCAGCGCGAACAATGCTCGAGCGTGTAGACGCTTTTGCTGGTGAGGTCGTCCTTGCTCATGACGGCCAGCTCAAACTCCTCGGTGAGCTTGATGGCCTCCATGGGGCAGGCTTCCTCGCAGCGGCCGCAGAAGATGCAGCGACCGTAGTCGATCGACCAGGTGATGGTATCGGCCGCAAGGTCGGTGTCCATGCGAATGGCATCGGCCGGGCACGCCACGCCGCAGGCACCGCAGGCGATGCAGAGCTCGGCGTTGTGCTCGGGCTTGCCGCGCATGTCCTTGTTGGTGGGGAACGGCGCAAACGGGTACTTGACCGTCGCGTCGCCGGCCTTGGCGTTGACCTTCCAAAGCTTCAGCATATTAGAGCGCCTCCTCATCGAGCGGAGCGGCCATGGTGCCCTCGCCCGCAAGCGGAGACTTGTCGCGCCAGACGTTCTCGAACTGCTCCTTGTCGAGCACGTGGTCGCGCTTGGCGGCGACATCGGTCACCGTCACGCGGTCGGTGCAGGAGTAGCACGGGTCGAGCGAGCCGACGATCAACGCAGCGTCACCCACGGTGTTGCCGCGGAACATATAGCGCAGGACCGGCCAGTTGCTGTACGTGGCGGCCTTGGCGCGCCAGCGGTAGCACTTCTGGTTGTTGCCGAGCATGGCCCAGTGCACGTCCTCGCCGCGCGGCGCCTCGGTGGCGCCGATGGCGTACTTGTGCGGGGTGTACTCCCAATCCGTGGTGAGGATGGGGCCCGACGGGCAGTTCTCGAGCATGGTCTCGATCATGTCGATCGAATCATAGACCTCCTGGATGCGAACGGCGGTACGGCCGAAGGCATCGCAGGTGTCGGCCGTGGCGGCGTGCATCTTTTGGACGTCCGGATCGGCGTAGCCGTCAAAGGGATGGTCAAAGCGCACGTCGCGGGCATAGCCCGAGCCACGCATGAGCGGGCCGACCGGCGAGAAGTCGCGTGCGATCTTGCGATCCAAGATGCCGATGCCACTCGTACGCTCAATAAAGTTGGGCGTGGAGAGCAAGACGTCGACGAGCTCCTGAACCTCGGAGCGCAGCTGGTGGATGGTCGTGAGCGTGGAGAGCTTCTGCTCGGCCAAAATGTCGCGACGCACGCCGCCGATCACGTTGAGGCCGTAGGTCTTGCGGTGACCGGAGAGCTTCTCGGCCAGATCCATGGACTTCTCGCGGACGCGGAAGAACTGCTGGAAGCCGGAGTCGAAGCCCGTGTAGTGCGACGCCAGGCCAATGTTGAGCAGATGCGAGTGCAGACGCTCGACCTCAAGCATGATGGCGCGGATGTACTGGGCGCGCGGCGGGACATGGATGCCCTGGGCGCGCTCGACGGCCTCGGCATAGGCCACCGAGTGGGCGCAGCCGCAGATGCCGCAGATGCGGTCGGCGAGGAACGTCACGGCGTCATAGTTCAGGCGCGTCTCGGCGACCTTCTCCATGCCGCGGTGCACGTAGAACAGACGGTAGTCGGCGTCGACGATCGTTTCGCCCTCAACAAACAGGCGGAAGTGGCCGGGCTCGTCGGAGGTAATGTGCAACGGGCCCATGGGGACAAGCGTCGTCTCCTTGCCCTTGGTATCGGCCAAGAACTCATAGTTTTCCATATCACTCGCAGGAGCGGGACGGAAGCGGTAGTCCATGGAGTCCTTGCGCAGCGGGTACAGGCCGCTGGGCCAATCGTCGGGCAGCACCAGGCGACGACGGTCGGGCAGACCCTCGGGGATCAGGCCGAACATGTCGCGAAGCTCGCGCTCGCCCCACACACAGGCGGGGACGAACGGTGTCACAGACGGGAACGTCATCTTGGCGGGATCGACCTCGGTGCGGACGGTCACCCAGCCGGGATCCTCCCCCTCCATGGAGATGACATAGTACACGGCGTAACGGCCGCACAGGCTGCGCTCGTCGTTTCCGATGATCACGGGAATCCAGCCGTAGCGCTCGTAATACAGGTAGTGGACGGCCTCGGGCAGCTTGCCCTGCTTGACGGTAATCGTCAGCTGGTCCTCACACTGCCACTCGACCTTCTCGATGCAGCCCGGAACGGCGCGGCGCAGGGCCTCGACATGGCTCTCGCAGCGACGGGCATACACCTTGTTCTCAGTTTCAATCATTCGTTACTCCACCTCGCTCTGAGCGGTCTCGGTACCGAACACAGCGCGGTACATCGGCGTCGCGTGAAGTTCCTCGGTGCTCTGCTCGAGCACGATGCCGGTCGCGGTCTCCACACCGTGCACGAGAGGCAGCGGGGTGGCGATGCCAAACCACAAGATCATGACAGCCAGGATGATTTCGGGGATAAGCATGAGCGCCGGGACCTCATGCTTGCCCATGCCCTGGGGCGCATGGCCGAACACCGACTTGAGTGCGATGCGGGTGAGCGCGGAGATGGCCACGGTAAGACCGAGGGCGACCACGACGACCAGCCACATGGGACCGGCGGTGACACCGGCGACAAAAGTCAGGAACTCGGAGATAAACATGCCAAAGGGCGGGAAGGCACCAAGACCGAGCAGCGCCAGGACGGCAAGCGCGGCGGTTGCGGGGGCAACCTCGACGACGCCCTGGATCTTGGCCAGGCTACGCGTGCCAAAGGCGTGCTGGATGTTGCCGGACACGCAGAAGGCAAGCGTCTTGGTAAAGCCGTGGAACACGCAGTGCAGCAGGGCCGCGGCGATACCCAGCGGGCCACCGATACCCAGGCACAGGGCGATAACGCCCACGTTCTCCACAGACGAGTACGCAAAGCGGCGCTTGAGGTCGTCCTGGCGAAACATCGAAAGTGCCGCCACCAAAATGGACAGCGTGCCGACGATCAACAGCAAAAGTTGCGGATACCCGGCGCCCACGGCCTGGATGGTAAAGCCGTAGAAGCGCATGATCACAAGCATGGCGCACTTAAGCAGCACGCCCGAGAGCAGGGCCGAGACAGGGCTCGGGGCCTGGGAGTGGGCATCGGGCAGCCAAGTGTGCATGGGAAACAGGCCGGCCTTGGTGCCAAAGCCGATCACGATAAACGCAAAGGCAAGGCGCATGAGCGTCGGGTCGAACTGGTCGGCGTACGGCAGCACGCACGACAGGAATGCGGCCTCGTGGGCGTTGGGAATCACGTCGGCGGCGTTGGCGTAGATCAGCAGCGTACCGAACAGGCCAAAGGCCACGCCGGCGGTGCAGACCATCGCATACTTCCAAGAAGCCTCGAGGGCAGTCTTGTTCTTGTAGATGCCCACGAGGAACACGGTGGAAAGCGTGGTTGCCTCCACGGCGGCCCACGTGAGGATCATGTTGTTGGACAGGCACGCGAGCAGCATGGTGAACACGAACAGGCTAAACAGCGCAAAATACTGCTTAGCGCGCTCGGCGGGCATGGAGCCCTCCTCGATATCGGCCTTTACATAGGGCAGCGAGAACAGCCCCGTAAGAAAACCGATAAAGCCGATGAGCAGCACAAAGATGGCGCCCAGCGAATCGAGGTGGAACCACAGGCCAAGAGCGCTCGCGGTTTCGCCGCTCATAAGGACGTCGCCGGCCGTCATAATCGACAGCACCAGGACGGCTGCGACGGAGACCAGGTTGAGACCGGCAAACACGTTATAGGACGTGTTCTTGGGCAAAAACGCCATGACCAGCGAGAGCACCAAAGGAGTCGCGAGCAGGGCGAGAATCAACGTTTCCATGGACTACCCCCTCAGCTCGGACAGGTCGCGCGCATCGAGCGAGTGGGAGTCGTCCCAAATGCGACGCACGACGATGGACATGATGATGACGGCAAAGATGGCGTCGGTGGCGATACCGATCTCGATGATCTCGGGAGCGGTGGGGGCCAAAAGCGCGAGCGTCACATGGCTGCCGTTTTCCATAAGGCAGTATCCAAAGATCTGCTTCATGATGTTGCGCTGCGAAATGATGCAGGTGAGGCCCACAAAGAAGTGAGCGAAGCTAATGGCGAGCGCAGGCGTTGCGACCTCGGCCGTGGGCAGGCTGATCTGCGTCACGACGGCAAAGCAAATCGCGACCTCGACGGCGATGATGCAAATGGCCCATGCGGGCTTAAGGCCGGCCTTGAGCGATGCGTCGCTCGGCTCGCCCATCTTCTTGTATGCGCGGTTGAGGATGTAAGGGACCAGGACGACCTTAGTGATAAAGGCAGATCCAGCCCACATAAGCAGCTCCTGCGCACCGGTGGTGACACCGAGCGTGGCGAGAAGCCCCACGAGCACCAGCGACTGCACCGCATACCAGTGGATGGAATGTTTGATGTTCTTGGAGACAACCACCATGGTGGACGTGACGATCAGAAGGCCGCCAAGGATGTTGACGATCGAATAACCCATGTCGTTCTACCTCCTAACCGATCCAGCTGGCCGAAAGCGGGCCGCTGACGATAACCATGATGATGAGCACGATGAACACGAACGCCATCGCGCGGGGAAGCGGGGCTCCCGCAGCGACCTCTTCGCTCGGCTCGCCGGGCAGGCAATAACCCATCCACTTGAGGAACCAGGCGAAGGTGGCGACGGTCTCGGCGACCATGATGCACACGAGCACCAGGATCGCGACGTTGCCGGCACCCACAGAGAAGCCACCGGCGATGATCTGGAACTTCGAGAAGAACGTGTTCATGGGCGGCACGCCGGCAATGGCGAGCGCCGCGACACCAAAGCCCACGCCCGAGATCGGGTACTTCTTTACGATGCCGCGAAGCTTGGGCAGCATACGCGTGCCGAGCGTAAAGGAGAACGAACCGGCGATCAGGAAGAACAGCGTCTTGGCGAAAGCGTGGTTAAAGATGTGGCACACGGCGCCATCAAAGGCCAGCTGGCTGCCAAAGACCGAAAGGCCCAGACCAAAGAACACATAGGAGAGCTGGGCGATCGTGGAGAAGGCCAGCAGGCGCTTCATGTCCTTTTGCGGCAGGTACATAAGGAAACCAAAGAGCATGGTGACCATGGCGTCGATAATGGCGACCCAGCCCACGATCTCGGGAATCTCGCCGGCAGAGACGAGTGCGCGCGCGAACACGCACACGCCGACCTTGACCATCGAGGCGCCATGCAGGTAGGCCGAAACAGGCGTCGGGGCCTCCATGGCCGAAGGCAGCCACATGTACATGGGGACCTGCGCGGACTTGGCCCAAGCGGCAAAGAGCACCAGCAGAAGGACGATGGCCTTGAGCTTGGCGTCGAGGCCGGCGATCGCGGTGATGGCGAAGGTGCCGGTGTGGGCAAACACGATGGCGGCGCCCAGATACAGGCCGAGCGCGCCGATATGCGTAATGATCAGGGCCTTCATGCCGGCCTTCTTGGCCGTAGGCGTCATGTAGTAGCTAATGAGGCCCCAAGAGCACGCACCCGTGATCTCAAAGAACACGAGCTGGCCCAAAAGGGTCGAGCTGTACACGAGGCCGGCCATGGCGCCGATGAAGGTCGCGAGGTACGCGTAGAAGCGACGACGCGGCGCGTCGGGATGCTCACGGTTATTCTCGCTCATATAGGGAATCGAATAGATCACGACAAGCAGGCCGATACCCACAAAGGCGGGCGCGAGCAGCGTGCTCATGCGATCGAAGGTGAATCCCATGACGAGGGTCTGCCCAAACGAGATCAGGGGGACCTGCGTGTCGGGCATGCCGGCGCCAGCGAAATTCGCGGCGAGGGCGATGGTGCAGACCGTCGAAACGGCGGCACCCAAAACGCTGAACCACTTGGCGTACGGACGGGGGAACAGGGCGACGAGCACCGAGGCCACCATCGGGGCCGCAATAGCGACCAAGCCGAGAAGGGACAGACTGACTGCAAATGACATTGTTTCTCCCTTCTCCTACACGCCGACGACCACGAAGACAAACGCCAGAACGGCGATGCCCACGACGGCCCAGGTCTGATTGCCAAGCACCTTAAAACGCGAGCGCGAGCAGGAGTTCTCGATCACGCCGCATACGACAAAGTCGATCAGGCACTTCACCAGGAAGATGACTGCACCCAGAACGGCGGCGACGCCCACGGCCGCGGGCTCGCCCCAGGGGACGAAGATCGCGCAGAACCAGGCGACGACCAGGACCTGTTTCATGGACATGGCGAGCTTGGCCATCGCAAGCGACGGGCCGGAAAGCTCGGCGAGCGGACCTTCCTGAAGCTCTTGCTCGGCCTCGGCCTGATCAAACGGCAGCTTGCCGAGTTCCATGTAGCAGGCGATCGCAAAGGCGATGCCGGCGAGAATCACGGCGACCGGCGCGTCGATGGCACCCGTCATGATGTGCTGGCCCATGGTGGCGATGTCGGTGGAGCCGCACACCAGGGCGGCGGCAAACAGCGCCAGCAGCATGGACGGCTCGATGAGCACGCTCATGAGCAGCTCGCGGACGCCGCCGATACCGGCGTAGGCGTTGGACGAATCCACACCGCAGAGGGCGAAGAAGAAGCGGGCGAGCGCCAGGCTGTACATGATGGTGATGGCGTCACCAAAGACCGGGATGGGGCTTTGCGCCGTAAAGAGCGGCAGGCCCATCGCGAGCATAAAGGCGACGGCGAAGAACAGCGGCGGCATAATGCGCAGCGCAAAGCTCGCGTCCTCGCTCTGGGACTCGGGGCGCGCAAAGAGCTTGGCCAGGTCGCGATAGTCCTGCATGATGCTGGGGCCGCGACGGTTGTGCATCTTGGCGCGGATCACGCGGCCGAGACCGGAGAAGAACGGCGCGACGGCCATAACGACCACGCCCTGCAGAACGGCAAGTACGATGTTGTTCATGCTCTCCCCTCCTTAACCCATTTGCACGGCGAGCACGAGGAACACCACGAGTGCCGCGACGATGTAGCAGATATAGATGCTGTAGTTGCCGCCCTCGAGCTTAGTCGCGAGGTCGGCGAGCTTCTCGACACCCTTATGCGGGGCATCGACGAGAACCTTGTCGGGTACGGGCTCCACAGCCTCGGCCACACCGGTGAGCTTCTGGAAGAAGTGCGCGATGGACCAGCAGACGGCCGTGCAGCGGTCGCGCAGCGTGTAGAGCGGCTGCATAAACCAGGACACCTCGGAGGCAAAGGTCGTGGCCACGACGGGCATATGCTCGTTGGGAGCATAGCCGCATGCCCACGGCTGGGACTTCTGCACCTTACCGACGGTCTTGAGCTTGCGATAGCCGCAGGCAAGGCCGACAAGCACCACGAGCGCAATGGCGATTGCGGGCGTGGAGGTGGCAGCGCCGGAGTACTGGTTCATGAGCTCCATGCCCTCGGCGGCAAACACGCCACCGTAAGGATGCAGCACGGACGCGGCGACATCGACCAGCACGGGCGCGATCACGGGAGCGCCAATGCCCAGCACGACGCAGATGGCCGCGAGCAGGCCCTGCGCAAACACCATGGGGGCGGGAACCTCCTTGGCATTGGCCGCGGCCTCGGAGCGGGGCGCGGAGGCAAAGGAGACGCCATAGGCCTTGACGAAGCACGTGACAGCCAGCGCGCCGGTAATGGCAAGCGCGACGGCAGCGAACACGGCCACGATCATAACGGCCTTGTCGCCCTGCATGGCGGCGTTGAACAGCGACTGGTAGGTAAACCACTCGGACACAAAGCCGTTGAAGGGCGGGATGGCCGAGATGGCCAGCGCACCAATGAGGAAGCAGATGGCCGTTGCCGGCATACGACGGAACAGGCCGCCCATCTTCTCCATATTGCGCGTACCCGTGGAGTACAGCAGTGCACCGGCGCCCAAGAACAGCTCGCCCTTAAACATCGCGTGGTTAAACGTGTGGTAGAGGGCGGCCATCAGAGCCAGGACGGCGATGCCGACCGAGTTGAGCGCCATGGCGGCCATGGAGGCGCCGACGCCGAGCAGAATGATGCCGATGTTCTCGACGGAGTGATAGGCCAGCAGGCGCTTGATGTCATGCTCCTGCAGGGCGAAGGCCACGCCGAGGACCGACGAGATCGCACCGAAGACCATGACCATAAGGCCCCACCAGACCTGAACGCCCGAGGCGGAGAGCAGGTCGAGGCCCACCTTGAGGATGCCGAAGATACCGATCTTGATCATGCCGCCGGACATGAGGGCCGACACGTTGGACGGCGCCTCGGGATGTGCCTTGGGCAGCCAGCCGTGCAGCGGGATGATACCGGCCTTGGCGCCAAAGCCAAAGAAGGCGAGCACGAAGCACACGGATGCGACCGCGGGGCTAAACTGCGTGGCGCGGAAATCCGCAAAGGCAAACGAGCCACCGGCGAAGTTGGTCATGGTGAGGAAGCTCGCCATGATGAGCACAAAGCCCACGTGCGCGATCACAAAGTAGAGCCAACCGCCATGGATGGAGTTCTCGTTCTCCTCAATCACGACCAGGAAGTACGAGGTCAGCGACATGAGCTCAAAGGCGACCAGGAACCAAAACACGTTGTCGGCGGTGATGACGAGCATCATGGACGCCACGAAGGTGTTAAAGAAGAAGCCGGCGCGGCCCTTTTTGCCCGGGTACTCATCAAAGTAGTTGAGGCCGTAGATCGAACCGGCAAACGCGAGCACCGAGATGAGTGCCACGAATAGGCCGGACAGCTGATTGAGCAGCAGCTGGAAATGGGCAAACGGGAAAAACACGATGGTGTCGACCGACGTGACATCGCCCAGCACGGCCTGGATACCGGCCACAAACGAAAGCACCGCGGCGACGGCGCCGATAAGGCAGCCGGCGGTCTTGGCGGCGTTATCGGCCTTGATCAGCAGAACCGAGGCGAGCGCACCGATGCACGAGACGGCAAGCGATGCGATAAACAGCGTCATGCTATCCATTGTTTACGCTCCCTTCTGCTTTCTCGGACAGGCCCTGGGCCACAGCGGTAACGTCGACGACGGGACCGTTTTCGATCGAGCGCAGGCGCTTGGCCTCGTCGAGCTCGCGATCGGCCGCGCCGCCCATGACGGTCAGTGCCTTGGTGGGGCACGCCGCCACACAATGCGGGCCGTCCGGATCGAAGGCGCACAGGTCGCACTTGACAGCGCAGGTGTACTGGCCGGGAGCCCACGTAAGCAGGCTGCTCAGGGACTTAGGATACGAAGGCGTCGGGTCGCACATGCCTGCGACACCGGCGATAGACGTGCCATCGGGATGGATGGCTCCGAAGGGGCACGCGATGGCGCACAGTCTGCACCCGATGCACTCCTGCTCCTTGACGTGGATGCGATCGCCATCGTGCTCGATGGCATTCACCGGGCAAACCTCGGCGCAGGGGGCACCCTCGCAATGGTGGCAGGCAAGGGCGGCCGAAATACCGCCGGTCTTCACGAGCGCCAGGCGCGGCGTATCCTGAAGACCCTGCATCCGGTGGGCGTCGGCACAGGCGGACTGGCATGTTCCGCAGCCGATGCACCTCTCCGGGTTGATATCGATGAAGCGGTTCATCCCCACTTCCTTTCAAAATAACGGGCCGGGCTCCCGAACGTACGGGACGCCCGGCCCAAAAAGCCAACGAGAACGGGACTACACGATTTGGTTCACGTGCGTCTCGTCGTCGAACTTGGCGGCGCCGGGCTCAACGTCCTGGGGAGCGGCGGCGTCCACCAGAGCCTGCTTGAGCTCGGTGTACTGACGCTCGACCTCGCCCTCGGCCCAGACCTGGTCGGCGATAGCGTCGACCTGGCAGGCGGAGAACTTGTCCTCGGGCGTGTGCGAGACCGGGTCGACCTTGTGCATGGTCAGCTCGTTGCACTTGCCGATCCACCACTGGTAGGTCATGTAGACCGTGCCCTTGTTGATACGGTCGCTCACGTCGGCGCGGCTGTATACCTGGCCGCGGCGGCTGTGAATCGAGACGATGTCGCCGTTCTTGATGCCGCGCGCCTGGGCATCCGCGGGATTCATGCGGACAAAGCCGGGCTCATCGGCGAGCAGCGCCAGCGTCTTGCAGTTGCCGGTCATCGAACGGCAGCTGTAGTGGCCGACCTCGCGGACGGTGCACAGGATGAGCGGGTACTCATCGTCGGGAAGCTCGGAGGGCGCCTCCCAGTCGTGCGCCATCAGGTTGGCGCGGCCGTCCTTGGTGGTAAACTTGCCACCAGCGAACATGTCGGCCGTGCCGTGGTCGTTCACATCGGTGCTCTTGACCGGCCACTGGGCGTAACCGCCCTCGGGAGCCATCTTCTCGTAGGTTGCGCCCACAAAGTTGGGGCACAGGCTAATGCACTCGTTCCAGATCTGCTCGGTGTTGTCGTAGTGCATGGGGTAGCCCATGCGCGTGGACAGGTCCGCGAAGATCTCCCAGTCGTGACGGCACTCGCCCTTGGGCGGAACGGCCGCGTCAAAGTGCTGGAAGCTACGGTCGGATGCGGTAAAGACACCCTCGTGCTCGCCCCAAGAGGTAGCGGGCAGGATGACGTCGGCGAGCATGGTCGTCTGCGTCATAAAAATGTCCTGGCAAATGAACAGATCCAGCTCGGAGAGCGTCTTGCGCATACCGGCCGAATCGGGCTCGGTCTGCACCGGGTCCTCGCCGTAGTTGTAGAAGCAGTGCACCTTGCCCTCGTCGACCAGGTGGCCCAGGTCGGTGAGCTTATAGCCCTCCTCGAGCGGGAGCTTTTCCTCGGGCACGCCCCAAGCCTTGGCAAACTTGGCGCGCACTGCCGGGTCGGTGACCTTCTGGTAGCCAGGGTACAGGTTGGGCAGCATGCCCATATCGCAGGAGCCCTGGACGTTGTTCTGGCCACGCACGGGCGCGAGGCCGGAATTGGGTTTGCCGATCTGGCCGGCAACGCAGGCGATGGAGGCGATGGTGTGCACCGTCTTCAGGTTCTGCTTCTGCTGGCATACGCCCATGCCCCAGCCAATGATGGCAGAGAGCTTCGCCGTGGCGTACATCTCGGCAGCTTGGTGGATCAACGCGGGCTCGACACCCGTGATGTCCTGTACGGATTCGGGAGTGTAGTTCTTGATGGTCTCCCACCACTCGTCAAAGCCGTTCGTGTGCTCGGTGACGAATTCCTTGTCGTAGAGGCCATCGTTGACCAGACAGTTGGCAAAGGCGTTGAGGAACGCAACATTGCAACCGTTCTTGATCGGAAGGTAGAGATCGGCGATACGCGCGGTTTCGATATGGCGCGGGTCGGCGACGATGATCTTGCAACCCTTTTCTTTGGCTCGCACGATACGCCTTGCGACGATGGGGTGCGAATCGGCAGGGTTATAGCCGAAGAGGAAAATGCAGCCCGCATCCTCCATACCGGGGATGGAGCATGACATGCAACCTGAACCAACCGTGTCCATCAGACCGAGGACAGTAGGGCCGTGTCAAGTACGGGCGCAGTTGTCCACGCTGTGGGTGCCGATGCACGCACGCGTAAACTTCTGCATGACGTAGTTCGCCTCATTGCCGCCGCCTCGCGAAGAGCCGGTGGTCATGACAGCGTTAGGACCATATTCGTCAATTATGGCCTGCATCTTAGATGCGGTGAAATCCAGTGCCTCGTCCCAGCTTACGCGCTCAAGATCCGCGCCCTTAGTGCGGCGGATCATCGGGTGCAGTACGCGAGGAGTCAAGATCTTGGTGTCGTTAATGAAGTCGTAGCCGCTCATGCCCTTAAGGCACAGCTCGCCCTGATTGGTGATGCCGTTGAGCGGTTCGGTACCCACAACCTGGCCGTTTTGGACCAAGAGGTTAAACTGGCAACCGGCGCCGCAATACGGGCAGATCACTTTATGCTTCTCCATGACACCCTCCTTCCTTTCTCTGCTACCGATTAATCGGTACGTATTTGACAATCATTGGGCCTGTCGCCCGACGCTTACGCCTCGTTTTCGATGGTGGCGCGGGCACGCTCGGCAGTCAGTTCTGCCAGACGCTCCTCGTCTACCAGGGTGAGGCCCTTGGTCGGACACGCCTCGGCACACGCCGGACCGCCGGGACGGTCCACGCACAGGTCGCACTTGAGCACGAAGCTCTTAGTCTGCGAACCCACGCGCACGTCGCCCATCAAGACGGGGACCTGCGTGGTCGCCACGCTCACGGCGCCAAAGGGGCATGCCATGACGCAGCTCTTGCAACCGATGCAGTTGTCCTCGTTGACGCCGATGCGATGGTTCTTTGGATCAAAGAACCAGGCGCCCGTAGGACAGGCCTTGGCGCACGGAGCGTCCTCGCAGTGGTGACATGCCACCGGCGCGGAAATCTCGTAGGTGCGCGTTACGCGCAAGCGAGGTGCGGCGATGTTGCCGGGAATATCGTGTGCCTCGATGCACGCCGCCATACAGGTTTGGCACCCAATGCAGCGTGAAGAATCAGCCACGACTCGTTTATTGCCCATGTTGTTCACTCCCTCCTGAATCCCATGCCGGAGAGACCCTGTCGACGTTGCCCCGGACCGCCCGTGGTCCGGCATCGGCGTATCGAAGCGCATGCGGCGAAACAGGCGCTTCGATAGAGTTCCTCCAACGATATACAGGCTAAATATACGCAGTTGCAGGTGGCAAACTTGAGCATAGGCCCTGCAATACGGGTGTATTGCAGGGGTTTTGGCAGGTTGGAATTATTCTCTAGAAGCTATAAAGGTGAGTGTATTACATGCGTACATCCACGAAAGATTTCACGCTCGCTTCTGAAGGATGTAGTACGTTTGTATTATTGTTCAGACTCAATTACTCTAGTGCAATAAAGTAGTTGTTATAAAATTGGCAATTATTAGCCGATGCTGTATTTGACTATTCATATTGCACGCTCATTAAGGGAGGCCAGTGATGACATCGACTCAAAAACGAGCCATCCTGCAGGTGCGCATTCGCGAAGAGGACAAACAGCATGCCGAGCGCCTCTACGACGCCATGGGCACATCGCTTGCCGAGGCCGTTCGCCTTTTTGTCGCGCAGAGCATTTTGATGCGCAAGCTTCCCTTTCAGCCGGTCGCCGTGCGCTCAAAGGACGGCACCGCCGCCTATGGATCGCTCAAAGCATACGGAGATCCCAATCGCCGCGCCGAGGAGCGCAATGCCTGGATTGAATACCTTGCCACGGAAAGCGACGATTCGATTTTGGGTCCCGAGGAAGTAGATATCCATGAGTAGCACCATCATCGACGAGACCGTCATCCTACGCTACCTGCTTGACGACGACGAAGTTCTGTCACCGCGCGCCGCCAAGGTCATCGCCACGCGCACCGCTCGCGTCTACCCCGAGATCATCACGCGCGTCGTGGTCACGCTGCGCGACGTCTATAAGGTTCCCCGCGTTGAGATTGCTGCGGCCATGAAAAGGCTGCTCGATGACGTCATGGTCGACGAGCCCACCGTTGTCGCCCTTGCCGTCAAACTTTTTGGCAAGACCCATATGGACTTTACCGACTGCCTCCTCGCAGCCCGAACCGCCATCTACAACGATGATGTCGTGAGCTTTGGTAAGCCCATCATCCAAGGCATGATCGATTACCGCCGAAAGCGCCAAACCGCAGCCGAAGCCCACAGTCACGGCACCGACGCCCGCGACCACGGCACCGACGCCACCATCGACAAACTCCGCCACCAATCCCGCCACTAGCCCCATCCCACCCTAAGTTGCGGTGAAATACGGACTGTTTTATGTCTCTGAGTAGCCTTTAGTCCGTATTTCACCGCAACTTATTGTTGGGCGGCGGAGTCGGTTGTCTCTGCTATCAGGAATCCGCAAAAGGCTTTGTAGTTGGGATACCGTAGCCGCGCATCATAGCGCCAAACTCTTCGACATCATATGTGTCCGATAGCTTGAAATGAATGACGTTATGACCCATGGCACGTAAGTTCGCATCGCGCAATAAGGCGGCTCGATAGGTTTTTGCCGCAGCATGTTCCAAATCTTTTTGAGTTTCGTCCTCAAACTTACCCAAACCATGAAGCTCTGCCAACATCCATGACCCATCTGGCATCCGCCAACCATAATCTGCCAGATAATAGCCGGCATTTCCTGGTCGAGCAATCTCAACCTGAAGCTCAGGCGCAACGACTCCAGCAAGGATCATTGCCGCTCGCGCCTCGGACTCTCCCCCGTTATCCGACCTCCCGTCCATATGCTCGAACACGCCAAACGCACGGGCGATGCCATGCAAACCGCGACAATTGGCCTGTGCATACGCACGCAGCTCCTCGCGGTCGACATCATACTCACGAGCCAATCCATCGGCGTAGCCAAGCGCATACCGAAATGCACTCGCGCGGGCAATATCGACCACCGTCCGATAGGGGTCCGTCAGCGTAAACGGGCCGAGCCGCCATAACTCACCTGGGCGCCATCGACGATACTCAACGAACTCATATGTATCGCGCCTGGTAGATCTCGGCAACAACATCTGAACGGCATTAAGCAGCGAGTAAGCAGAGCCGATACCATACAGCAATGCCGCCGTTGAACCGCAGAAAATGGCATCCGGTTCGACGGCCGCAATAGCAGATGCAAGCTGGAAAATGCGGGCTTCCACGTCAAGGTGGCTCCAATAAACAGGATCGGCGTACACATGGTTATAGAGTCGAATTAAAAGCTCTTCCTGCATAAGCTCACGCGCGCGCCGCTCATCCCAAGGATCAGTCGTTATCAATAGCTGCTCGTCATGATGAATCCCGAGAGCGGAAAACAGCATCTTGGCATATGACTTCGGAAAATGTTTAGCTTTATTGGACATGACCCGCACCATAACAATCAAGAACGAGTGAACGCCTTTACGCTATCGCAGAACGGCATTTAAATACCTTGCCAAAAGCTGACCAAAAGCTTGACGTCGCAGGTCAGAGCTTCAAAAAATATTTCCACTCTCGGTAGACGGTCGCTACGACCCTCCCAACGGCATCAAAATCCACCCTTACAATTAGTTGCGGTGAAATACGGACTACATGGGCCATAAAAGCCGAAAAACAGTCCGTATTTCACCGCAACTTAGGAGGGGATGTGGGGTCCCCGGCATGTATATGAAAACGACTCTGGCGCCAAATGAAGCCAAAGCCGTTAAAACTATCCTATGGAGCGGGCGACGGGAATCGAACCCGCGTCATCAGCTTGGAAGGCTGGGGTTCTACCATTGAACTACGCCCGCAAGATATGGTCGGGACGACAGGATTTGAACCTGCGACATCCTGCTCCCAAAGCAGGCGCGCTACCAAACTGCGCCACGTCCCGAAGGTGTTGAGCAGCTAAGGTCTAAACCTTGCGTGTCCCAAAGCGAAGGAAATTATAGGGGAGACTCCCCGCCTGTGCAAGCATTGATGCCTTAGCTCCTCGAATGTGCAACAAAACGACTATGGAGCAGACCGATCACAAAGGCAACCACGGCAACCGGCGCCCACGCGGCACCGATATCCGCCAGAGGCAGTGCATCGAACGGCAGCCACGCGCCCGCAAAGAACGCATCGCGGACCGAGGTGATCACACTCTGCACAGCAACCACGCCGCCGACCCACACCCACACCTGCGGATGAGCGTCGCAAAAGCCGTGCACCAGGCCCATCAGTACCAGTACGATGGCAACGGGATACAAGGCGTTGAGCATGGGCACCGAGAACATAAGAATCACGTCGAGGCCCACATTGGAGAGCACGCACGAAAACGCCGCGAACACAAAGGCGAGAATCGCAAAGGGACGGCGCATGGCCTCCTCGGAGGCCTCCGCTCCCCCTTCGACCACATACGTCTCGCAGAAGTAACGCGAGCAGCAGCTGATGAGGCCGATGCACACGTTCATGCAGGCAAGGAAAAAGATCGCAAAGACGACGACCGTGCCGACAAGACCAAAGTGCATAGAGGCCGAACGGGCGAGGATGGCGGCGCCGTTAGTAGCATCGGGCATAACCGTGCCGAGCTGCATGCCGGCAAGCGCCAGGCCGCAGTAGATGACGGCCATGAGCACGCCGGCGATCACACCGGAACGCGAAATCTCGAAGGCCACGCGCTTGTCATCGGTAACACCCAGCTCGTGGATGGTCTCGGCGATGATAATGCCAAAGGCGAGCGACGCGAGCAGGTCCATGGTCTGGTAGCCGGTCAAAAAGCCTTGCACGGCGGCGCCTGCATCGTAGGGAGCCTGAGGCGCGGCAGCCGGTCCCAGCGGCGAGATCACGGCAGCACCCACAACCAGCACGATGAGCGCGATAAGCGCGGGACCCGTAATGCGACCAAGCACGCGCGTGATGACGCCCGGACGCAGCGTGAGCGCAAACGCGACGACGAAGAACCCGATGGCAAACACCAGACGTGCCGTGCCGAGCGAAACACCCTCGGGTAGCAGCGGCACCAGCATTTCGAACGCCGTGGAGCTCGTGCGCGGAATGGCCAGGCACGGACCGATGGCCAGATACACAGCCGCGACAAAGAACTCACCAAACTTGGGGTGCACGCGCCCGGCCAGCTCGCGGGCCGTACCGGCGAGCGCGACAGCGATAAAGCCCATGACGGGCAGGCCGATGGCTGCAATCAGAAAGCCGAGCATGGCGACCGGCGTGGCAGAACCTGCCTGCAGCGCCAGCAGCGGCGGAATAATGAGGTTGCCGGCGCCAAAGAGCATCGAGAACAGGGCGATGCCGACGGTAACGACATGGTCGGAGCGCAGACCGCGCGGGGCGGATGAGGCCATAGGCACACCTTTCGGGTCGAAACAAAAACGGGACGGGCAAAAGGCCCGTCCCGCAAGTATAAACGTTCTAGCAGCTTTAACAGGCTAAATCGCACAGAGCATCGATAGCCGTGTCGGCTTCCTCGTCCGTGTTGAAATACCCAAACGAGAAGCGAACAACACCCTGGCGCTCGGTTCCGAGCGCGCGGTGCATGAGCGGAGCGCAATGGGCACCGGGGCGCGTCGCAATCCCCCACCCTTGCATGAGCGCGTCCGAGATCTCGGCAGAGTCGATATCGCCCACGTTGAGGGACACGATCGCCGAGCGCGTCGGCTGGTCAAAGGCACCGTAGAGCTTAATCCCCGGAATCTCGCGCACACCGGCAAGGAAGCGATCAGCGAGCGCGCGTTCGTGAGCTGCAATCGTCTCCACCCCACCCTGGGCCTCGATAAAGTCGAGGCCGGCAGAAAGGCCCGCGATGCCATGGCCGTTGAGCGTACCGGCCTCAAGGCGCGTGGGCCACTCCCGCGGCTGCAGTGCATCGAAGCTGTGCACACCCGTGCCGCCCATGGCCCAGGGCGCCACGTCGACGCCCTCCGCCACGGCCAGGCCACCGGTGCCTTGAGGTCCCATGAGCCCCTTGTGGCCGGTAAAGCACACCATGTCGAGCCCCATGGCCCGCATATCGATATGGGCCGTGCCGGCAGATTGCGAGGCGTCGACGATCACAAGCGCACCGGCAGCATGGGCCATGGCCGCCACGCGCGCAATGTCGACCGCGTTGCCGGTCACATTAGAGGCATGTGTCACCACCACGGCACGCGTACCGGGCGTGACCAGCCGCTCGAGCTCGTCGTAGTCGAGCGCGCCGCTCGCATCGCAACCCGCATGCTCAACTGTCACACCCTGCTCCGTCGCCAAGCGATTAAGCGGACGTAGCACAGAGTTGTGCTCGAGCACCGTCGTGACCACACGGTCGCCGGGGCGCACCACGCCATTGATGGCGGTGTTGAGCGCCGCCGTAGAGTTGGGCGTAAAGCACACATGGTCCGCCCTCGGGCAACCAAAAAGGCGCGCGAGCTTGGCGCGACAGCCGTGGATGGTACGCGCCGCGTCGAGCGCACCCGACGTGGCGCCGCGCCCGGCATTGCCGAGCGAGCACATCGCCTGCGTCACGGCATCGATGACCGTCTGCGGCTTGTGCATGGTCGTCGCCGCGTTATCCAGGTAGATCATCACACGACCTCCCACATATCGATCACGGTAAAGCCCTCGGTGGAGACGCCCGCCGCGGCAAGCTCGCCGCGCAGCAGGTCCTCATCGGCAGGCAACGCCTTCCACGCCAGACCGCAGCCAGCAGCGACCTCCCCGGGCACGGGAATCGTTCGCCCGGGAAGGCCGCGCTCGATGCACAGGGACTCGCAGCCCATGGCGGCCGCCGTGGTGGGAAACGTGATGACAAGCGCCGGGCGCTTCTCCCTCATGGCAACTCCAACCAATACGCTACGGGCGCACGACGCGCACGGCCTGCTCCATCTTTTCGACGATCACGTACATGTTGGTGACCTCGCCCACCGCAAGCTGGTCTTTAATGCCATAGTGGTCCAGGCAGGTACCGCAGGTAAGGATCTCGACGCCCTGCTCGGCCAGACCCTTCAGGTCGTCGAGCACCGGTGAGCCCTCGACGGTGAGCTTGGCGCCACCGTTGTAGAACAGCATGGTCGCGGGCAGCTCCTCCTGCTGCGTCACGGCAAAGATGAAGGCCTTCATGAGCTTGTGGCCCAGCTCGTCGTCGCCGCGGCCCATGCAGTCGGTGTAGACGGAAATGACGAGCTTGCCCTTGCCGGCGCTGGCATCACAGAAGGCAGCGCCATCCTGCTCGGGATCAGCCACGGCAACGGCGCCAGAGGTCGCCACGGTCACGTGCCACTCAGCGTCAGAAACTTTCTCGACCGAGGCCGTGCAGCCCTTCTCCTGCGCCATCTTGGAGATGTTCTTGACGGCGGTCTCGTTGTCGACCGAGGTCACCACGGCGCCCTCGCCATCGAGCTGCTTGAGTGCCTTAAGCGTCTTGACGACGGGCAGCGGGCAGGCATCGCCCATGGCATTGACTTCAATCTTGGTAGACATAGTATTTCCTTTCGAATTAATCGTTTTAGAACGGTACAGAGCTCAATAAACGTGTCGTTAACGGACAACGTGGACGGCAGGACCGCCTGGCACCGGCTCGCACACGCGACCGACAACGGCGGCGATACGCCCCTCGGCATCCAGACGGCGCGCAAGCTCATCCACATCCGCCGCGGGCGCCGCAATAAGCAAACCGCCTGAAGTCTGTGGATCGTACAGCGCATCCAACATGCCCGGCTCAAGGTCCTCGTCGGCCGTCACGCGCGGGCCAAAGAAGTCCTGGTTGCGGTAGGAGCCAGCGGGGATAATGCCCAGACGCGCCATGTCGAGCACCTGGTCAAAGAGCGGCACCGCCCCCGACGCAAGCTCAATCTGCACGCCCGAGCCCTCGGCCATCTCGCACGCATGCCCAATCAGGCCAAAGCCCGTAATGTCGGTGCAGCCGTGAAGTTCGAGCCCCTCGGCCAGACGAATCGGCGCCTCGTTGAGGGTGCACATCGAGTCAAACATGGCTGCGGCCTCGTCCTGCTCGATAAGCTCGCCCTTAATGGCCGTGGTGATGATGCCCGAGCCCACCGGCTTGGTGAGCAGCAGTACATCACCCGGGCGCGCCCCACCGTTGGCAAGCATGCGGTCGAGCTGCACAAAACCCGAGACGGACAGGCCGTACTTGGGCTCATCGTCGTTGATGGTGTGGCCGCCCGCGATGGTGCAGCCCGCCTCGACGCACTTGTCGGCGCCGCCCGCCAAGATCTGACCGGCCACCTCCACCCCTAGGCAGCTGGGGATGCAGAGCAGGTTCATGGCATGCGAGGGAGTGCCTCCCATGGCGTAGATGTCCGACAGCGAGTTGGCGGCGGCGATCTGGCCAAAGAGGAAGGGGTCGTCCACCATGGGTGGGAAGAAGTCGACGGACTGCACGAGGCCCAGGTTCTCCCCCACCTTGAAGACGCTCGCATCGTCGGAGGTATCGAACCCCACGAGCAAGTTGTCATTATGCACATTGGGCAAATCGCCCAGGACCTGGGCGAGGGCTCCGGGAGCCAGCTTGGCGGCTCAACCGCTCGCGGCCGTCATAGACGTGAGCTTAATCTGATCGTCAGCCATCGATACCTCCTCTCATCGGTCAATCATTTTCTCCCAGTATACGCATGAATGCGAGCCGACGGCGGATGCATTAATTGAGCGCCTGTGCGCGAATCGCCGCGCCGATCGCTCCGGCAAAGCGAGCCTGGGGCGAGGTGGTCACCGGCGACCCCAGTAGCTCGCCCAACCGCTCCACCACGAAGGCGTTCTCGCACAGGCCACCGGTCAGGTAGTACGGGGCGCCCGCGGCCTGCCCGGCCATGGTCGCCACGCGCGAGACCACGCTGTCGATCACGCCACGCGCAATGTTCTCGCGCGGCTCGCCACGACCGATCAGGCTGATGACCTCGCTTTCGGCAAACACCGTGCACATGCTGGAAATCTTGGTAGGCTCGCCGGAACGTGCCAGATCGGCCATCTGCTGCTGGGAAATACCTAGGCGGTCGGCCATGATCTCCAAAAAGCGCCCCGTGCCGGCGGCGCACTTGTCGTTCATGGCAAACTTGGCCACTCGGCCACTTTTAAGCTGAATGACCTTGGTGTCCTGACCGCCCACGTCGATCACGGTGCCGTGATCGCCAAACAGGCGCACGGCACCGGTACCGTGGCAGGTAATCTCGGTCACGACCTTGTGCGCATAGGGCACGGCGACACGACCGTAGCCGGTCGCGACCACGCGCACGTCGTCGGCCGTCACGTCGTAGCCGGCCGCTGCCAGCGCCTCGCGCAGCCGCTCGGAAGCATCGACCGAGGAAAACCCGGTTGGCTGCACGCACGTCCACGCCACCGAACCCTCCCCGTCGACCACGGCAGTCTTAGCCGCCGTAGACCCGATATCGATCCCGATCCCTATCATGGCTCTCTCCCAATCTAAACATCAAAGGTAGCGGCGCGTTCAGGCGCCTTAGCTCTAGGTTTCTCAGGTGCCGGAGATTGCCCCGAAAGAGGAGCGCAGCGTACTTTGGGTACGCAAGCGACGGTTTGAGGGGCAAGATCCGGTGTCTGAGGAAGCTAGAGGGTTTCGATGAAGGCGGCGATGCGCGTCTCGATCTGACCCATGTCGCCATTGCTGTAATCGGTCTCAATCTTCATGTACGGAATGCCCGCACCCTCGACAGCCTCCTGCATGCGCGCGCTCTCAACGTTGAAGGTGTGGCAGGCCTGCAGCACGCTCTCTACCACGCCATCGACATGGTACTTCTCGCACATAGCCAGCGTGTTTCCCATGCGGCCTTCGTTAGGCGTCATGACCGAGCAGTTGATGTCCAGGTAGCGGTCGGCGATGGCGAGCAGGATGTCGGGAGCATCCGGGTCGATCATCATGGCCGCCGTGCGCTCGCCCGAGCAGTCGTCCATGCACACGACCACACCACCGTTGGACTCGATGGTGCGGCCGATCTTGTTGATCACGCCGCCCACCGGGCAGCCAGTGATCAGAATGCGCTTGGCATCCGCCGCAATCGGGCGCTCGCCAGCCTCGTAGGACTCACGCAGCTTGGCGACCTTTTGCTCCAGCTGCTGCGTATAGGCCTCGATATCAAAGCTGAACGTACCGGCGAACATGGTGCTCATCAGGTCGACGCCGCTCATGGCCGCCGGCTGGTTGGCCTGCAGCGCGAACATCTCGAGCTGGGCCGCACGCAAGCGATTGCGACGACGGACAGCGGCGCGCAGGTCGTCATCGGTGATCGTAATACCGTAGAAGTTCTCGAGCTCTTCCTTGAGCAGGCGGCACTCCTCGTACCAGCCCTCGCGCTCATAGGCACGATCGCGACCCTGCGGCAGGTGCAGAATGTACGTGCGCTTGAGCTCGTTGAGTAACTCGTACATCTTCTTCTTGCCGTCGCAGGTGGTCTCACCGATGATCATGTCGCTAAAGTACGTAAACGGGCACTTTTGCGAGTAGGCAAAGCCGTAGGTCGACTTGATGAGCGGGCAGAGGTTTGCCGGCAGCACCTTCTCGGCCTCGGGAATCACCTCATCGGACGTACCGCACAGAGCGACACTTGCGGCCCCCGCGGCATCGATAATCTCGAGTGGCGTATAGCTGCACAGGAAGCCGACCAGGCGATTACCCGCCTGCTTGTAATCCTTGACGCGAATAAACGCCGCCTTGCGCTGCTCGTTGAACTCCTCAAACGTGGACGGCAACGGCTGCTCAATATTTTCCGACATATAACTCCTTAACGAACCTTTTAACCAACCAAGGAAACGGCTTTCCCAGGTGCCCGAGGTTGCCGTGAAAGATGAGCGCCGCATACTTTGGTAGCAAGCGACGGTTTGAACGGCAAGATCGGGTGTCCGGGAAAGCCGCCGGGACGGATAGCCCTAAATGGTTTCCAAGAAGGCCTCAATCCTGGTTTGTAGCTGGCCTGCATCCTCGCCGGCGTAGTCGGTCGTGATGTGCATAAACGGAATGCCGGCCTCCTCGGCGGCCTTCTCCACGGCAAACGACTCCATCTCGTAGAGCGTGCAGAACTGCAGGGCCACGTCGACGATGCCGTCGGCATGCAGGTCCTTGGCCATCTGGACAATGTCCTTCATACGCTGGTCGTTGGGCGTAAAGACGGCGCAGTTGATCTTAAAGTAGCGCTCGGCGATGGCATCAAGCATCTCGTCGACCGTCTCACCGGACTCGTCGACCAGATCCTTGTAGTAGCGCGAACCCGTGCAGGACTCCTCGCCCACCACGACGCCGCCGGCCTTCTCGATGAGGTTGAACAGCTTCCAGTTGGGCACGGCCATGGGCGTGCCGGTGTACAGGATGCGCTTGGTCCCCTTGGGCGCCACGCCCTCGCCGGCCTCGACACGCTGCTCGCACTCAGCCGCCATATCGTTAATGGCTCCGGTCAGACGCGGCGTGTCGTCCATAAAGGCGGCCTGAACGGTCAGCAGGCTGTCGAGACCGCTGATGGGCGCCGGGTCGGCAGCGCGCGTGGCAGCGAGGCGCTGCAGGGCACGGCGCTTCTCATTTACGGCGTGGATGGCGGCCTTCAGGCGCTCGGGCGTAATCGTGACGCCGCACTCTTCCTCGATCTTGGCGGCGAGCTTCTTGACCTCGGCCTTCCAGGTCACGAGCGTCGACTTGTCGTGTACGTTGGGGATATCCATGACGTACATGTTCTTTTGCGTGGCAAAGAACTCGTAGGCCTTCTTCTTGCCATCGCAGGTGTTCTCGCCGACTACCAAGTCGCTCGACTCGATGTAGGGGCAGACCTCGCCCAGCTTAAAGCCGGCAAAGCTCTTGATAAGCGGACAGGTGTTGCGCGGCAGATGCTCCTCGACCTTGTCGGTCGCCCAGTCGGCACCCGAGCACAGGCCCACGGGAATGCCGTCGCAGGCGAGCACAATCTCCTCGGGCACGTAGACGCAGAACGAGCCCACGATCTTGGTGGCCTCGCCGGCCTCCTTCTTGTCGAGCATCTCCTTAATACGGCCGCTGTGGATGTTGGTGGCTACAAAGTCCAGGTAGGACGTGGGCTTGGGGCGATTGTTCTGCGTCAGGAACATATCGCCGTACATCTGGCCCACGGCGCCCAGCAGCATGTCGTGGTCGGCAAGATTCATGCCGAGGCTCTCCCACATCGGATGGAAATCGAATTCTTCAGCCATGACGGTTCCCCTCTCGAACCAAAAACGGATAACAGCGGTATCGATGCACGACGGACGGCGATTGCCCGGCCGTGCTCAAACCCGGAATTTTAGGGAACCTGCCTTGCGGACGGTTATTTAGTTGTGCGTCGTCTCTCCCGGAGCCGTGAACATACCTGCTCATATGCGGCTCCGAGCCATATACAGGGCACGCGCGGCAACGCGGCGAATATATGTCGTCTGCGGCATGTGCGCACCCTCCTTTACAAGTTAAGGTCAACTATATCAACGGTTGTCGTCCAGACGAACACCGCCGACATGCGTACGACAGCGTCGTGTGCCGTCGTTTAATAAATAATTATCTTAATTGATAAGAGTTTGTCATCCCTCATTCGTCGTGCGACAAGATAAAGCCGACGAGGCTTATATCCCCGACGGCATTACCCGGCGCTATCGACAAACCAAATGGATCCTGCTGGCATCAAAATGCATGCGCAGCGTCTCGCCTGCTTGCGGTAGTTCGTCGACAGGCATGCCCACTTTGTTGACCTTCCACTGCAGACGCGTGGGCGCATCGGCCCGCGGCGCATCCAACAGCACCAGGCGCTCAAAACGCGAATCGCTCACGCGCGCCACGTGCAAATCGTAGCTGTTGCGACCCCGCTCGGCACGGTTGTCCACATGGAAGTAGCTCGCACGAATACCCAGATATGCCACGTCATCGGGAACCTCGCGACCCACGTTAAAGGTCATGCCCCAGTCGAGGGCCTCAACTTCTTCGTCGCCAATCTTGCGCGCCCGGCTTGTGTTCTTGCACCCCGTCAGACGCAGCGCCGCCAGCGTCTGCGGACGGCGAACCACGTCCTCGATGGAGCCGATCTCCTCAACATGCCCGTTGCGCATCACGCAGATGCGCTCGCACAGACGGCACGCCTCGTCGATATCGTGACTCACGTAGAGCACGGTGCGGTTGCATACATCGAACAGGTCGAGCATGTTCTGCTCGAGGGCGCTCTTGAGGTACGCATCGAGCGCACTCATGGGCTCGTCGAACATAAAGATGCCCGGGTGCGCCGCTACCATGCGGGCGAGCGCCACGCGCTGCTGCTGGCCGCCCGAGAGGCGCGCGGGATAGCGGTCGGCAAAGTCGGCCAGTCCAAAGATACTCAGGTAGCGCTCGGCAAGTTGCTTGCGCGCCGCGGCGTCGCCTGCACCCTCAACGCCAGCGCACACGTTATCGGCCACCGTCATGTTGGGAAACAGCTGATAGTTTTGGAACAGCAGGGCACACTTGCGCTCCTGGGGCGACAGGTTGATGCCCGCCGCCGAGTCAAAAAAGGTCACGCCGTTGACGACGATCTTCCCCTCGTCGGGGGTCTCCACACCGGCAATGCAGCGCAGTGTACAGCTCTTGCCACAACCCGAGGCGCCCAGCAGCGCCACACGCTCCTCGCCGGCCTCAAGCTGCATGTCGAGCATAAACCCCGGAAAGCGCTTTTTGATATCCAGGACAAGCGACATGGCCTATCGACCTCCCTTCGAGACGGCGTCATCGCGCATGAGCTCGGCCAGCGCCTCGCGATCGATACGCAGCGCATCGCCGCCGACTGGGTCGAGCGAATCGGCCTGGCCACCCAGCTGCTTGGCCTGCTTGCGCTCCGCACGGGAAAGGCCCCGCTCGCGATACTTTTGCGAATGAGCGGTGTACATATTGATGAACAGAATGACCAGGAAGCTGAACGCAATTACGACCACGACCCAAAAGAGGGCTACCGACGTGTTGCCCCCCATCCACTCAAAGTAGATGGCGATGGGAATGGTCTGGGTAATGCCGGCGTAGTTGCCCGCAAAGAACAGGGTGCAGCCAAACTCGCCCATGGCACGCGCGAAGGCGAGCACCGTGCCGGCGGCGATGGAGGGCCAGCCGAGCGGCATCATGAGCTTGGCAAAGATGCGACGTTCGGACCATCCCAAGGTTCGCGCGGCGTCGAGCATCTGCGTATCGAGGCTCTCAAAGGCACCGAGCGCCGTGCGGTAGACCAGGGGAAACGACACCACCACGGCAGATATCACCGCCGCGGGCCACGTAAAGACGATCGAGACGCCATGCGCGATAAGCCACCGACCGACCCCGGTCGAGCGGCCAAACAGCATGAGGAGCAGAAAGCCGCAGACCGTGGGCGGCAGCACCATAGGAATCGTAAAGACCGAATCGAGCAGGCCCTTGATACGACTCGAGGTACCCATAGTCTTCCACGCGGCGAACAAGCCCAGCGCAACGGAGATCAGCAGGGCAAGGCCGCTCGTTTTTATGGACACCCAAAACGGGCGATAGTCGATGTCGCCCAAAAAGGAGACCAGAGAGGTCAAGGGCCCCTGCTCATCCCGCATCACGGCAGACGATGCTTCTACCATTTGAGCGCTATCAAGCCAACGCGCTCCGCCCTTGGCATCACCCGAGGCCGATGAAATCACCACATAGCGGTCCCCATCCGCACCGCGCTCATCAAAGCCATAGGTATACCCGCCGGCATCAAACGTTGTTTCCGCCGTGACATACCAAGGAAGATCCACGTCCCCCAGCCGCGCACCTCCCATGCAGTTTGCGCTGTCGAGGTCACAGACGAGGGCCTTGAGACCCGATACGCACTCGTTGTCCTGCAGATCCAATCCATACTTCTCGACCGCCTTGGGCGATATCCACACCACAACGCGATCGGCAGCAGGCGCCACTACAAGGTCCACATCCTCGTCAACGGGAAACCGGTAGCCCTCAGGCTGGCCCTCCATGGCACGAGCGGTCCCCTTCGCCAACCGCTCAAAACGCTCGATTCCATAGGAAAGCCCATGAGCGGTCGCAGCAACCTGGGCCCCGTCCTCGGCGTCCCCAGCAAACGCAAATCCCGGCACCCAGCAAAGCGCGAAGGTCAAAGCACAGGCGACAAGCATGCGGAATCTATTAAGCACGAAAAGCTCCAAGCGAATACAAGGACGGAGTGAAACACAAAACGATGGAATTATCGCGCCAAGCCGCACTACTCGGAAAGCTCAAAGCCGTACTTAGCCCAAATCTTCTGAGCCTTCTTGTTGGTCAGACAGAAGTCGATGAACGCCTTGGCCTCGTCGGCGTGCTCGGAGCTCTCGGCAACGGCACCCGGGTACACGATGGGTTTGTGCGAATCCTCGGGGCACACGAAGGCTTCCTCGATGCCGTCGTAGCGGAAGATATCGGAGCTGTAGACAAAACCGGCCACGCAGTCGCCTGTAGAGACGTAAGACGCAGCGGTGCCGACCTTGTCGGCCAGGGCCACCTTGTCGGCGATCTCGGGCACATACTCGCCGTCGTCGCCCTCGGCGCCGGTATAGAGGCCCACGGAGGCCAGGGCCTGGTTGGCGTACTTGCCGGCGGGGACGGTCTTGGCGTCGCCGATGGCAATCTTGCCGTCCAGATTCACGACGTCGGCGATGGCCTCGACCTTGGTGTCGGAGCCCTCGGCGCGAATAATCACGAGGTCGTTGACGAACATGTCCTCACGGGTGCCGGCGTCGACGAGCTCGGCGGTCTCAGCGTCATCCATGGTGCCCTTGGAAGCGGTGATGAGCACGTCGACCGTGGCACCGGCGCGCATCTGCTCGACGAGGTCGCCGGAGGCCTTAAACTGCGTGTCGGCAAACGTGGTGCCGGTCTGCTCGGTGTAGAACTCCTGAACCTCGGACAGGGCCTTCTCGAGCGAGTTGGCGGCAAAGACTTGCAGCTCGACAGCTTTCTTGAAAGATGCCTTGGCAGAACCGGCATCGGATCCGGCCAGCTCGGACGTCTTGTTGCCCGAGCAACCGGCAAGACCAAGGCCGGCAGCGGCGACAGCAGAAAGCGAGACGAATCCGCGGCGAGAAACCATATCGAACATGTTCAACCCTTTCGAACGCTATGCCCGGGCACCTCACCGCAGGCTTTATTCTGTAATAAGATTATACTTCGGCGCGAATAATGTTTATGATAAATATCTCTCGCCTGATAATTTTCTTTTACCGACAACCACGAGACGTCCCACACTGCCGCTGCATAAAAAGGGCGGAGCGACTCGCAAGATCGCTCCGCCGCAGGTAGCGCGCTTATTTGGCGTGCCCGCCGCCCGCCGTCATTTGGGCCGCATGCTCCAGCTGGTCGCTCACAGCCTCCCAGCTTTCGCGGGCCGCTTTCGTAGATCCCGGAAAGTTGATGACAAGCGTATGCCCACGCTGCATACACACGGCGCGCGAGAGCATGGCGCGGCGCGTCTTGGTCATGGAGTACGCACGGATTGCCTCTGCAATACCCGGCACATCGCGGTCGCAGACGGCACGCGTCGCCTCGGGTGTCACGTCGCGCATCGAAAGCCCAGTTCCGCCGCTGGTGAGCACGACATTGGCGTGACACTCATCGGCGGCTTCCACAATGGCATCACCGATCTCGCTGGCGTCGTCGCGCACGACCACGTGTGAGGCGACCGTCCAGCCCTGCGCCTCGATAAGTTCCTCGAGTGCAGCTCCGGCCTCGTCCTGGGCAAGATCGCGCGTATCCGAGCACGTCACAATCGATATCTTCAGCTCCATAGCATTCCTCCTACAACACGGCGCCCTCGGGCAGGTCGACGCGAACAACGTCCACGACATCTCCCGCCTTGAGCTCGCACGGTCCTTCGTCAATACACAGCAGGCAGTTCGCACGCTGCATAGTTCCAAGCAGCGCCGAATTCTGCGTCTTGGCCTCGGTCACCAACAGCTCACCGGTCTCGGGGTCGCGTAAAACCGTGGCGCGATCGAAGAAGCGGCGATGCTGTCGCTTTTTCACGCCGTGTGTGAGCGTCGCCTGCTGCACGGGACGCGCACCCTCGGCAAAGCCGCGCATCTTGCGAATCGCCGGGCGGGCGAGCATCTCAAAGCCCACATACGCCGCGGCCGGATTGCCTGAAAGTCCCAGGTAGGGCTTACCCCCGAGCAAGCCAAACGTGATGGCCTTGCCCGGACGCATCGAGATGCGGTCAAACAGCACCTCGCCCTCGCGCCGGACGAGCGCCGTCACGAAATCGTAATCACCCGCCGAGGCGCCACCGCTCGTAATGACAAAATCGCACTCCCGCACGGCACGATGCACCAGCTCGGCAATCGCCCGCTCATCATCGGGCGCAATGCCGTAGAACACGGGCTCGGCTCCCGCATCGAGCGCCTCGGCCATCAGCGCTGAGGAGTTGGAATCGCGAATCTGACCGCGCGCCGGTACCTTGCTCGGTGCGACCAGCTCCGTGCCCAGCGAGATGATGCCCACACGTGGGGCAGCGTGCACCTTCACGCTCGCGTATCCGGCGCTTGCCAGCAGACCCGCGCCCACCGGAGCCACGACCTCGCCGGCGCGCATCACAACATCGCCGGCATGGGCCTCCTCGGCGGCAGAGCGAACGTTCTCCCCCACCTTCGCCGGCGCCGAGAACCTCACACGCGAGCCCTCGTTGCCGTCACCGTCGAGCACATCGACGATCTCGTACTTCACCACGGCATCGGCACCCTCGGGCACCGGTGCGCCCGTCATGATGCGGACCGTCTCGCACGCGCCGATTGCGACCCCAAACACATGACCCGCGGCCTCATGTCCGATAACATCGAGCGTCACCGGCGCCTCGCCAGATGCCTGCGCCAAGTCCGCCGAGCGCACGGCATATCCGTCCATAGCGCTGTTGGCAAACGGCGAGATGTCGATATCGGCCACCGCGTCCTCGGCCAAGGGAAGACCGGCGGCCTGCCACACGGGAATCTCGACGAGATCGGTCGGAGCAACGTGCGACAGAACAATCGACTGCGCGTCCTCCAGCGGAATGAGCTTCTCTGCCATATGCACCTCTTAATGCCACGGCGCACAACGGGGCGCCGATTCTTTATGCTTGTCTCAGTATAATCCCCGACGCGCGACCGCGACTTGGCCTGTACCCGCAAATACACCTGTCGGCCGCAAGCCGCGAAACAGAATGGAAACCAACCCACCGGCTCGTCGCGTTTACCGCGTTTTATAATGCTCGTGTTGCAACCAAAAAGAGGAACGTATGGCTTTTACCGACAAACCCGAAAGCGCAAACGAGGCGCAGGATCATTCCCAGCCGCTCGACGACGGCGGCTTTTTCTCCCTGAACGACGTCATCATGGCAGGCAGGCATCAGATCACCCGCTCCGAGCATCTCTTAGCTGCCGACACGCGCCGCAATGTCCGCAACCTACTCGCAAGCGCCAAGTTGCTCGCACTCGTCGTCATCGTCTCGCTCGCCATGGGCGTTGCCGCTTGGGCGTTTTTGGCCTCGCTGAATATCGCGACCGACTATCGCGAGCACCATGCATGGATTTACGCGCTGCTTCCCGTTGTGGGCATGGCCACCGCATGGGTGTACAAAAACCACGGCCTTGCCGCCAAACGAGGCAACAACCTGGTCATCGACTCCGCTCTGGGCACACGTCTCATCCATATGCGCATGGCCGTCCTCACCTTCATCTGCTCCACGCTCACGCACCTAACGGGCGGATCGGCCGGTCGCGAGGGAGCCGCGGTGCAGATTGGCGGCACCATCGCCAGCAACATCTCGAGCCTCGCCCACCTCAAAAAGCATGACCACCACGACCTCATGCTCGCCGGCATCTCGTCGGCCTTTGGCGCCGTATTCGGTTCGCCCCTTGCCGGCGCGTTCTTTGGCATGGAGATGTGTTTTATCGGCAAGATCGACTACACCGCGGGCATCTACTGTCTGGTCGCCTCGTTTACCGGCTACTTTACATCACTCGCCCTGGGTACCGAGTACGAAGCGAATGTCATCGCCAGCGTTCCCAACATGACACCACGGACGGTTGCCATCGTTGTTATCAGCGCCATTATCTTCGGTCTGACGGCACGCCTCTTTGCCTGGTCGGTTCGAACCGTCAAAAGCCTGTACGGTCGCTTTATCACCAACTACCTTGCTCGCGCACTCGTGGGCGCGCTCGTGGTGCTCGCGGCATACGCGATGCTCGACGCCTGGAAGTATGCCAGCCTTGCCACCTGGCTCTCGGGCGCCGGGTTCGCCGGTAACACGACCCTTGCCGACGCAGCCATCAAGCTCGTGGTGACGGCGCTTACCCTGGGTGCAGGCTTCCAAGGCGGCGAGGTCACGCCCCTGTTTGGCATCGGCGCGGCGCTCGGCGGCTGGATCGGTTGCCTCGTCGGTATCGACCCCAGCTTTCTGGCGGCGCTGGGCATGCTCGGTGTTTTCTGCGCCGGCCTTAACGTGCCCATCACCACCTGTATGATGGCCATCGACCTGTTCCACGGCACGGCAGCCGGCTTCTTCGTGATCGTGGCGTTTATCAGCTATCTTGTCGGCGGCCACCGCGGCGTATATCCCGCGCAGCGCATTGTCTCGCCTAAACGCCGTTCGCTTATTGTGGATGAGGGCGGTACGGTAGCGGATGCTATCGAGCGCCACAACGACCTGATAGAGTAGACGTTAGTATTCGCCGTGCAGCCACAATCGGGGGCAATTCGACCTGAGCGCGACCGCACCGTCACGTCATACGCCAGGAGTCGCCCCATGCACGCAACTGATTTTGGTCGCACGCTCATCATCGCCAACCCTGCCGCCCAGTCGGGTGCGGCGCGCGAGGTCGCTGAGCGCCTGCAGCGCTTTTTGGACATGACCGCGCGCGCATCCCAGTTTGATCTGGTGCTGACTGAGCGCATGGGACACGCCAAGGAGCTTGCCGCACAGGCTCAGGGCTATCGTACCGTTATCACACTCGGCGGCGACGGCGTGATCCACGAGGTCGTCAACGGGCTTATGACGCAGAACGAGGCGGTCCGTCCCGCTCTTGCCATCCTACCCGTAGGCTCCGGTAACGATTTTGCCCAAACGCTCGGCATCGACGATTTCTCCGGCAAGGATTTTGGCGCGCTGCTCACCTGCGAGCTGCAGCGTCAGGACATCGGGCGCATTCGCTCATGGAACCCCGCAAACGGTAGCGGCGAGGCTTCCGTTGAGTACTACGACCAGACGCTTTCGGTTGGCATCGATGCCGCCATCGGCCTGGGCACCACCGAGCTGCGCAAAAAGACCGGCTTGACGGGCGCACCGCTCTACACCCTCTCGGGACTTGAGCAGTTTGGCCTGCGCTATCGCAACTACCCCATGGCAGTCAGCTTTGACGGGGCGCCCGCCGAGCGCGTGAGGACGATCATCATGGCGATTCAGCTGGGTCCCACGTATGGCTCGGGCTATCGCATCTGTCCCGATGCCGACCCCTGCGACGGCATGCTCGACGTCTGCTACGCCTGCGGCCCCGTCCCTCGCGCGATTGCCCTGCCTATGTTTCTTTCGGCCAAGGACGGCCACCATACCAAGCTGCCGCCGGTTCGCATGCGCCGCTGCCGCCATGCCGAGTTCACGTTCGAGGAGCCCGACTACCCCATCCAAGCCGACGGCGAGCCCGTTGTCGCCTCGCGCATCGTGGTGGACATCCTTCCCGCCGTCCTCGAGGTCTGGCGCCCCACCCGCTAACCCAACCTAAGTTGCGGTGAAATAGGGACTGTTTATGCAGCAAGTGCCGCAAAACAATCCCTATTTCACCGCAACTTATGAGGAAGCTATTCGTCGCTGCCCGGTTTGCGACGGTTGGCCTTTTTAATGGCGTTGAAGTGCTTATCATTGAGCCTGCGCTGGCGAGAGCGCTGAGGCACCTTGGTCTTTACGCGTCGGCGCGGTGGACGTCCGCGACGCTCAAGCTCAGCGCGCAGCTTACGCAGGCAGCTGCTACGGTTTTGGAACTGACTGCGGCTCTCGCGCGCCGTCACGGTAATCCCCGTGGGCCCATGCTTCATGCGCACCGCCGAGTCCGTCGTGTTCACGCCCTGCCCACCCGGGCCCGTCGCGCGAAACACCTGCACCTCGCAATCGCGCGCCAACTCCTCGACCGACATCTCGGCATAGCGCGCATACTCGCGCCATCCCATCTTGTTCTCATCCATATCAACACCTCCCCTCATACAAAAAATGTGACAAAGGGACAGTCCCTTTGTCACATCGCATACCAATCGCTTGTGTTGCGCGCTTAGGCGAAGGTGATCTCGCCGGTCTCGCAGTCCATATCGGCGATACGGGCCAGGCTCTCAACGCGGAAGCCGAGCTCGCGGAGCTTATCGCCACCGCCCTGGAAGCCCTTCTCCACCGCAATGCCAATACCGGACACCTCGGCACCCGCAGCCTCACAGATCTTGATAAGACCCTCGAGCGCGCAGCCGTTGGCCAGGAAGTCGTCGATGATCAGAACCTTGTCGCCCTCGGACAGGAAGCGCTTGCCAACGATGACCGGGTACTCCTTCTGCTTGGTAAAGGAGTAGATGGTCGTGGCATACTGCTCGCCGTCAAGGTTGATGGACTGTGCCTTCTTGGCAAAGACTACCGGCACGCCGCCAAAATGCTGAGCTGCGATGCAAGCCATGCCAATGCCCGAAGCCTCGATGGTCAGGATCTTGTTGATCTCGACACCCTCGAACAGACGGGCCCACTCGGCACCCATGTGGTCGAACAGCTCAACGTCGCACTGGTGGTTGAGGAAGGCATCAACCTTAAGGACGTTACCGGCCTTTACGATGCCGTCATGGCGAATACGATCCTCAAGCTCCTGCATGGCGCAACCCCTTCTCGCGGCAACGATACCGCGCGATTAATAAACGTTGTTCGATAGTCTACCACGGACCGACCCCCGCCCGCCCCACAAGCCGCATCGCACCATAAAGCTGCAAGACCAGTAGATAGGCCCGATTCGTGGCAGACAGCCTCCCAACACGCTAATGCCGGGTGCGCGTCCTCACCAAACGTACCAATGTGAGCGCAAAGCCCACGGTAGCAACGGCCATCAGCACGTAGAATACCAAACGGAAGCCAAAGAGGAACACGTCCGGACGACCCGCCACATAGCTCGTGACCGTCTTGCCCATCGCCGCGCTCGTCTGTCCATACAGGATGCGCGACGCCGCCGTAATACCCAGCGCTATGCCCGCATAGCGCGCCAAGCTGCTCAAGCTGCCCGCAAAGCCAAGCGCCTCACGCGGAGCCGAACCCATATACAGCGAATTATTGGGACTCTGGAAGATCGACGTGCCGCACGACATAAACGCGACGCAGCACACAATCATCAAGATGGAAGAGTGCTCGTCAAGCGTGCTCACCGCAAAGAGACCGCACACGTACACGCCCAGGCCAACGGCCGTGGGCACTTCACAACCAACACGGTCGGACACCGAGCCCGAAAGCGGGCCCACAAAGGCATTCACGACCGGCATCGCCAAAAACAACAGGCCGGAGATATCGGAGCTAAAGCCGTGGGCATCCTGAAAGTAGAACGGCAGCACAAACTCGGAGGCACCGATACCCACGAACACGATAAGCATGCAAGCCAGGTTAATAGTGAAAGCCGAGCTCGCAAAGCAGCGACGCGCCGCCTCTGTCAACGGCATAGGGCGTTCGCCAGCCTCCGGCTTCACATGCGGCAGCGTATAGAGCCCCACGATAAACGAGATTACGCCAATGGGCAGATTGATAAGGAAGATGCTCTCCCAGGGAAAGCTCGCCACCAGCATGCCGCCGAGCACGGGGCCACACATCATGCCGAGGGCCACAAAGGTCGCCAGAATGCCCATGGCACGGCCGCGCTCACGCGCCGGAAACGACTCGGTGATGATGCCCATATTGTTGGCCATCGCGGCGGCACAGCCAATGCCCTGCACGAAACGCGCCAAGATAAGCACCTCGAGCGAAGCCGAAAGCCCGCAAAGCAACGAGCCACCCGTAAAGACGATTACACCAAGCTGGAACACATTCACCTTGCCGCGTACATCGCCCAAGCGGCCAAACGGCAGCATGGCGACGCACGTCGCGAGCAGATACACCGAGCTCACGAGCTGAATGCGGTCGAGACCCACCCCCAGCTCCTTTTGCATCACTGGGAGCGCCACCGTCACGATGCTCGCATCCAGACACGCCATAAAGGTCATGACGAGCACGGTGAACAGAATCGCCCATTTATTCTTACCGTGGGTATCGCCCTCTAGGGCAATGTGTTCGCGGCGCAGCTGCTCGGCAGTTTTCTCCATGTATATCCTTTCTATCGTGCAACGCAAAAACGGGACCCCAATCGCCTACAAACGGACACGATCGGGGTCCCGCCTACGGAATCGGAACTATGAGGACGTCGTCAGCCGAAAAGCCGTCCCACGCCTCGCACGCACGCTAGCCTAGCACTGCTCGAGCGCCTGCTCAAGGTCGGCAATCAGATCGGCCGTGTCCTCAAGGCCGCACGACAGGCGCACCATGTCAGCGGAGATGCCGCAGGCGATGAGCTCTTCATCGTTCATCTGGCGGTGCGTGGCATTAGCGGGATGCAGGCAGCACGTGCGGGCGTCGGCAACGTGCGTGGCGATCTGGGCAAGCTTGAGGCTCTTCATAAAGGTCTCGGCCGCCGCGCGACCACCGTTAAAGCCAAAGCTCACGACGCCGCAGGTACCGTTGGGCATGTACTTCTGAGCCATGTCATAGTACTTATCGCCCTCCAGACCCGGATAGCTCACGAAGCGCACCTTGGGATGGCTCTGCAGGAACTTGGCAACGGCCAGGCCGTTCTCACAATGACGCGGCATGCGCACGTGCAGGCTCTCGAGCGAGCTGTTCAGGAAGAATGCCGCCTGTGGGTTCTGCATGGGACCAAGATCGCGCATGAGCTGCGCGGTGGTCTTGGTAATGAAGGCGCCCTCGCGACCGAACTTCCCGGCATAGGTCACGCCGTGGTAGCTCTCGTCGGGCGTGGTGAGACCCGGGAACTTGTCCGCATGAGTCATCCAGTCAAACTGACCGTGATCGACGATCACGCCGCCCAGGTAGGCCGCATGTCCATCCATGTACTTGGTGGTGGAGTGCGTAACGATGTCGGCGCCCCACTCAAAGGGACGGCACATCACGGGCGTCGGGAAGGTGTTGTCGACCATCAGCGGCACGCCGTGGTCATGCGCGGCCTTGGCAAAGCGCTCAATATCGAGCACGGCAAGGGCGGGGTTGGCGATCGTCTCGCCAAAGACGAGCTTGGTGTTGGGTTGGAAGGCTGCCTCGAGCTCTTCGTCGGTGCAGTCGGGGGCAACGAACGTGCAGGTCAAGCCCATACGACCCATGGTATGGGCAAGCAGGTTGTAGGTACCGCCGTAGATGGCAGAGCTTGCAACCACGTGATCGCCGGCACCGGCCACGTTAAAAATCGCGAGGAAGTTCGCAGCCATGCCCGAGCTCGTGAGCATCGCAGCGGTACCGCCCTCCATCTCGCAAATCTTGGCGGCAACCAGATCGCACGTGGGGTTCTGCAGACGGCTGTAGAAATAGCCCGACTCCTCCAGGTCGAACAGCTTGCCCATATGCTCGGACGTGTCGTACTTCCACGTGGTGGACTGGTAGATGGGCACCTGGCGCGGCTCCGCATCTCCCGGGTGATAGCCGCCCTGAACACATGTGGTACCGATAGTCTGCTCGCTCATATCTAGCTCCCTTGCCTGGGTTTTAGTTTTATTCGGTTCACGATACCGCTACCCTGCACCCCTCTCAACCCATCCCCAAGGTAGGTTATGTGACTAATTGATCAGGGGTAATTATCTCAGGCCTTGGGCATTTGCTCGATAGATAAAAATGAGGCATACATGAAGCTCTCGATGATTACATGCACCGTCACGGGTACCATAGGCGGGTACACCGTGACCAAGGAGACAACGATGAAGCAAATCGATACGGCCCAGCTCGACATCACCGCCTGTCAGGCTCAAGCTGCCGAATACCACGCCCGTGGCTTTAACTGCGCTCAGGCCGTCGCCTGCACGCTCGCTCCCGCCGTCGGGCTCGACCCCCAGGTCGCCTTTACCCTCACCGAGGGCTTTGGCGCCGGCATGGGCGGCATGACCGAAACCTGCGGCGCTATCTCGGGCGCCGTGGCCATCATGAGCTTTGTAATGAGCGACGGCATGGAAAACCCCAAGACCAAGGGCCAGACCTACAAGCTGTCGCGCGAAATCGCCAAGCGTTTTGGCGAGAAGAATACGACGACCGTCTGCGGCACGCTCAAGGGCATCGGATCAGATAAGGGTCCGCTCCGCAGCTGCCCCGGCTGCATCGACGATGCCGTCGCGATCGCCTGCGATGTGCTAAAGCAGCTCGCCGAGTAAACGGCAGCAACAGAAAAACGACGGCCGGCGCGCTTGGGATCCATCCAAAAGCACGCCGGCCGTCGCCGTTAGAACTCGGCAAATTCGGGAGCGCCGACCTCAATCTCCTCGCGCCCCGCCATAAGCTCGCGCATCTTGGCGCAAAACGGCTCCTGCTCCCCCGCCTTAAACATCAAATGAAGTGTCACGGCATCCGCGTAATCGGTATCCGAAACCTTGGCACCCGAATCCTGCGCCAAACGAAGCACCTGCTCATACTGCGGATAGGCCACATGCACGTCAACAGGTACGACGCTCGTCATCTCGACGATCTGCCCGGCCTCCTGAGCCGCAGCCACCGCCGCCTGCGTCGCCGCGGTATAGGCGCGCACCAAGCCGCCGGGTCCCAACAGCGTGCCACCAAAATAGCGCGTCACTACGCAGCAAACATTTTTGAGCTCCGCGCCGCGCAACACCTCAAGCGTCGGCATACCGCTCGTGCGGCTCGGCTCACCGTCATCGCTCTGGCGCTCGCGTCCATCGACCAAAATCCACGCGGGAACATTGTGTCGAGCGTCGTAATGACGCTTGCGAACCATCTCGATAAAGGCATTCGCCTCATCCTCGGACTCAATATGGACCAGTTGGGCAATAAAACGGCTCTTGCGGTCCACAAACTCGCCCGAAGCCTCAATATTCGATTGCAGAGTAAAATAGCTGTCCAACAAAGCCCCTCAACAAAACTAAGCGCGGCAACAAACAGCCTCAATAATACGGCAAAGACAGCACCGTTGCCCTCGCCAACAAGAGCGGAAACGCCAATGATACCGTCACCAACAGCGAGAACCCGTCAGCGCGAGCAAGGTGCCTTGAAAGACAAGGGCATTGACCTTATGGTCATGCCCGAAGGCTTGAAAGGCAGATTGCCGCGCTGACGGGTTCGCAGCGTCAACATAGTTGCCAAGTGGGCCTATAAGCCGGGTTCTGTCGTGAACGGTCATTTATCTTGTCTGCACGTTACCGTGCAGCTCCACGCACGCTACCCGAACGCGGACCGGGCCGGCCCATAGCGTTCCTATTCGCGCTTGCTCCGGATGGGGCTTGCCAAGCCGCCGTGTTACCACGACGCTGGTGGTCTCTTACACCACCGTTTCAGCTTTTCCCTTTACGCCTTGCGGCGCAGGTGGGAGTCTTCTTTTCTGCGGCGCTTTCCGTCGGATCACTCCGCCCGGCCGTTAGCCGGCATCCCGCCCTCTGGAGCCCGGACTTTCCTCACGCGTGCTGCAAGCAGCACATCGCGCGACCGTCTGGCCCACTCAGCAGTGCAAGAGTGTAGCACACCGTTGCCGCAGGCAGTGGCACAACACAAGCGTTCGACACGATAAACCAAGAACCACGCCATGCAGTACAATATAGTCGTCGATGGGCAACGTCGTCGGTCGAGACACGACCGCGCTCCGCACCCCTCCGTCTACTCGGTGCGTTCCCGCCTCCTCCCCGAGGCGGGATGTCGGCATTTTTCATGCACCGACAATCCAATAGCCCGTGGACAGCCCGGGCAACATTGCGCCCGGGCAGTATCGCGCATCAGCAGCAAATGCAAAAAGGGATCCGTCCATTACGGACGGATCCCTTAAACAAGTGATCGTCAAACCGATTTACTCGGCGTCGGTCTCCTCGTCCTTCTTCTCGGAGGGCAGCGGGGTAACCTCGATCTCGACGCCCAGAGTCTCAGCAGCAGACTTCATGGACAGGGAGATACGACGACGGTCGAGGTCGATCTCCATGACCTTGACCTGAACCTTGTCGCCCACGTGGGTGACCTGAGAAGGCTGATCGACGTGCTTGTTGGCCATCTCGGAGATGTGCACCAGGCCCTCGATGCCCTCGCCCAGGTCGACGAAAGCGCCGAACGGGACAAGCTTGGTCACAGTGCCCTCGACGATAGCGCCGACGGGGTACTTCTTGACCAGTGCACGCCACGGATCCTCGGTGGTCTGCTTGAGACCCAGGGAGATGCGCTCGCGGTTGAGATCGACGTCGAGAACCTCGACCTCGACCTCCTGGCCGACCTTGACAACCTCGGAAGGATGGTTGACGTGGTTCCAAGAGAGCTCGGAGATGTGGATGAGGCCGTCGATACCGCCGAGGTCGACGAAGGCGCCGAAGTCGACGATGGAGGAAACGGTGCCCTGGAGACGCATGCCAGACTTGAGCTTGGACAGGATCTCGGAGCGCTCAGCCTTACGGGACTCCTCGAGCACGACGCGACGGGAGAGGACGACGTTGTTGCGGTTGCGGTCCATCTCGATGACGCGGGCCTCGATGCGGGTGCCCATGTAGGAGGTGAGGTCCTTGACGCGACGGAGGTCGACGAGGGAAGCGGGCAGGAAGCCACGCAGGCCGATGTCGAGGATCAGGCCGCCCTTGACAACCTCGATAACCTCGCCCTCGACGTTCTCGCCGGAGTTGAACTTCTCCTCGATGCGGTTCCAAGCACGCTCGTACTCGGCACGCTTCTTGGACAGGACCAGACGACCGTCCTTGTCCTCCTTCTGGAGAACCAGAGCCTCGATGGGATCACCGAGTGCAACGATGTCTGCAGGGTTAGCGTCCTTGCGGATGGACAGCTCGCGGACCGGGATAACGCCCTCGGACTTGAATCCGATGTCAACGAGCACCTCGTCATGCTCGATCTTAACGACAGTGCCGTTAACGAGATCGCCCTCATCAAAGTCGGTAATCGTACCGTCGATGAGGTTGTTCATCTCCTCCTCGTTGACATCGTCAAGAGAGAAAATGGACGAGTTCTGAATCTCACTCAAAGGTGGACCCCTTTCGAACTACGGGGCCCCGATTGCTAGGACCTACAGAAGGGTGCGACAAGCACACAACGTTTAGGAACACTCGGGAGCCGACAGATACTAATGTGACGCTTATGCAATCACGTTCGTATAGGTTACGGGGAAATCATTTCGATTTCAAGCGTGAACTGCGATTTTTTACTCGTATGGAGACTTTTTCGCAATCTTGTGGACGACCGTCTCCATAAGTTGACGATAGGCAGTTAGGCATACGGCTTTGCGGTAAAGTATCCCAGACATACGATTCTGAAACGATTTTTCGAGAAAGGTGCCCGCGTGCTCAAAGCAGTCGTTTTCGATATGGACGAGACGCTTCTTAGCATCAACCTCAACGCGTTCATCCTTCGCTATTTTAAGGATGTCTCGTCGATGCTCGCGGATATCGGACGCCGCAGCCGCGGTGGCACGATGGCACGCCTCGGCACCATCCTGGTCGACCTCAACGCCAACCGCCGAAGCGGCACGGACAACCGCACCAATCTTGAGTTTTACCGCACCGAAGTCGAGCGCCGATGCGGCATCTGCCTCTCCGATCCGATCATCTACGAGGCGTTTACCTACTACGACCGCGAAGTTCTTCCACACAAGAATGACGATGTCATCAACGCCCACGCCATGCCGGGCGCACACGCCGCTCTCCAGGCCGTACAGGACGCAGGACTGCGCTGCGCGCTCTTTACCAACCCCAGCTTTCCCCAGGGGGCCATCGAGTGCCGCATGGGTTGGGGCGACCTGGCCGACGCCCCCTTTGAGCTCGTCACGCACATGGGAAACACCACCCGCTGCAAGCCCGATGCCACCTACTATCTCGAGCAGCTTCAGGTGATGGGACTCGACCCACACGAGGTCCTTATGGTGGGCAACGATCCCAAGCGCGACTTCCCTAGCCCCGCCTGCGGCATTCAAACTGCCTATGTTGGCCAGGGAAAACCCGGCCGAGCCACCTGGCACGGAACCATGGAAGACTTCGCCCGCGATTTCAACGCCGTAGTCGAGGCCTTCTACGAACACCAAGTAGCCGACGAACTGTCCTAGCAAACTTGGGTTTTGCCGATCATGATGTTGAGGATTTCGACGTCGGTATCCTTCATGCCCACGCGGCCCACGTAGCCCATGCTGGCGATTGTCTGCTCGACGGTATCCTGGATCAAGCCCTCGCCGGCACGGAAGCCGCGGCCCTGCATGGCCATATCATGGCCCAGAATCGCCGCATCGACGGCAGCGGAAATCTTGGCGGCACAGCTTGCCTTGGCGCCATCGCACACGATGCCGACCACGTTGCCGAGCGTGTTCGAAACCGTCGCGCCAATTTGCTCGCGCGTGCCACCGCACAGCCAGGTAATCGCGGCGCCGGCGCCGCACGCGGCGCAAATAGCACCGCAAAACGCCGAGAGCGCACCGATATAGCTCTTGATATGCACGGCGATAAGATCGGACAGCATCACGGCGCGCACCAGGCGATCGTGGTCGCAGCGCAGGTACTCGGCATACTCCATAACGGGCAATGCACAGGTAATGCCCTGGTTGCCCGAACCGCACACAATGGCGACCGGCAGCGCGCAGCCGTTCATGCGGGCGTCGGACCCGGCGGCTGCACGGGCACGGGCACGGCAGGCGACGTCATCGGCACGAGCACCCAGCAGCGTACGGCCCACTTCGGCACCCCAAGCGTGCGCCAGGCCCTCGGCGCTGATCGCGCCGTTCAGCTCAATCTGACGCTCAACGGCAGCGCGGGCGCCCTCAATGTCGCCGTCCTCGATAAAGTCGATGATTGACTCAATCGACATGGGCGTATCGGCGTTATCCGCCGCGCGCTCGGCCACCACGCGCTCGGCGCAGGCGGCACACTCCCCCGCCGGCTTGCCGCATACCGGAATACCGTCGAGCGTATGGCACGTGACATTGGTGTGGTGGTCGGTAATCTCGACGACCGCGGTATGGCCCCCGGCCGTGGCAGTCACCTTGATGTAGAGGTTGGGCACACCCTCGACAAGCGACACATCGCAGTAGCCGGCGTCAGCGAGGAGCTCGGCCACGCGCGCACGGTCTTTATCGTCAACGCTCTCGAGCACCTCGAGCGCGCTCTTGGCGTCGCCGCCCACGGCACCCAGCACGGCCGCCGCTTCAATACCGTGCATGCCGCCCGAGTTGGGCACGGTCACGCTCTTAACGTTCTTGATGATGTTGCCCGAGCAGGCAACGTCCATATGATCGGGTTCGCAACCGAGCGTCTGGCTCGCCAACGCCGCTGCATAGGCAACGGCAATGGGCTCGGTGCAGCCGAGTGCGCAGACAAGCTCGCGGTTCAAAACATCGCAAAACGCGGCATCGCGAAGGGAATCGGCAGGCATAGGTATCTCCTACTTATATAACGGGCTGGGCTCTCATTAATAGTTAGCTCTTTTATTTGATAACAATGCATCAAAAACCGCAACCCAGGTTCCGGTAGACGGCGTTCAGGCGCAAACTGGCGGCATTCATTCATGAGAAGCCGGTCTTGTTGCATGCTAAAGCATTTGAACAAAAAACGCCCGAGCGTTTACGCAAAAGTCGCGCTATCATGCAGTTGAAAGCGGTAAACACCTTTAGCATTTGCGCCGCACAGAACAGAGAGGAACCATCTATGAAGATCGGTATCGGTAACGATCACGCCGCCGTCGAGCTCAAGAACATCATCTCCGAGCACCTGAAGGAGCGCGGCTGCGAGGTCGTGAACTTTGGCACCGACACCTCCGAGAGCTTCGACTACCCCATCGCCGGCTACAAGGTGGGTAAGGCCGTTGCCAACGGCGATGTCGACCTGGGCATCCTCATCTGTGGCACCGGTGTCGGGATTAGCCTGGCTGCCAACAAGGTCGAGGGCGTACGCGCCGTCGTGTGCTCCGAGCCCTTCAGCGCCAAGCTATCGCGCATGCACAACAACACCAACGTGCTCGCCTTTGGTGCTCGCGTCGTGGGCTCCGAGCTCGCCAAGATGATTGTCGATGAGTGGCTCGACGCCGAGTTTGAGGGCGGCCGCCACGAGCGTCGCGTCAATCTCCTCAACGAGATCGACCACACGCGCGGCCTCAAGGTCGTCGACGAGGCCTAAAGACCTACAAAGCCATACGCTAACGCCAGCCCCCGCCCGGAAGAAACATCCGGACGGGGGCTCTTTAGTAGATTTCTAAGCGGTTACCAAAAATCTACTGGAATAACAAGGGCGCCGCGGATGGAATTCCGCGGCGCCAAAGCCACACGCTAACAGCTTTAGGGAGTCAAAGCTGGTTTAGCCAAAGAAGCGCTTGATCTCGATCTCGGCGTTCTCCAGGCAGTCGGAGCCGTGAATCACGTTGGCGTTGACATCGACAGCGAAGTCGCCGCGAATGGTGCCGGGAGCAGCATCAAGCGGGTTGGTAGCACCCATAAGGGTGCGCATCTTGGAGACAGCGGAGAGACCGGAAACGACCATCTTGACGACCGGACCGCTCGTCATAAAGTCACAGAGACCGCCAAAGAAGGGCTTGTCGGCCAGATGGGCGTAGTGCTCCTCGACGGTAGCGCGCTCGAGCGTGGTCATCTCCATGCGCTCGATGACAAGGCCGCTACGCTCAATGCGAGCGACGATCTGGCCGATCTTGCGGTCACGCACGGCGTCGGGCTTAATCATGATGAAGGTCTTCTCGATAGCCATAAGGTAGCCTTTCAAGTAGGTTCGCGCGTGCCCAAGTCCCATTCCGGCACCCGCCTGGACTGCATCGTAACAGAGTTTTAGCTGCAGTTAAACAGAAAGCTGTGTTTTGAAACGTTACAATTTATTAAAGCGTTCCATTTGTGTCACTTCTGTTTTGAAGCCCGATTAGAGTACCATCCGACCGCGCATCAACCGCATCGAACCGAGCAGACGGTCGGTTGCCGCCCGTGAACGCACCCCCTTCACAACCTGCCCAAAGGTCCTACAGATGTTCTCGACAAGTCCCTCCCCCATAGCAACAAAATACGGGCGCCCGCAACAGCAGACGCCCGTAAAAGCAAAAACGATTTATCAATAAATGGCCAAAGCCGCTTCAGCCAAACCCTTATTTTGCCCCGTGGCCCATCTCGACGACCTTAGTCAGCGATCCAAACACGCCCTCGTCGGCCACGAGCTGCGCCTCGGCACGCTGCAGCTGCACGGCAACGGCGGCAGGGGCGGTGCCGCCCTCGGTCGTGCGCGCGGCGACAATCGACGGGATATCGAGTGCCTCGGTAATGTCGTGCTCAAAGAGCGAGCTCGCCTCCTGGAACACCTCAAACGGCAGGTCCTCAAGATTGCAGCCGCGCTTCTCACACATCAGGACCAAATGGCCTACCACGGCATGTGCCTCGCGGAACGGCAGACCACGCTTGGCCAGGTAATCGGCAACATCGGTGGCGGCAAGGTGCCCCACACCACACTCGCGCGCCATGGCATCCTCGTTGACGGTCCAGGTCGAAATCATACCGGCCATAACGGACAGGCACTGCATGAGCGTATGAGCAGTATTGAGGGCGCCCTCCTTGTCTTCCTGCAAGTCCTTGTTATACGCGAGCGGCAGGCCCTTCATGGTCACGAGCAGCTGCACCAGGTTGCCATAGACTCGGCCGCTCTTGCCGCGGATGAGCTCGGCAAAATCGGGGTTCTTCTTCTGCGGCATGATGGACGAACCGGTGGAGTAGGAGTCGGAAAGCGTGATAAAGCCAAATTCGGAACTCGACCACAGCACGATCTCCTCGGAAAGACGTGACAGATGCATGGCCATGACGGAGCCGGCATAATGCAGATCGAGCAGGAAATCACGGTCGGAAACGGCATCGAGCGAGTTGGGAATCACACCCGCAAAGCCAAGTTCGGCAGCCGTCATCTGACGATCGAGCGGATAGCTCGTACCGGCAAGCGCGGCAGCGCCCAGCGGGCAGTTGTCAGCGGCATCAAAGGCGGCCTTCAGGCGCGTAAAGTCTCGCGCGAACATCCAGGAATACGCCAGCAGATGGTGCGACAGCAGCACGGGCTGAGCATGCTGCATGTGCGTGTAACCCGGCAGAATCACCTTGTCGTACTTTTTAGCCGCATCCACCAGCACATGACGCAGTTCAAGATTGGCCTCCATGAGCTCCTTGGCCAGCGCCTTGACGCCCAGGCGCGTATCGGTCGCAACTTGGTCGTTGCGCGAACGCCCGGTATGCAGGCGCTTACCAGCCTCGCCGATGCGACGCGTCAGCTCGCTCTCGATGGACATATGAATGTCCTCGTCGTTGATATCGAAGGTGAAGTTGCCGGCATCGATATCCTGTTCGATTGCGGTCAGACCCTCGGCAATCGCCTGCTCGTCCTCGGCGCTGATAATGCCCTGGGCCGCCAGCATCTTGGCATGTGCCTTAGATCCGGCGATATCCTGCTTATAGAGATGTTTGTCGACCGGCAGCGACGCACCAAACTCCTGCGTGACCTCGGCCACGCCCGCCTCAAAACGACCGCCCCAAAGAGCCATGGAACCGTCCCCTTTCATCAAATACCAAAACAAGCGCCCAAAGCAATGCGCCCTGTCGCTAAAGCGATTTTTCAACCGCTAGTTTTACACACTCCCTGCCGTGCGCTGGGCCATGTAGCTAATTTGCAAAGAAGTGACGCACCATGCACTTGGCGCCCAACGTCTCCCTCCGGATGTTGCCCTGCGAACCATCGATCCAGGCCTTCAGGCTCATAGGAACGTCCTCGACCTTTGCAGCATCGAACTCGGGCACGAGGGCAAGTAAAGCATGCGCGATAGCATTGAGCATAATGGATACTCCTCATATATATAGGCGCAGAGCCGCCAAATTGATAGAAGGAGCCCCGCCGGACAACCCCGGCGGGGCTCGGACTCAGCCGCAGACGCGGCATCATATATGCGGGCGGAACGTAGGGGCCACCGATGTTAAGAAGTGTCAGCAAGCATAACGAAAGGTAGGGACCCCGTGCGCCCGTTATGTATCACGCGGATGGGCCGCGCGGATACCAAGGGAAGGAAGGCTTAAGCCTGGACGGCAGCGGAGCTGGGACCCTGGACCTTAGCCCACGTCTTGAGCGACAGCGTATCGATCTCGATAAAGCCGGCGCTGGCCTTCTCGTCAAACGTGGTGTCGCGGTCGTAGGTGGCCAGACCGTAGTCATAGAGGCTGAAGGGGCTCTTGCGGCCGACGACATGGCAGTTGCCCTTAAAGAACTTCAGACGGACGGTGCCGGTCACGAACTTCTGGGTGTCGGCCATAAAGGCGTCGAGCGCGTTTTTGAGTGGGCTGTACCACTGGCCGTTGTACACGGCGGTGGCCCAATCCTGCTCGAGCTTAATCTTAGTCTTGAGCAGGTCGCCCTCAACGCAAATGTCCTCGAGTGCCTTATGGGCGGTAATGAGCGTCAGGGCGCCGGGAACCTCATAGCACTCGCGGCTCTTGAGGCCCACCAGACGATCCTCGACCAGGTCGAGACGGCCAAAGCCGTTGTCGCCCGCAATCCTATTGAGGGCGATGACGATCTCGGAGAGCTTCATCTTCTTGCCGTCGACGGCGACGGGCTTGCCGACCTCAAACTCAATCTCGGTATACGTCGGGGTGTCGGGCGTGTCCTCGGGATTCTTGGTCATAACCCAGGCGTCGTCGAGCGGCTCATTCCAGGGGTCCTCCAGGTGGCCACACTCAATGGCACGACCCCACAGGTTGTCGTCGATGGAATAGGGGTTGTCGTTGGCACCCTCGGGAACCGGCACGTTGTGGGCGTGGGCATAGGCGACCTCGTCGGGACGGCACTTCAGATCCCACTCGCGAACGGGGGCGATAACCTTAAGCTCGGGGTCGAGGGCCTTGACCGCAGCCTCAAAACGAACCTGGTCGTTACCCTTGCCGGTGCAGCCGTGGGCGACGTAGGTCGCGCCAAACCCGTGAGCGACCTCGACAAGCTTCTTGGCGAGCAGCGGGCGAGACAGGGCGGAGAGCAGCGGGTACTTGTTCTCGTACATGGAATTTGCGGCGATGGCCTTAGTCAGGAACTCATCGGAGAACTCGTCGCGCAGGTCGAGCACCTGGCAATCGAGAACGCCCAGGTCGAGCGCCTTCTGCTTCTTGGCATCCAGGCCGGTCTCCTCCTGGCCCACGTTGCCGCAGACGCAAACGACATCGAGATTCTTCTCGTCCTGGAGCCACTTGACACATACGGATGTATCAAGACCACCGGAATATGCGAGAACGACTTTTTCCTTGCTCATGGCTGTTTCCTTTCGCCCTTGGTAGCTAGTTAGAACATCGGTCAGTTGCAAGTCATTTCAAGGTCATATACCGTGCAATATCAGGTTAAATAGCAAAAATCAGCACATACATGCCCTAGAAACATGCAGCAATGTCGTGCTAAAACCCAACGACCTCAAAATGACTCTGTTGAGGCAATTCGCCCCATGCGGACAGAGACGATTGTTATCGTCGTCGGGAAATTGCGCGCTGGCGTCGGATGGCATTGTCTGCAGTAGTGATGATCTTTACGAACTGCATCTGCCTCTCCTTTCACCTATCGCCGGGCGCAATTCTAATATCGTAAACGGTACCATTTCCTCGGTAAGCGGTTGTTTTTCCGGCTCCGTTTTCGATGGTCGCTATATTACGCTAAAGTGCCCGCGGCACAAGCGACAACTTCAAATTTCTGAAAAGTTTTTTCATTACTTTGTGAATGATGATGCAGACGTGCGCCAATCCTGCGAAAATACGCCTGACTACGAGTTGATGGTTATAACGTCTGAAACAATTTCGAAACGAAAGGCACGCTTTTATGCAAACTTACGAATCGGACGCCAATATCGGAAACATTAAGCTCATCGCCGTCGACATGGACAAGACGCTTCTGACCGACGAGCGCGTGCTGCCACAAGGCCTTGACGAACGCCTGGACAAGCTCGCCGAAGCCGGCATCGTATTCTGCCCCGCCAGCGGACGTCCCGCCCCCAAGCTCGAGGAGATGTTCGAGGGCATCAAGAACCGCCTCGCCTTTTGTCCCGACAACGGAGCGTGCGTGATCTATCGCGGCAGCTATATCTATAAGAGCAATATCGACGTTGAACTGTATCAGCAGGTCTTGAGCCGCGCCTCGGAGGATTCGCGCGCCGTCCCCGTGCTGTGCTGCTACGACGAGTTCTATGTGCTCGCCCGCGACCATCAGTACCACGACGAAATCAGCGTGTACTACAACACGATCAACTACGTCGATACCTTTGAGGGCCTTGACGTCGAATCCAACAAGATTTCGATCTTCTTCCCCGACTACGACGCCGAGCCGGCGTTTCGCGAGGACTACAGCCCGGCATACTCGGACCGACTCTACGTCACCAATGCGGGCCGCGAGTGGATCGACTTTATGAACCTGGGCGTCGACAAGGGCGCTGGCGTCGCGCACCTGTGCGAGCAGCTCGGCATCGATATCGCCGACGCCGCTGCCGTGGGCGATACGTACAACGACATCCCCATGCTGGAGCGCGTCGGACACAGCTTTATCGTGGACAATGCCGAGGAGCACATGAACGCGCATGCCAAATGGCGCATTCCGAGCAACAACGACGGGGGCGTACTGACGCTCATCGACGCCATCTTGGCGGCTCGGTAGCCGTCCCATCGGGCCTGGCCGGGCGGCACGGGTTAACTTTTCGCTCGGTCAGGTCCTGCGCAAGACGAAAGCCACATTAAGTGGCTTTCTTTGCGTGCGGAATCTACGAAAAGCTAACCCGTGCCGCCCGGCCAGGCCCTAGGTTTACTTACCTGCCGCCAAGATGGCGTCTTGAGTGTCTAGATACTTAGCTGAATATATTTGGATGAAGGGGGCTCCTTGTTGGCAAGGAGCCCCCTTCTGGTTTTGGTTACTTTGGGGTTGTTGGTGCGTCTTTATTTGGCGTCGGCCCAGGTTATGCCGGTGCTGGCTTCGGCGATCAACGGCACGCGGAGGTCCACTACGCGCTCCATGACGTCGCGGACCATGGCGGTCAGGCGCTCGACTTCGTCGATGGGGCACTCAAAGTCCAGTTCGTCGTGTACCTGCAGGATCATGTGGGCGGCAAAGCCCTCTTCTTCCAGGCGGCGGCTTACGCGGGCCATGGCAATCTTGATGATGTCCGCCGCGGTACCCTGCATGGGATGGTTCATAGCCGTGCGCTCGCCAAAGCCGCGGAGCTGCGGGTTTTTGGCCTTGAGCTCCGGAATATGACGACGGCGTCCGTACATGGTCTCGGCATAGCCCGTCTGCTTGGCACGCGCCACCACATTGTCGAGGAACGTGCGCACACCTGGGTAGGCCTCGTAGTAGCGGTCGATCATGTCGCGCGCCTCGGCCATCGAGATGTGCAGCGACTGCGACAGGCCGTACGCCTGCTGACCGTACACGATGCCAAAGTTCACGGCCTTGGCGCGGCTGCGCAGATCGGGCGTTACCTCGGACACGGGAACGCCAAACACGCGCGCGGCCGTCTCGGCATGGAAGTCCTCACCCTCGTTAAAGGCACGTACCAGATGTTCATCACCCGAAAGATGCGCGAGTAGGCGCAACTCGATCTGCGAGTAGTCCACCGCCAAAAAGACGCTGCCCTCGCCCGCCGAAAACGCCGTCTTGACGGTACGACCCAGCTCAGAGCGCGTCGGGATGTTCTGTAGGTTCGGGTCGCTCGAGGACAGGCGGCCCGTCGCCGTGATGGTCTGGTTGTACGTGGTGTGCACGCGGCCATCGCCACGACGCAGCGGGCCCAGCGTATCCAGGTAAGTGGACTTGATCTTGGACTTCTCACGCCAATCCAAGATCAGACGCACGATCTCGTGGTCACGGGCAAGGTCGCTCAGCACCTTGGCGTTGGTCGAATAGTAGCCGCGCTTGGTCTTCTTGAGGCCCTTGGTCGGAAGCCCCATAACGTCAAACAGCACGTGCGAGAGCTGCATGGGGCTGCCGATGTTAAAGGTCTCGTCACCCGCCAGGTCTCGAATGTTTCGCTCAACCTCGGCAATCTGGGTAGCAAGCCCCTCGGACAGACTATGCAGACGGTCGGGGTCCACGAGCATGCCCGCGCGCTCCATCTTGGCAAGCACCGGCACGAGTGGCATCTCGATGCCATCGAACACGTTGGCGGCGTTCTCGCGGGCCATGCGGTCGCGCAGCGGTGCGACCAGCGCCAACGTCAAGGCCACCGTGCGAGCGGCGGGCGCAGGAGCGTCCTCGCCGGCGCCCTCTGCACCGCGCGCCGTAGGCAGCGCCATCTGCAGATAGGTATCGGCCAGATACGCCTCGTCAAACTCGGAGCGATCGGAATCCAACAGGTAGGCGGCAACCACGGTATCGAAGATGCGCGTGGAATCGACTGCCAACGGATCCATGAGCTCGGGCTCGGAAGAATCGATGGGCGAAAGCTCATGCAGCAGTGCTTTCATATCCGGGCACGCCACGCGGCCCCCCATAAACAGACGCGCGAGCACGCCAGCGATCACGCCGTGGACGAAGTTGAAGCCATCGGCCACGGCAGTGGTACCGCCGTCGCCCTCCTCGAGCGCGAACAGGCCCTTGGACGTCGCCAACCACAGCGTGCGCGTCAGGCCAAAAAGCGCGCCTTCCTCCTTGTCATCGTCCACCACGGCGGCAATCCACTCGCCTGCCTTGATCGCACGCGAAACCTCGGACGCAACGGCAGCAAGCGCCCCAGCATCGCCAGCGGCGGCACGCGAAACCGCGGGTATCTCAAACGTGCTTGCAGCGGCCGTAGCCCCACCCTCGCCACCGATTAGTGACAAGAAACGGTTCTGCATGGCTGTAATGCCGAGCGTGCCCAGCGCCGCGGACACTTCGTCGGCAGAAAACGCCGGGAAGGACGTTTCGTCAAAGTCGAGCTCGACAGGCGCATCGGTGCGAATGGTTGCGACCTTGCGGCTCAGCAGGGCATCGTCGATGTGCGCACGCAGGTTCTCGCCCATCTTGCCCTTGACCTCGTCGGCATGCGCGATGACCTCGTCCAAGCTGCCGTACTGTGCGATGAGCGCGCTCGCCTTTTTGGGACCGATGCCCGGTACGCCGGGAATGTTGTCCGACGTGTCGCCCTTCAGGCCGTAAAAATCGGGCACGAGCGCCGGCGTAATGCCGTGATACAGGTCATCCACGCTCTCGGGCGTCATAATCGCTACGTCGGACAGGCCCTTGCGGGTCGAGACCACGTTGACGTGATCGGTCACAAGCTGATACATGTCGCGGTCGCCGGTCACCAGCAGCATGTCGCAGCCTGCCTCCTCACCCAGGCGCGCCATGGTTCCCAGGATATCGTCGCCTTCCCAGCCCTCGGACTGCAGAATCGGCACGTTGAGCGCGGTGAGCAGCTCTTTAATCATCGGAAACTGCACGTGCAGATCGGGGTCCATGGGCGGGCGCTGCGCCTTATACTGCGGCAGCATCTCCATGCGCACGCGCGGCCTGCCCTTATCAAACGCCACGACCACACCGTCGGGGTTAAAGGCATCGATCATCTTGAGAAACATGTTCAGAAAGCCAAAGATCGCGTTGGTGGGGCGACCGTCCGGCGCGTTCATGGTCGGCGGCACGGCGTGGAAGGCGCGGTGCATGAGCGAGTTGCCGTCAATAACGGCAAAGGTGCGGCGCTTGTCAGACATATTGAATACCTCGCTTTGGGCTGGGCACGGTTTGCTCACACCAGTTTACACGCTCCCCGCCCCGCGACCACCGCACATCAAGCTCCCCTGCCGCCGCGAGCCCGCGCGTGATACGATGGCTCACGGTACATCAACCAGCACGATCGATCCGAAAGGAGCCTGCGTCATGGAGCGTCCCTGCGCATGGAAAAAGTACACGACTCAGCAAGTCGAGGAGCTCGAGGAGCTTTGCCGTGGCTATAAGCAGTTTTTGAGCGAGAACAAGACCGAGCGCCTGTGCGTCAAGACCGGTATCAAGATGGCCGAGGAGGCGGGCTACGTCAATCTGGAGACCGTGATCGCCGAGGGCCGCGCGCTCAAGGCCGGCGACAAGGTGTACGCCGCCAACCACGGCAAGGACCTTATGCTCGTCAACCTGGGCACCACCCCGCTCGAGCAGGGCTTTAACATCCTGGGCGCCCACGTGGACTCGCCGCGCCTGGACCTTAAGCAGAATCCCGCCTTCGAGGCCGGCGACATGGCCTACCTCGACACGCACTACTACGGCGGCGTCAAGAGCTACCACTGGGTGGCCTCCCCGCTTGCACTTGTAGGCGTCATCTGCAAAAAGGACGGCACCACCGTCGACATCAACATCGGCGACAAGGCGGACGACCCGGTCTTTACCATCTCCGACCTGCTGATCCACCTCTCGAGCGAGCAGATGTCCAAGCCCGCCAAGGACGCCGTCGACGCCGAGATCCTTGACGTGATCGTGGGCGGCCGTCCCGTCAAGTTTGACGAGGACGACAAGGACGCCCCCAAGGAGCCCGTCAAGCAGATGTTCCTGGACATCCTCAAGGAGCAGTACGACGTCGAGGAGGAGGACTTCCTCTCCGCCGAGATCGAGGTCGTGCCCGCCGGCCCCGCCCGCGACATGGGCCTCGACCGCTCCATGATTCTGGGCTATGGCCACGACGACCGCGTCTGCGCCTACCCCTCCATGCTCGCCCAGATCAACGTCGCCAACGTGGAGCGCACGAGCATCACACTCATCGTCGACAAGGAGGAGATCGGTTCCGTGGGTGCCACCGGCATGACGAGCCGCTTCTTCGAGAACACCGTCGCCGAGATCATGACGCTCGCCGGCGAGGATAGCCCGCTGGCCCTGCGCCGTGCACTCGCCCACAGCCGCATGCTCTCCTCTGACGTGTCCGCCGGCTTCGACCCGGGCTACGTCGGCAAGTTCGAGACCAAGAACGCAGCCTTTATGGGTCGTGGCCTGTGCTTTAACAAGTACACGGGCAGCCGCGGCAAGGGCGGCTCCAACGACGCCGACGCAGAGTACGTGGCCCTCGTCCGCGACATCATGGACGAGGCCGGCGTGGACTTCCAGACCTGCGAGCTCGGCCGTGTCAACGCGGGCGGCGGCGGCACCATCGCCTACATCATGGCCAAGTACGGCATGAACGTCATCGACTCCGGCGTTGCCGTCCTGTCCATGCACGCCCTGTGGGAGGTCGCTAACAAGGCCGATATCTACGAGGCCTATCGCGGCTACAAGGCCTTCCTCGAGCGCGCCTAACCAGTCCCTTATAACTTGCGGTGAAATACGGACTAAACTGGCCCATAAACGGCCAAAACAGACCGTATTCCACCGCAACTTTTTTGGCAGAGGAGAGTCCATGCTGCAGGTCATCATTTCGCCCGCCAAGCAGATGCGCGCGGCCCAAGATGCTTTTGAAGTCCTGGGCATTCCACCTTTTGCGCACGAGACGGCTCGCCTCCACCACGCACTGCTAGATATCGAACGAAATGAAGGCAGCGGCGGCCTGCAGGCGCTGTGGAACGTGAGCGACAGGCTGCTCACAACGTGTCTGGATACGCTTCACGAATTTATGCCCGTCCTGAGCGATACCGACCTCGCAGATCCCGATATCGCGCGTCGAATCTCCCCCGCCGTCATGTCCTATCACGGCATTCAATACCAGAGCATGGCACCCGAGGTGATGGATGCCGCGCAGCTCGACTGGCTGCAAAACCATCTCTGGATCCTCTCGGGACTCTACGGATGCGTGCGCCCCTTCCACGGCGTGTCTCCCTATCGGCTCGAAATGGGGGCGAAGCTCGCCGTCGACGGCGCTCGCGACCTCTATGCCTTCTGGGGGAATCGACTTGCGCAGGTAATTGCGCCGGCCGGTTCCGACACCACTATCGTCAACCTTGCCAGCGTGGAATACGCCAAAGCTGTCCTGCCCCATGCTGCACAGGATACAACGGTTATCACCTGCTTTTTTGGCGAAGGCGTCCGCAACGATAAGCCCATCCAACGATCGACCGCCAGCAAAAAGGCACGCGGTTCGATGGTCCGCTGGATGGCGGAAAACAAGGTCGAGGACACCGCCGGTCTTACCGAGTTCAACCTTGGCTACCGCTATGTCCCCGAGCTCTCGTCCCCAGATAGCCTGGTCTTCATCAACGAGCAGGCATTCTAAATGCCTGTCGCCAGCGCCGAACTCCACCTCGGCATGCTTTCATGATATTCGGTGAACATCCCGCTATTCCGCCAAGCCGTCTGCCTTGGCAATCTCGCTTGTCGAGCCGTCCTGATAGGTAATCTTGACATGCTCCACATCGGACGCCTTGACGCCCGACGGGGGCTCCAGGCGCCATTCCGTCAGGGCGATATCCATGGTCGTGGGCACATCTCCTTGATCTTTGAGCTTCACCGTCAGCGTTTTGAGCGCCGCGTCAAACGTCACGCGTTCGATTTCTTCGCCTGGAATGGACCCACCACTCAGCTGCAACTGCACAAACTCATCGCGCGGGTACCAATAATCGCCCGGAATGGCGAGCGTATTGGCATTACCGCCAGTACTCCTCACCGTCATAATCGGTAGGCTATCATCGGCCTCAAACTCCCAGGCAGTGCCGCCGCGACCACCAAACGTCCAGATACAAACGGCAATCACCAGCACGGCAAGCACCGCAAAACCAATCGCGACAAGGCCATGGTGCGCACGGCCCTCCTCGGCCGACACGTCCCACTGCGTCTCCCGATACAGATGCTTGTCTTTCATGTTCGCCTCCCCACGGGCATGCTCATCGCGTCAATCGTACCCATTCGAGCTATACTTGAGCCCACCACATAAACGGGGAGCTTGCAGGACAAGACGGCAGGCTGAGACTGGGCGCGCCCGCCCTGACCCGCAAACCTGATATGGGTAATGCCAACGAAGGGAGCCGTGCCAATGAGCACACAAACCGAGCCCACGCTCGTCACGCAAATCGACTTCGCCCGCGCCGGGCAGATCACACCGCAGATGAAGGATGTCGCCGAGCGCGAGCATCGCGACCCCGAGTACATCCGCGAGCGCGTGGCCGACGGCCGCATCGCCATTCCCGCCAACATCGTGCATATCAAAAAGGGCATGCGCGCCTTTGGTGTCGGCGAGGGCCTGTCCACCAAGGTCAACGTCAACCTGGGCATCTCGGGCGACAAGGCCGATGCCGCCGAGGAATGGAAGAAGGTCAAGATCGCCGAGGACTTTGGCGCCGACGCCATCATGGACCTCTCCAACTCGGGCAAGACGCGCCAGTTCCGCCAGCAGCTCATCGACGAGACGCCGCTCATGGTGGGCACCGTCCCCATGTACGACGCCATCGGCTACATGGAAAAACCGCTGGTCAAGCTTACCAAAGACGACCTGTTCGAGGTCGTGCGCGCGCACGCCGAAGACGGCGTGGACTTTATGACCATCCACTGCGGCATCAACAAGTCGGTCACCAAGACCTTTAAGGAGACCGGCCGTCTCATGAACATCGTCAGCCGCGGCGGTTCGCTGCTGTTTGGCTGGATGGAGGTCACCGGCAACGAAAACCCCTTCTACGAGTACTTTGACGAGCTGCTCGAAATCTGCCACGAGTACGACGTGACGATCTCGCTCGGCGACTCCTGCCGCCCGGGCTGCCTCTACGACTCCAACGACGCCACCGAGACCGCCGAGATGATCGAGCTGGGCAAGCTGTGCAAGCGTGCTTGGGCCGCCGGCGTCCAGGTCATGGTCGAGGGCCCGGGTCACATGGCGCTCGACGAGATCGCCGCCAACATGAAACTGCAGAAGCGCCTGTGCCACAACGCCCCGTTCTATGTGCTCGGGCCGCTGGTGACCGATATCGGCGTGGGTTACGACCACATCACCGCTGCCATCGGCGGCGCCATCTCCGCCAGCTCCGGTGCCGACTTCCTATGCTACGTGACGCCGGCCGAGCACCTGTGCCTGCCCAACGCCCAGGACGTGCTCGATGGCCTCATGGCCACCAAGATCGCCGCACACGCCGCCGACATCGCCAAGAAGGTACCCCACGCCCGCGACATGGACGACAAGATGGGCCAGGCGCGCCGTAAGCTCGACTGGGACGCCATGTGGAAGTGCGCGCTCGACCCGGTTACGGGCAAGAAGCGCTACGAGGAATCCCCCGCCGCCACCGAGGGCACTTGCACCATGTGTGGCAAGATGTGCGCCGTCCGTACCGTTAACAAGGTGTTCGAAGGCACGACGATCGACCTCGGCATGGAGGATTAACGCGTCTCCGGAGCCACAATCGGTCACAAGGTGCTCATCAATTGTTGACATGTGAACATTTGCTTACATTTGCGTAAAGATTGCATCGCCCGCCCGGGTTCGGAATACAGCCGGCCCGGGCAACTTTATAATGCAGACTTAAAGACCCATTTGAATCCGACCGAACAAGGGAGCGAACATGGATCGCAGTAAGGTACCCGCCGTTCTATCCATCGCAGGATCCGATTCCAGCGGTGGCGCCGGCATTCAGGCCGACATCAAGACCATCACGGCGCACCGCCTGTATGCCGAGACGGCCATCACAGCCATCACAGCGCAAAACACACTGGGCGTTACCGCCGTGCAGAACATCTCCCCGGATATTGTCGCAGCGCAGATCGATGCCGTTTTTGACGATATACGACCCAGCGCCGTCAAGATCGGCATGGTCTCCTCTGCCGAGATTATCGAGGTTATCGCCGACCGCTTGAGCGCCTGGGACGCACAAAATATCGTCGTCGACCCCGTCATGGTCGCCACCTCGGGTGCTCGCCTCATTGCCGAGGATGCCGCTGAGGCACTCACCCGCCGCCTGTTCCCGCTGGCGACCGTTATCACGCCCAACATTCCCGAGGCCATGGCGCTGCTCGATTATGAGGTCGATTCCGAGCGCACGCAGCAAAATGCCGCCATGCTTCTCACCCGTCGCTTTGGCTGCGCGTCTCTCGTTAAGGGCGGGCATTTTGTCAACGAGGCCAACGATGTGCTAGCAGAGCCCGCGCCGCTCGATGACGAGGGCAACCATCTGGGCGATCCGCTCACCACGTGGTTCCGCCACAAGCGCATCGAGACCGGCAACACGCACGGTACTGGCTGTACGCTTTCGTCCGCCATCGCCTGCGCGCTGGCCCAGGGCATGGATCTTGCCGATGCCGTCAACGCCGGCAAGGCCTACCTAACGGGTGCTCTCGCCGCTGGCTTTGACATGGGCAAAGGCTCCGGCCCCGTCAACCACATGTGGCAGTATTAAGATTCGCAGCCCAAAACCACCGCAAAGGGGACAGGCACCTTTGTGGCGGTTCCCACAAACATCTCGATCTGTAACAGTAACTCGGCAAAATCGACCCTAGATGTTACAGATCGAGACAAACGACCGATATCGACCTAAATAATCTCAATCTGTAACATCTAGCCCGTTTTCGGCCTTACAGCTGTTACAGATCAAGACAAACCAACGAAACAAGCCACCGCAAGGGGAACTTTTGTACTGCTTTGGGCCGTACTACTCTCCGAGCATCTCTTTGAGCTTGGCTGCCACGGCATGGCCGAGGCTCTCGTGGCTTACCGGCATCATGTGCAGATAATCGATATCGCCCGGCTCGGCAAAATCGGCGGCATTCAAAAAGTCGCAGCCAAACTGTTCGGCAACATACGCATAGTATTCGGCAAAATGCTCCGAGGCCTCGACGGAGTGCTCGTCAAAGTCGGTCATATACACATCGGCGATCTGCGGCTTGATCTTGATAGGAGCCATCAGCAGAATGCGCGGACAAGGCGCAGCGTCGGTCCACGGAAACGCGCGGACAGTGCGAATCAGCGCCATGGCGCCACGGGCGATATCGGAAGCTGTCACGTTAAAGACCGTCTTACAGTCGTTGGTGCCCAGCATAATCACGATCGCATCCAGCGGCTTATGGGCCTCGAGCAGCATCGGCAACGCGCGAATACCGTTGAGATTGGTGTCCAGATGGCACATGTCGTCGCGCACCGTCGTGCGGCCGTTTAGGCCTTCCTCAATCACGTGCCAGCCCTCGCCCAGGTCGCGCTGGGCCACGCCGCACCAGCGCACATCGTGCGCATAGCGCACCGCGGTGCCGTCGCGCATGCCCGCCGGATCATAGCCATAGGTATTGCTGTCGCCAAAGCACAGAACGTTTTTCATCGTAAGCCCTTCCTCTAGTAAAAAGCCGGCGGGAGCAGTCTCTCCTGCCGGATCGACCTATCTGTCAGCACATACCGATTACAGGTATTTGCGCCAGTCGTCGTCATCCTCATCGTCCTCAGCAGCGGCCTGAGCCTGCTCGGCGGCACGGGCGGCCGCGGCGCGGGCGGCCACCTGAGCATAGGACTCCTCGTTACACTCGGGGAAGCTTGCCAACACGTGCTCAAACTTGGCGAAGTCCTCATCCCAGCGCGTAGAGGGCACGGCAAAAAACACCTGCTTGACCTTGAAGTCGCCCGACGCAAGCTCCTTGCGGAAGAGCTCAGCCACGGCCTCGGCGTCAAAGCCGTTGTTGTCGCAGCCCCAAGCGCCCAGCACGAGCTTCTCGCGACCCAGCTCATCGCAGATGGCAAGCACAAAGCGGATGCGATCGCGCAGGGCATCCAGCAAGGCATCGTCACCCACGCGATACTCCTGGCGAGCGCGCTTGGCGTTGGGCGCGGCGGCAACGATCACGTCAGCATATGCATGTACGTGATTGCGGTCGAAGCGCACCGCAGGCACCACCAGCGCACGGTTGCGGTAAAGCTCGCAGTTGATGTTGCGACGACGGTTCTCGCCGTACCATTTGCGCTGCTTATCGAGCACGTTGTACAGGTACGAATCGGCACAGAGCGTGGCCTCCTGGCCCAGATAGCCCTGGATGTAGCCACCGCCCGGGTTGGTGAACGAGGCAAAGGCAAGCACGGCCATGTCACAGAACTGCGCGTAGCCTCGGCCGTTATCCAGAATGGCCTGCGTGGCAGAGGCGTCGAGCACGGTGACCTCGGGCAGGACCGGAGCGGGCTTTTCGGCGGCAGGCGCGGACTCGGCCTCCGTGGCCTCCTCGGCGGGTGCAAGCTCGGCCGCAACCTCGGTCTCGGCGGATGCAACCTCGGCGGCCTCGACCTCGGGCTCCTCGGCGGCCTCAGACTCCTCAGCAACCTGTTCCTCGGCAGCGTCGGCCGCTTGGGCCTTGGCCTTCATCGCCGCGACAAATCCGGCAGGCATACCATCGAACTCGCGCACGCCGGCAATCGAACGCTCGATGTCCTTGGCGCAGGCCTCGGACACAGCCACCACATGGCGCTCGGCGGCCTTGGCACGCGCCTCGCGCTTGGGATTGGGCTGACCCGCTCGGTTAGACCTGCGGTTACGGTTCCTGTTGTCGACATCTGCCATTCGTGGCCACCTTTCCTGTCGCTGCCGCTATCGGCTTTTTCCCATCCATCATACCCCGCCGCGCACAAAAAAGACGGCCCCGAAGGACCGCCTTTCGCATCGTTTTACCGTGTCCGGCAGGAAGCGTCGCAATGCCGCGCTTTAATCGCGACGACCAAGGATATTCAGGATGCGCAGGAACACGTTGATGATGTCCACGAACAGGTTGGATGCCATGAGCACGGCGTTGGGCAGCGTGGGCGGCACCGTCGTGGCCACATAGGTGTCATAGCCAATAAAGCCGGCGAACACCACGATCACGATCAGGTCGGTGATGGACTGCGAGACGCCCATGAACATCAGCACGATCTCGACCAGAATCGTGGCAAGTAGGATGCCAAAACCAATGCCGTACACACGCTGGAAGAACTTGGGAAAGGTCACGCCCAGCGCACCAAAGACAAAGGTGATGGCGGCCGTGGCGATAAAGGCGGTGTTAATGGTAGGCAGGTCGTAGTTGGCAAGGCCAAACGACGCCGTCAGGCCAAAGGTGCTCGCAAAGACCACGTAGCCCACGAGCGACAGGCCCACGGACTGTTTGCTGGCAGCAGCCGACATCATGACCATGCCGACGATGGTCAAAATAAATGAGCCAAAGACCAGCGGCAAAGCGGCGCCGCTCATCATCATGCGCGCAAACGACATGGTGCTCGTAAAGTAGGCACCGGCGCCCATGGCGCAAAAGCCCAAAAAGATCAGGGCAGACATGACAAGGTTGTACGCGCGCGGCGACATCTCCTTGGCACGGCTTGCGCCGGTTTCGATGGGGCCGTTCTGATAGCCCTGGATATCGTTCATACTTCGTCCTTTCAAAAAGCGCCGCGACGGCGCCGTAGCTGACAAGTTTCCTGCCATTGTACCCGAACGCCACGCGTTCTTACCTGCGACGCTCGCTCTCGAGCGTCCGGTCGAACGCCCACACCCACCAACGCATCAGATGAGTCTGCGAGCCATCCGGTCGCTCGCGTGCCTGTTCTTCCAGATACAGTTCGGTCGCATGTCCGCCAAAACGAACCTTATAAGTCGCCGTACGAATGCCGTGGACCGTCAGGCCAAAACCGGTGGACGAGACAATCTCGTCAATCGTAAAGCAACGACCATCGACCCAGCAGACGGTAACCGGCACGACCTGTCCGCCCGCGAGGATGCGAGCCACGACGTCCACATACTGCTTGTGCACGCGTCGAGTTTTACCATCTGTCTGTCGATATTCCATGCCTCCTATTATCGAACGCATGTTTGCACATTGTAAAGCGAACAGGCTGTGGTTTTGGGATGTTGGGGCGCGCACGTGTCCTCATGGCGTGCTAGCAAAAAGAACACCCGCGGTCAACAGGGCAAATATTCAATGTTAGTGCCAAAAAATTCACTTCTCCCATCAGAACTCGGTAAAGAAACCCGCAGGAGGTGATACGATTTATCATGTTTTTGTAACGTGCCTGCAAACTTCGAGAAAGCCCATATATGGACGTAACGTTCTCAGCCTTCCTCGGCCAAATTGTGTCGAACCCAGTCCTTGCCGTCACCGTGATCCTCGCACTCGGCGCTATCTTCGTCAACGGATGGACCGACGCGCCCAACGCCATCGCGACCTGTGTCACCACGCGCTGCATGCCCGCCCGCGCCGCCATTCTCATGAGCGCCGCATTCAACTTCCTCGGCGTGCTCATCATGACGCACTTTAACGCGAGCGTCGCCAACACCATCTCACATATCGTCGACTTTGGCGGAAACAGCACCATGGCGCTCGCATGCCTCTGCGCGGCGCTGTTCTCCATCGTCGTCTACGGCGCCACGGCATCGCGTTTTGGCATCCCTACCTCGCAAAGCCACAGCCTTATCGCCGGCCTGACCGGTGCCGCAATCGCCCTCGGCGGCGCGAGCAGCGTCAACGTCCACGAGTGGATGAAGGTCATCTACGGCTTGGCGCTCTCCATCGGCCTGGGCTTTGTCATGGGCTGGGTCCTGTGCAAGCTCGTCTCGATTCTTTTCGCCGCCGCCAACAGGCGACGTGCCAACGTCTTCTTTAAATACGCTCAGATCGCGAGCGCTGCGGCCATGAGCTTCATGCACGGCGCGCAGGATGGACAGAAGTTCATCGGCGTGCTCTTTTTAGGAGTGGCCTTCGCCAGCGGCCAGACGAGCGTCGGCGATGCCGGCATCCCCATCTGGATTATGCTGCTGTGCTCGGCCACTATGGGTATCGGCACCAGCGTGGGCGGTGAGCGCATCATCAAGTCTGTCGGTCAGAGCATGGTCAAGCTCGAAAAGTACCAGGGCTTCTCCGCCGACCTGGCGGGCGCCGCGAACCTGCTACTTGCCACCCTTACCGGCATCCCCGTATCCTCCACCCACATCAAAACCTGCGCCATTATGGGTGTCGGCGCCGTCAAGCGCCTCTCGGCCATCAACTTCGGCGTGGTCAAGGACATGATGTTCACGTGGTTCTTCACCTTCCCCGCTTGTGGACTCATCAGCTTTGTCATGGCCAAGCTGTTCATGATGTTCATCTAGTCAAACCGAACGGCCATCCGGACCGCAATACCTCGCCCACCCGTCTTCGCCTCGAAAGGACCCACTCATGGCAAAGAAACCCGATTCGTTCTACTTTGACAACTACGTCGCCTGCGCCGACCTTGCTGTCCAGGCCGCAGAGTTGCTCATCAAGATTTTTGAGAACTTTGATCCCGCGCAGATCCACGGCATGCTCGAAGAGATGCATGCGATTGAGCATGCGGCCGACAAGAAGCACCATGAGCTCGAGGATGCCCTGCTCACTGCCTTTATCACCCCGCTTGAGCGCGAGGATCTGGACCTGATGAGCTGCTCGCTCGACACCGTGCTTGACCGTATCGAGGGCGTCGTGCAGCGCGTCTACTTCACCAACATCCAGAGCATCCACCCCGATGCCATTGTCATCGCCCACAAGGTGACCGACGCCTGCCGCGCCATGAAGGACCTTATGGTCGAGCTGCCTAATTACCGCAAGTCCAAGACCCTGCGCGAGCTGGTCATCCAGATCAACACCATTGAGTCCGAGGCCGATGAGCTCTACATCAACGCTATGCGCAACCTGCACGTCAATGGCAAGGACCCGCTCGAGGTCATCGCCTGGCGTGACGTCTACGCTTTCCTGGAGTACTGCGCCGACTGCTGCGAGAATGTGGCTGATGTCGTGGATTCGATTGTCATGAAGAACAGTTAATTGGGGGTACGTGTCCCGGCGGCGAAGGGCCGGCACCTGTTTGCTTTCTCACTCCGGCTGCGTGGCAGAGTCGTTCGAAAGTAAACAGGTGCCGGCCCTTCGCCTTACGTACCACCATTGGGAACTTTGGCTGATGGTTAGAATGCAATGGGGATCTGGCTGATACGGCCTTTTATGCCCGATTGGATACTTTGGGGCTGCACTGAGCGTTTGGCTGAGCGTAGCTTTGGGAACCTTTTGATTAACTTTGGATTGATTCGCCGACTTTGGAGGGTTTGGTTATGTCGTATTTGGATCTGGCTCGGGGTCGGTATTCTTGTCGTTTGTTTGAGGATCGTTCTGTTGAGCAGGCTGTGGTGGATGCCATTGTTGAGGCTGGGCGTATTGCTCCTTCTGCTTGTAATAATCATCCAACCCGTGTGATGGTGTTGGATACGCCTGGGCTTCTGGAGAAGGCAGCTGCTTGTCAGCCTCGGTTTGCTCGTGATGGGTCCATCTTTGGCGCTCCGCTCATCTTCCTTATTTGCAGCGTTACCGACGATGCTTGGGTTCGCCCCTATGACCAGATGAACTCCAGCGCTATCGACACCTCGATTGTTTGCGATCAGATGATGATGGAGGCCGAGGAGCAGGGCCTGGGAACGTGCTGGGTATGCCATTTTAAGCCCGAGCTAGCCCGAGAGCGGTTCAACCTGCCCGAGGGCGTCTATCCCTATCACATGCTCGTCTGTGGCTATCCTGCCGACCACATCGCCGATCCCGAGCACCGCGAGGCCCGCACCATTCCCCTCTCCGACTTCCTCCTCAAATAGTTTTTGGCTCATGCCCTAAAATCTACCTTTTGCCACGCGCCCTTCGCCGAGTTCTGCCCTATCGCACGCAGAGCTCGGCGTTTTGTTTCCCAACCTGTATACAGTCACAAAAAAGGAGCCCGCAGGTGCGAGCTCCTCTTAAGGACACTAGATTGTAGCTCTGGTGCTAGTCCAGGTCGTCGGCGGCAAAGTTGTCGATCGGGGCGAAGGGGTCAGCCACGGGGACAACCGGATCAGCGACAGGCAGCGGCTCGGCGGCGGGAACGGTCACTGCAGGAGAAGCCGCAGAACCGACCGGCGTGGAGGCCATAAGGTCGGACGGGAAGGAATTCTGCGCATCGTCCATGAAGTGCTGGATGAGCTTGAGGTACTCGGCTTTGAACTCCTCACGGGAAGCCTTCAGACGGTCGATCTCCTCGAGCTCGGCCTGCTTCTCGGTCAGGGCCTGACGGATGACCTCGCGGGCCTTGGCGTCGGCTTCGTTGCGGATGCGCTCAGCGTTCTCGTTGGCATCGTTGACGATGCCCTCGGCGGTCTGCTGGGCAGCAATCAGCGCAGCGGAGATCTGGCGCTCCTGAGCGGAGAAGTCGGGTGCGGGAGCGGCCACAGGAGCGGCGGGAACGGCCTGAGCGGCAGCGTCCTGAGCCTGGGCAAGCTGGGCCTGCGTGTCGGCAAGCTGCTGCTCGGTGGCAGTCAGACGACCCTTAAGATCGACAATCTTGGCAAGCATAGCGTCAACCTCGGAGGACAGCGTCTCCAAAAAGACGTCGACCTCGGCGGGATCATAGCCGCGCTTGGCCTCAGAGAAAGTCTGAGCCTGGATGTCAGCAGGGGTAATAGCCATAACAAGTTCTCCTTTATCATCGCCTTGGCGCCGGGCGCCCGACGTAAGTTACTGAGCCAGTACTATACGAGTATACCTATAAGAAGCTGCAGAATCAGCCTCTGCACCAACTGCAACGCAATAATCGCAACGACCGGCGAAAAATCAACGCCGCCCATCGGCGGAATAAACCGACGAAACAGGTTGAGCCACGGACCGCAGACGCTATCGAGCACCGCGGCGATATCCTGCAGCAGGCCGCCCTGCTTCATGGGAATCCACGTCATAAAGCAATAGACCACAATAAGTGTGGAGTAGAAGTTGAACAGCGTGTTGACCAGCTGGACAATGGTGTAGATGTTGATGAGAATCTCCTCGTCTTGGGTTTACTTAAGGTAGCCGTCGGCGCGCAGCTTCTTGAGGTCCGAATCCTTGACCTCGCAGCCGGCGGGCAGCACCATAAACACGCGATCGCCCACCTCTTTGACCGTAGCGCCCAGGCCGCAGGCAAAGCCATAGCTAAAGTCCAGGACACGCTTGGCGACCTCGGTGCGAACGCCAACAAAAATCAGCGCAACGGGCTGCTTGGTGCGCACGCGGCGGACAACGGTCTCGACATCGTCATAGCTCTCAGGGCGCAGGACATAGGCAGGCAGCTGCGGCGTGGCGTTAATGATGTTGTTTGCATAGGCCGAGGCGTCGCTCGGCGCAGAAGCGGGCGCAGGTGCCGCGGCACGAGCGCGGGCGCTCTCGGCATAACTCGACGGCGTGTCGTAAGCGCCGGGGCGATAGCCGCCTGCGGCACTATCCTGAGAACGCGACGGCGGATTGTACGTCGTTGCATGACGCGAGTCATCGCCGACCAGCTGGCCGGAGCGCGTATACACGGCGACCGACTCGGCCTCACCGCGGCGCGTTTGGCCCAGCAGGCCGTTACTCGGCTCGTCCTGGGTATAGAAGCCCTCGCCCGAGGTACCGCTGTAGCCGTTGTTCTGATAGCCATCATCGTAGCCGTCATCGTAGCCGTAGTCGTCATCCTGGTCATAGCTCTGGTCGTAACCCTGCTGGCCGCCCAGGTGCATCTTATTTTTAATCTCGTCAAGGAAGCCCATGGTTGTGTCCTCTCACGGTTTAGTGCAGGCGCTCTGTAAACCAGTGCGCACTTCGGAGCCCTATTTTACTGCAAACTCCGGGCTAAATACTACCCTGCCCAGGCGAACGAGCGTAGAGCCCTCCTCAAGGGCAGGCTCAAAGTCCTCGCTCATGCCGCAAGAAAGCTCGGGCAGCCTCAGATCGGGATGCGCCGCCTCCAACTCATCCCTCAGCTCTCGCAGCCCGGCAAAGGTGCGACGCGCCACATCCTTGTTCCCCCGAGGGGCCATAGTCATAAGGCCCTGCACACAAATTCCCTCAAGTTCCGCAAGCTCGCCGGCAGCGCCACGAATCTCATCGGGCGAAAAACCGCCCTTGGACTCCTCGCCGCTTACGTTAACCTCGATCAGCACCTGCTGGGGGGCGGCGAGCTCGCCAGCTTCGATCTTGCGAATGGCACGGCTCGAGATCGCCTGCGCCAAATGAAGCGACCCCACCGAATGAATCAGCTCGGCCGAGCCCAACACCGCGTTGATCTTGTTGGTCTGAAGGTTGCCAATCATGTCGAAGCGCACCTCGGGCAGCTCCGGATGATCCGCCAGACCTGCAAGTTTGCGGACGAGCTCTTGCGGGCGGTTCTCGGCAAAATGGCGATATCCCACCTGGATGGCCGCGATGGTCTCATCGACGCCGACGGTCTTGGACACGGCAATCAAACGCGCGGCATCACGGGGCCTCCCGGCGCGATCGAGCGCGGCATAGAAACGCTCGAGTATCTGCTCGCGGCGAGCGCGCATTACATTCAAATAGTTATCCATTGCCAATCGCCTCCGCTAACAGCACAACAAGTAGTCCCATGCTAACGCAAGAGCGCAGCCCCGCATCCGCAAGGCCGCGCTCCCTTAGGTATTTACAATCTCTCAACGAACGGGGTACCCTACTCCTCGTCGTCCTCGGCATCATCCTCGTCCTCAAGATGATCCAACAGGTAGCGAAGACCCTCGCTCACCTCGTTAGCGGGCACCTTGGCAACAAAGCGTGCATCCACGGCGGGCCTCATAATGACGCCCTCGCCCGAAGGCACGCGCATGCTCTCGAGCTCGTCCTCATCCGTACAGGCGATATCGCCGGCAGTCATACGCTGTCCGGTCAAAAGGAAGGTCAGACGGCAGGCGGCATCGATGGAAATCGAGGCGATGCGATCGAGATAGCGCGAAACCATGATGGCGCGGCGCAGGTCGTCGTAGTTGCTATCATCATCCATAAACTCGCCCGCGTCCATGCGGTTGAAGGTACGGAAGAACTTCTCGTAGGCCGCGTGCACCGGCTCGTCCTCGACGGCCAGGTTGCAGATGATGGACATGTCGTTGGTGACGAGCGCGGAAAGCGACGAGCCCAGCACCTGGTATACGGCTTCGGCCTCGGCCTCAACTGTACCGACAAGCTCCTGAGGCAGCGAGATATCGGCCTTGACCATGTGACGCGTGGCGCGGCAGATCTGGCGAACCTTATCGGTCATGCGCTGCAGGTTAAAGTCGACGTAGATGATTGTCTGCAGCAAGCGGAAGTCGGAAGCGACCGGCGACTGCGTTGCAATCAGGTTGTAGCACACGGCCTCCAAGTTGGCGCAGCGCGCGTCAATCGAAAGCGTGCGCCTCTTGGTCTTGGTGGCAAGCTTGCGGTCATCGGTCACATAGGCCTTCACGGCGTCGTGAAGCGCCAGATCGACGGCCTCGTAGATGCTCAGCATCTCATGACGGGCCTCGATGAGCTGACGGGAAAACAGTTTGCGCATGGTTCACTCCAATCAGTTGGGTGCGGTCATGCCGCCCGCACAGTGAATACGCACCGGACCAGGTCCGATCGACTTGGGACTAGTCGCACCGATCAGCCAAAGCGGCCGGTGATATAGTCTTCCGTCCGCGAATCCACCGGGCTGGTAAAGATCGCGTCGGTTTGACCATACTCGATGAGCGTGGCGGGCTCGCCGGCAACTTCCTGCAAGAAAAATGCGGTGTAGTCGCTAATTCGAGCTGCCTGCTGCATTGAATGCGTGACGATGATGATCGTCATCTCGGGCGCCAGCTCGGCCATCAGATCCTCGACCTTGGAGACGGACGTGGGGTCGATGGCGGAGCAGGGCTCGTCCATCAGAAGGACATCGGGCTGCACCGCAAGCACACGCGCGATGCACAGACGCTGCTGCTGACCGCCCGAGAGCGCCAAACCATCCTTGTTGAGCTGATTGGATACCTCTTTCCAGAGGTTGGCGCGCTTGAGCGATTCTTCCACGATGTCATCGAGGTCGCTTTTGCTAGTCACGCCCTGCAGACGAGGGCCAAAAGCGACATTCTCGTAGATGGATTTAGGGAACGGGTTGGGCTGCTGAAAGATCATGCCCACGCGACGGCGAAGGTCGACCGGATCGACGCCCTCGGCATAGATATCGTTGCCGTCAAGCGTCATGGTGCCCTCGACGCGCGTACCCTCGATCAGGTCGTTCATGCGGTTGATGCAGCGCAAAAACGTCGACTTGCCGCAGCCCGAAGGGCCAATAAACGAGGTGATGGCGTTCTTGGCGATGTTGAGGTCGAGCCCCGTCAGCGCATGAAAGTCACCGTACCAAAAGTTGAAATCCTTGGCCGTGATGGCCGCTTGCTCCAGCGTGGGAGCGGACTGATAGACGGACATGGGACTCCTTAACTAGCGGCGCTTGCGCGACAGGAAGCGCGCAAACAGGTTGAAAGCCAAAATGATCACCATCAACAGGAGCGCGGTGCCATAGGCTGCGTTCATGTTGATGCCGTCGTTGGCAAGCAGGTACAGGTGGACCGTCATGGGGCGGCCGGAATCGAGTGGCGAGATAGGCAGGTTGATGGCCTGACCCATGGTGTAGAGCACCACCGCAGTCTCGCCGATGGCACGGCCGATGGCAAGGACGATACCGGTGGCGATGCGGCCAAAGGCAGAAGGAAGCACGATCTTGGAAACGACCTGCCACTTGGTGGCGCCCAGGCCGTACGCACCCCAACGGATATAGCGCGGCACGGCGCGAATGGCCTCCTCGGTGGTGCGCATGACGATGGGAAGCATCAAGAGCGCGAGCGCCAAAGCGGCCGAGACCATCGAAAGACCCAAGCCCATGGCCTCGACAAACAAGGCGTAGCCAAACAGGCCCATAACGATGGAGGGCACCGAGGCCAAAGCGTCGGCAGCATAGCGAATGAGCTCGACGACCTTACCCTGCTTGGCGTATTCGGCAAGATAGACGGCCGCCAGCACGGCAATCGGCGTGCAGATGAGCATGGCAAGCACCGTCACGTAGATGGTCGAGACGATCGTGGGCCAAATACCGCCTTCGGCGTTGACGCCCTGGGGCCAACCAAAGATAAAGTCGAGCGAGATATGCGGCAAGCCGTTGATGACCACGTAGGCGATAATGGCGACCAACACCAGCGTAGTGATATAGGCCGCAACGCGGAACACGCCGAGCATGAGTTTGTTGGACAGGTCCTTGTTGATGCGGCCCTTCTTGCCGTGGGAAAGGGCACGCTTGATGCGCTCGCGCGACGAGGTCGTATCGACCGTCGTGTCAACGGAATCGGACATAGCCTACCCCCTCTTCTTCTTGGAAATCAAACGGACAATGCCCACCAGCGCGGCGGAGATGATAAACAGGACCACGCCCATGCCAAAGAGCGCCGAGCGGTGCAAACCCGAGGAGTAGCTCATGTCGAGCGCAATCTGGCTCGTGAGCGTTGAGATGGGGCTCGCGATGCTATCGGGAATGACCGGAGCATTACCCACGACCATGAGCACGGCCATGGTCTCGCCGATGGCGCGCCCCATGCCCAAAACGATGGCGTCCACAATGCCCAGCTTGGCGGCCGGCAGCACGACCTTGTAGATGGTCTGCCACTTGGTGGCGCCCATGGCATAGGAAGCCTCACGAATACCCATGGGAATGGAATTGAGGGCATCGATGGTGAGCGTGGTGATGGTGGGGACGATCATAATGGCGAGCACGAACCACGCTGTCAGTGCGCCAAAGCCAAGGCCGCCGGTCAGCTGCGCGATAAACGGGCGGATGATGATCATGCCGAAGAAGCCGTAGATGATGGAGGGAATACCCGCCAGCAGGTCGACGGCAGGGCTGATGAGCTTGCGCACGCGCTTGCTGGCAATCTCGACCAGATACACGGCTGTGCCCACACCCAACGGCACGCCCATGGCAAGGGCACCGACGGTCACCAGACCAGAACCCGCCAGCAGCGACATAATGCCGTAGTGACCCTCAGAGGGCGCCCACGTAAAGCTAAAGAAGTCCGCCAGGCCGATGTCGGTAAAGACCGGCAGCGCCGAGTACGTGGTAAAGACAAAAATCAGGATGACGGTGACGACCGCCAAGAACGCGCAGGCAAAGAAGATCCACTGCAGCGCCTTCTCCTTGATATAGGTGCTGCGCGACACGAGCGCCAGCTCACGCTTCCTGGGCACCCGGGTCTCCTGCTCAATCTGGGGGGTTTCCTGTGCTTCCACGCTACTCACTCCCCTTTCCGTCGTTGGTGACGGGAATAAAGCCCGCCTCGCGAATCTGCTTGTCCATCTTTTCGGACGTCACATAGTCGATGTAATCCTGCGCCTGCTGCGAAGGCGTCCCCTTCACAAAGAAGTAAAGGTCACGCGAGATGGGATAGCCGCCACTTGCGACCGTCTTCTCGGATGCCTCGACATGGTTGACCGAAACGGCCTTGACCGAGGTCTTGGCGTTGAGGCTCTCGACAAAACCCAGCGAGATGTAGCCAATGGCGCCACGCGAGCGAGACACGACATCGCGCACCTGGCCCGTGCCCGAAAGAACAGCCGAGCGGCGATCGAATGGCGTGCCGTCCATCACGATAGTGCGGAAGGCCTCGCGCGTACCGGACGCCTCGTCGCGGTTGATAACCTGAATCTTCAGGTCCTCTCCGCCGACTTCTTTCCAGTTGGTGATCTTGCCGGCGTAAATATCGCGGAGCTGCTCGGTCGAGAGATTATCGACCGGGTTGTCGTCGTTCACGATGACTGCAATGCCGTCGTGCGCGATAACGATAGGCGTCAGACCCAGGTCTTGCTCATCGGCGTTGAGGCCACGAGAGGAGCTGGCGATATCGGCGGTGCCGGCGCTAACAGCTTCGATGCCAGCAGATGAGCCAAGGCCGGAGACGAGCACGTCGGTGCCGGTCTCCTCTTTAAAGCCCTCGGCCGCGATCTCGGCGATGGGAAGGCAGGTCGTGGAACCCGCCACGGTAATGGAAGAAGAGGAAGATCCCGAGGAGCAGGCACACAGTGTGAGCGTGAGTACCGCTGCACTCAGGACCGATATGATCTTTCTCATGGCATCACGCCGATCGCGGCATGGCGCCCGCAGGTGCCGCCCTCGTTGCGGTAGGAGTAAAAGCGGTCGTTCTGACGAACGGTGGAGAGCTGCGTGTCTACGATATTGTCCGAATCGACGCCGGCGTCCAGCAGCGCCTCGCGAATGGCGGCGGAAAGATCGAGCATACGAGAAGCAGAGGCATCGATGCACGCGAACTCGGCGGCAAAGCGATCCATAAGTTCTTGGGACACCTCGTACTCGTCGCCCAGGATATGGGGCCCAATGTAGGCAGAGATGTCGTCCGGCTTGCAGCCAGCCGCCTCGCAGAGCGCTTGGCACGCCTTGGCGGAAATGCGCGCAATCGTGCCCTTCCAGCCAGAGTGCACCACGGCAAAGCCGCCGGGAGCCACCAGCACCACGGGAACGCAATCGGCAAAGCAGAGCATCACGGGTACCTCACGGGCCATGCAGACGATGGCATCGCAGCCCTCGGCAATCTGCTCGCGAATGTTCTCGAGATCATCAGCACCGTTCGAGGTCACCGTCACGACATGGTCACCGTGTACTTGATTGGGAACAAGCAGGTTGTGCTCGCACTCGGCGGCACCCAAGGCCTCGAGTGCGCGGCGACGATTTTCTTGAACGGCAAAGGGGTCATCGCCAACATGCGAGCCCAGATTGAGTGAGGAGTACGCATCTTCGGAAACACCGCCGGCGCGTTCGGTAAAAGCAAAGCGAACATCGTGCGTCGCGCCCTCTACCAACGTAACTCCATCATGGTCGACACGCGAAACGCTGTCCGCACGTGCTGCCATACTAAAGCCTCCTAATAACACAAGTATCGCGGCGACGCCGCAGCAGTCCGTGCCACACGGCTGCCATACTTCATCAAAAGGATACCCGCAGCGGTAGGGGCTAAACGTAAGGGGAACGTAAGGAGATTGGAGGCTTTCGTTTACAAAGGCAAAACACAACAAAAAGGGTGCGCCCAATCGGACGCACCCCATACAGGTCGCTGAGAAAAACGAACTAGAAGCTGCCGCGCTTGAGGAAGTCAGGAAGCTCAAACTGGTCGTTGCCAAAGTTGGGGAGCTCGGTACCACCGACGTTGCGAGTCGGGGCAGCCTGAGCCGGGCTCGTGGCAGGAGCGGTGCGCTGCGGCTCGGTAGAAGCAGCGGCCTTGCTCTGGGACTGCTGTGCAGCGAAGAGCTCGTCCTGACGGTTGACGTTGGAGTCGGAGAAGCCCGTAGCGATGACGGTAATACGCACCTGATCGCCCAGGGACTCGTCGACAACGGTACCGAAGATGATGTTGGCCTCGGGGTCGACGGCGTTGGCGACAACGTCGGCGGCGTCGCTGATCTCCTGAATGCCCAGGTCCTTGGAACCGGCAATGGAAAGCAGGACGCGCGTAGCGCCATCGATGGAGCTCTCGAGCAGCGGGCTGGAAATAGCCTGCTGGGCAGCGTCGACGGCACGGGTGTCCCCAGAAGCGGTACCGATACCCATCATGGCGGTACCGGCCTGCTTCATGATGGTCTTAACATCGGCGAAGTCCAGGTTGATGATACCGGGGACGGTGATGAGGTCGGTGATGCCCTGGGTGCCCTGGGAAAGGACGCCATCGGCGATTGCGAAGGCCTCAAGCATGGTGGTCTTCTTCTCGGCGATGTCGAGCAGCTTGTCGTTAGGGATAACGATCATGGTGTCGACGCAGTCGGAAAGCGTCTTAATGCCTTCTTCGGCGCTCTTCTTGCGCTTGCGGCCCTCAAACGTAAAGGGCTTGGTCACGACGGCGACGGTCAGCGCGCCGACCTCGTTCATCGCGATATCGGCAACGATGGGGGCAGCGCCGGTACCGGTGCCGCCGCCCTCGCCGCAGGTGATGAACACCATATCGGCGCCAGCGAGCGCCTCGGCGATGTCGTCGCGGGACTCATCGGCGGCCTTACGGCCGACCTCGGGGTTGGCGCCAGCGCCCAGGCCGCGGGTCAGGTCGGTGCCGATGTGCACCTTGATATCGGCATCAGAGATCGCGAGTGCCTGAGCATCGGTGTTGATGGCAACAAACTCGACGCCGCGGATACCCTCTTCGATCATTCGATTGACCGCGTTGGTACCGCCGCCGCCGACGCCGACCACCTTAATGACGGCAAGGTAGTTGTTGATCTCTGTCTCGTGCATGTCGGTCCTCCGAACAAAGGTTATTGCCATAGCATGGGTTGACCCCTGCGCACATTAACCTTCAAGTTGAAAGTAAATGCAAAGGTAAACCGTATTATGTTTGCACATTATGAACGTATCAGTCAAATAATTGACGGTGAAAACCAAACAAACCAGATAAACGGCGCGGTATGCCCCGTCAACAAAGGCCAGAAGACGCTACGAGGTCGGTGCGTTCCTAAACGTATAGTTGCCAGGAGATCGAACGTTGATATACGTCACGCCCTCCACCTGCGAAAGCAGCTTGGTAACGATACGCTCCTTTTTGGCAATGTCATCCGAATCTCCGAGCGACACCTCGATACCGTTATCGAGATTCGCCGAGATGGCCTCGACCGAGGGCGTGGAAATATCCTTGACCTGGCCCAGGAACTCGCTCGAGAATCCGCGGACGTAATCCAGGCCGGCCTTGACCGCCTTGGAATTTACCGCTTGCCCCGAAACCGGCGCGACATCGGCCGAGACATCGGTCAGCAGCACGGCTCCGTAATGTTTGGCGAGCGCCAGGGCGGCATCGATGCCGTTTAGGGTGTTGGCACCCTCCCCCGTTGTGATGACATTGCCCTGGTCGTCAACATCGACCGAGGTAGACAGCGGTGCAATCCATGTGTCATCGTCCCCGATCGCCCATGCAAGATCGTCGGAGCTAATGTAGGCAATTGCGATAACCTTGCGTTCCGTCGGCGTGATGATGAGCGTATGGGGAAATTGACGCTGAACATCCACGCCCGAAACCCACGGATTTTGCTTGAGGCCCTCGGTGATCTGGTCGGGATTCACATTGAACAGCGACGTGTCCTCGGGCAGATCGATCAGCTGGATGGCATCGTGCTTGGTCACATGCTCGCTGCCCTGGATCTGAATATCGGTAGCGGCGAACAGGCCAGAGTTAATGACGACGACGGCAACGACTGCAAGCACTGCCAGAGCGGCAAGGATGCCGCCCGCGATTTTGCCCTTGCCCTTAACGGCAGAAGCGGCACCCGCCGCATGATTTGCCAGGGCGCCGATCGATGACAACGGATTAGAGCCCTTTTTGCCCGATTGCGGTTTTGCGGAGGCCGACACCGACGTCAGCATACGTGGCTTAGATGCACCCAGCGCGCGACCGGGACGCGTCACCTTTGCCCCCAACGAGGGCTTGGGCGACGCTATGGGGCGAGAAGGTATGGCGCCCATCGCCGGTTTGGGCGTCACCGAGGGACGTGCCACCGGACGAGCAACATTTTTGGCCGCGGGGCGTCCGCCAAGCTGCGAACCGACAGTCGAACGTTTGGCAGGCCGCACGGACCCAGCAGGCTTAGAAGGCATAACGGACTTACGTTGAGGCTGAGACGGTGCGCCGGAACGCCCTCCGGCGCGGCGGAAGGTTGGTTTCGATGCTCTAGAAGCCGAGGAATTTAACTTCCGGTCTGAGCTCGATGCCATACGCCTCCCTCACCTTTCCGTGCACATGTCTGATAACCGCGGCCACGTCATCGGCCGAGGCGGTTCCGTTATTAACGATAAAATTAGCGTGTACGGGCGAAACTTCCGCGCCGCCAACCGAAAAACCCTTTAATCCACAATCCTCGATAAGCTTGCCCACGCTCGCATCGGGCGGGTTGCGAAATACCGACCCGCAGGATGCACAGCCCATGGGCTGTGTGCGCTTACGCCGCGTCAGGTACCGCTCCATACGTTCACGGATATCGGCCTTGGGCGCAGGTTTGAGCTTGAGCACGCATTCCAGAATGATCTCGTTACGCGGCAGGCTGCATTCACGGTAGCCCCAAGCGATCTCCGAGCCCGCGTAATGCTTGATGCCGGAGCTCGGGTCAAACGTAACGACATCTTCGACCAGTGAGCCAATCCACTCGGTTCGCGTGCCGGCATTCATGGACACGGCGCCGCCAACGGAGCCGGGAATACCGACCGCAAACTCAAGGCCCGAAAGGCTGCGCGACAGCGCGTCGTTGACTAGGCGAGCGAATATTACGCCCGCACCGACCGTCAGCGTACAACCGTCTTCGGCGACAACCGTACGCTGGAACTCACGCCCCAACAAAATGACGGCGCCGCGATAGCCTGCATCGGCAACAAGCAGATTAGATCCCTTGCCGATAATGACCCACGGCACCTGCTCACGATCGAGCACCGCCACGGCGCGACGCAAGGCATGATAGCTGTGACACGTCACAAAGAGGTCCGCCTTGCCGCCGATACGATAGCTCGTATGGCGCGCGAGGCGTTCATCCTCAATTACGTCCGTATCGATCATGCCCGAAAGCGCCATGACGGCATTAAACAGACCCATGGGGTTTAAGCGTCTTTCTTGGCAGTCAGATACTCGATGAACTCGGGGCCGACCGTCGTGACGTCGCCGGCGCCCATGGTAAGCAGCAAATCGCCCTCGCCCACCATTTTCTCGAGCTCCTCATTGAGCTCAAGACGGCTCGAGCAGTACACGACCTCCTTGCCGGGATGCTTGGCGCGCACGATATCGGCAAGCATCTTGGACGTGACGCCCGGGATGGGCATCTCGCCGGCAGAGAACACGTCAATCAACAGCAGCTTGTCAGCATTGGCGAATGCGTCGGCAAAGTCATCGCACAGAGCCTGCAGGCGCGAATAGCGGTGCGGCTGGAACACGACGTCGACATGTTTGTAGCCCAGCGAAGAGGCAGCAGCGAGCGTCGCCTTGATCTCGGTGGGATGATGGCCGTAATCGTCAACCACCGTGATGCCGTCGATATCGCCCACGTGGGTAAAGCGACGGCGGACGCCTTCAAAACTCGAAAGTGCCTTAGCGGCGGCGTCGATATCGAGGCCTAGGACATGGGCGACGGTCAAGACGGCCGTGGCGTTGAGCATGTTGTGACGACCGGGGTTGCTCTTAATCTCGACAGCGTGCTCGGTGCCGTCCTCAAAGCGAACGATAAAGTCGCTCTGGATGCCCTTGACATCCGGATGCACGCAGACGATGTCGTTGGTCTCGGCAAAGCCATAGGAAAGCACATGACGGCCCGTCGACTTGGCAAGCTCGACCAGATGCGGGTCCTCGCCACAGACGATGACCGTGCCGTCCTCGCCCACCAGACTCATAAACTTGGCGAAGGTGGCCTCGATCTCCTCGATACCCGAGTAATGATCGAGATGGTCGGCCTCGACGTTGGTCACGATGACCACATTGGGGTTAAGGAACAGGAAGGAGCTGTCGGACTCATCCGCCTCGGCGACAAAATAGTCGCCCGAGCCGTTCTTGCCGTTGGTATCGTAGCCCTCAACAATGCCACCGATCAGGAAGCTGGGGTCCAGACCCATGCGGTCGAGCATGGTGGCACACATCGAAGAGGTCGTGGTCTTGCCGTGAGTACCGGCGACGGCGACGGTGGTGTAGCCGTGGCCCAGAGCCGAGAGCATCTTGGCGCGAGGCCACACGGGAATACCCAGCTCGCGCGCACGGACGAGCTCGGGGTTGGACTCGGGAATAGCGGTAGAGACCACGACGACGTCGGGCTTGACCTCGTCGATGGTGGCGGCCTCATGGCCCACATGCACCTTCACGCCGGCGCGGGTAAGCTGGCGAATATAGCGCGACGTCTTAAGGTCGGAGCCGGTAACGACATAGCCGCGTTCGTGAAGGACGAGGGCGATGCCGCTCATGCCGGCGCCACCGATACCGATAAAATGGGCGCTCTTGAAATCGGGCGCGGAGGTTGCAGTCTGGGAATCAGCCATGTGCTCGTGTACTCCTTGCGTAAACACTGCCTGTAACCCGTCTACTGTACCGCACCTACCGCATCCGCGCGAGGGCGACCCGCGATATCCCGTCTAACTAACGCAATCCTTCTACCGCGTCTGCCAAAAGGACGGCAGCGCGGTCCTGGGCCAAACCGCGAGCCGCCTGACGCATGGCATCGCGCGCCTGCGCATCATCGATAAGATGCAGCAGCTCATCGGCAAACGCCCGGGTGTCGATATCGGCATCGGCGCAGAGCACGCCAGCACCGGCATCGACCAGATAGCGGGCATTGGTGGTCTGATGATCGGCCGTCGCATGCGGATACGGCACCAGTACCGAAGGTGTGGCAAGGGCCGCGATCTCGGCAACGCTCGAAGCGCCCGAGCGCGAGAGGACCAAATCGGCCGCGGCCAGCATATCGCCCATATTGTCGATGTAGGGCTGGACGCGATACCGCTTCGCCTCCTCGGGCATCAGGGCAAGAGCACGCTCGGTGTCCTCGAAGCCATCGGCGCCCGTCGAATGCAAAACATAGAGATTATCGCGCGAGAGCAACTCGTTTTTAAGCGAAGCCACGCGCTCATTAAGATGTTGAGCACCAAGTGAGCCGCCAAAAACCAGCAGGAGTGTGGCGTCCTCAGGCACGTCGAGAGCCCTGCGACCGCGAACCCGATCCCCCTCGATCACAGAACGGCGCACGGGGTTGCCGGTCATGAGCACATGGTCAGGATCGCCCTCACGCTCAAACACGGAACGTGCTGCCGGCACCGAGATGCAAACGCGGGCGGCATGCGAACTCATCATCTTGTTAGCAAGGCCCGGAACGGAGTTCTGTTCATGCAGCAGATACGGAATGCCCGCGTCTTTGCACCAGCCCAGAAGCGGGACCTCGACATAGGCGCCAAAACCTATAGCGACATCGGGCTTGCAGGCTTTAGAAAAATGGCTGCCGAGCGCGCGCTTCGCCTTATAGACACGCCACAGCGAGCTCAATGCCGTCCAAGGGCGAGAGCGGTCGAAGCCCGTAACCGTAATCGGCACAAAATCGAACCCTGCCTCGGGAACCAGACGACCCTCGAGCTTATGCGACTGACCCACAAACACAACGTGGTGGCCACGGTCACGTAGCTCCTCGGCCAAGGCAAGTGCGGGGTTGATATGTCCCGCCGTGCCGCCGGCTGCGATAGCAACGGTCATCTTATCGGTCATGGTAGTCCCTTCGTACGCGCGGCCCCTGGTCGTCGGTGCGCAAGCGCGCCGACGGGTCCGAATTCAAGTCGATCCGATTATATCCGCCACCCGTATTGCGCGGCGTCGGTCGTTGCGGGCGACTCTGCGGCACCGAGCGCGGACGGGCATCCGACTCCGAAGCAAAACCGTTCAAGACGGTAAAACCGCCACGCGACGAGCGCTCCCCACGCGTATGGGGAACACCGGCAGTGCTCTCGTCCATAACGGCAAAGCTATCGCGACGACGATCGTATTCATCGCGTCGAGCGCTCTCGTGCGAGACGCGTAAAATAAGCCCGGCGAGCATGAGCGACACGATAATCGACGAGCCGCCATAGCTGATAAACGGCAGCGGCTTACCCGTCATAGGAAACACGTTGAGAATACCCAGCGCGTTGATCAAAAACTGCACCGCGAGGATAACCGCAGAGCCCGAAGCCATGAGCGCCCCGCGACGATCGGCGGCCTGCTCGGCAATTCGAAACGCCGAGTAGATCAGCATCGCAAACACCAAGAAAAACAGCAGCGTCCCCAAAAAGCCAACCTCCTCGCCAATGATGGCCAGGATGTAGTCGTTGTGTGCCTCGGGCAAATACGAGTACTTCATGGTTGAGTTACCGATACCGCGGCCGAACAGTCCGCCCGAAGCAAACGCCATAATGGCGAGCGTTGCCTGATACCCGTCTCCATATTCATCTGCCCAAGGGTTCAAGAGAACCTGAATGCGCACCATACGGTACGGCTCGACGACAAGAGCGATCACGATGATGACGGCGCCAGCAAGAATCGCACCGATAATGAATTTTGGGTCAAGACCGGCAAAGAGCGCCATGCACATGATCGTCAACAGAATAATCAGGATGGTGCCAAAGTCGGGCTGAATAAAAATCAAGACGAGCGATATGCCCAAATATAAGCCCATGCCCTTAAGGAACTCATTGATGTTACCGCCGGGCGAAAACACGCGATCGAGCATGATGGCAGAATAGACAATGGCAAACGGCTTGAGAAACTCCGATGGCTGAAACTGAATGCCGGCAATGCTCAGCCAACGCGTAGCGCCACGGCTGCCGCTACCAAAGAGGAACACCGCAAGCAGCAAGATCATCATAGCGATAAGGGCAAGTTTAAGCGCCCCTTCGCCAAACCAGCTATCGGGTGCAACGCGCGCGATGAACTCGAGGGCAGCAACACCGACGACAGTGAACATAAACTGCCGGAACAAAAAGTAGGTCGCGGAGTCGTTCTCGTGAAGCGCCTCGACTGAAGAAGCCGAGTACACCATAAGCAGGCCAAAACAGACCAGCGAGAACAGGCAGGTCAAAAAGACCAGGCGGGGTCGCATGATACGTGCGGGGACGCCGGCGATATAACGTTCGCCGATGCCCTGCGTGCGACGACCGGCGCGCGGCGTGATGCACTGCGAGGAAGCACGGTCCGAGTCGGGCCTCCTCATATTCTGTCGGGGGCTCTCCTCTCTCACCGGCAACCCCTATTCCATTTGCGTATTGGACGCAGCGGCAAGCTGGGCCACATAGTCCTTAAACACGCGACCGCGCTCCTCGTAGCCCGAGAACTCATCAAACGAAGAGCAGGCGGGCGACAGTAAGATCACATCGCCGCGGCTCGAGAGCGAACGGGCAACGTCCACGGCATCGCGCAGGTCGTCGGCCTGGGCGATATCGACATCACCGTCGACATCCGCCTCGTCCATAGCGGCGGTAAAGCGCTCGCGCGCGTCGCCAAAGCAGACCACCGAGCGAACGTTATCCATCACAACGCGGGCAAAGGACTCGAGCGGCGTGCCCTTATCGTGACCGCCGAGCAGCAAGATCACATCGTCATCGGGAAACGCCGTCAGGGCCTTTTCGACCGCATCGGTGTTCGTTGCCTTGGAATCGTTAACATAGCGCACGCCATCGATCTCGCCACAGGGCTCAACGCGGTGCTCCAGCGGCTGGAACGAGACCAGGCCGCGACACACACCGTCAACATCGGCGCCGACCGTCAGGGCCGCCGTGGCAGCACACAGGGCATTGATTACATTGTGATGGCCCGAAATCTTAAGCTCGGACGTATCGACGAGCGGGGTCTCGACGCCCTTCAGGCGAACGACCATCTTGCCATCGCGCACAAATGCGGCGTCCTCGCCCGCAGGCTCGTCAAAAGCAACCTTGCAGATGCGACGGCCCGGAACATAGATGTACTCATCGAACTCGTGGATACCGGCATCCTCGACGTCAACAATCACCAGGTCATCGTCGACCATATTCTCGAAGAGCTTAATCTTGGCGAGCGCATAGTTCTTATGGCTCTTATGCCAGCCCAGATGGTCGGGGGTAATGTTGAGCAGCACCGCCACACGGGGGTGAAGCTCCTGGGTCGTTGCGATCTGATAGCTCGAAAGCTCCGCCACAAACCACTCGTTATGCGCACGGCCATCGATCTCGTTCACCGGAGGCTCGCCAATGTTGCCGACAGCAACGCTCGCCTCGCCCGCTGCCTTAAGCAGGTAATCGGTCAGTGACGTGGTTGTCGTCTTGCCGTTGGTGCCCGTAATGGCAATCCAATTTTGGGGAGACAGACGGTAGGCAAACTCGGGCTCACCCATAATCTGGGCAGCGTGATCACGGCCAGCCTTAAAGAATGCCGAGAACTCCGAGATGCCCGGACACGTCACGCATACATCAAACGCGCCCTCGACCTGCTCGGTTCTGTAGACAAACGATGCCCCGTGCGCCTCGAGCGAGCGCGTGGCATCGTTGGGCTCGGACGTGCCGCCACCGTAAACGGTTACGGCACTCACACGCTCGGGATGTGCAAGCGCCCAGCGAGCGACATCAAGACCGGACTTACCCTGGCCCAAAACGAGCAGGCTAAAGACATCAGCAAGAGGCATGAAAGACCACTATCCCAACTGGAAGAACAACGCGAGGCCCAGGGCTCCGAAGGCCGCGGCGACAATCCAAAAACGGATGACGACCTTGGTCTCGGCCCAGCCCTTCTTTTCGAAATGATGATGAATGGGCGCCATAAGGAAGACGCGCTTGTGCGTAAAGTGGAAATAGACGACCTGGATCATGACCGACAGGGTCTCGACGATAAACAGACCGCCGATGATGAGGGAAACGACTTCGGTGTTGGTCATGATGGAGGTGCAGGCAAAAGCGGCACCCAGGGCAAGCGAGCCGGTATCGCCCATAAAGATGCTCGCCGGATAGCAGTTGAACCACAAAAATCCCAGGCAGGCGCCGGCGCACGCCGTGCAGAAGATGGACAGGTTCACATCGCCGTGCAAAAACGCCATGGCAGCCATGGCCAGCATGGCGATCATGGCGGTGCCGCCGGCAAGACCGTCCAAGCCGTCGGTGAGGTTTACGGCGTTGGAAAGGCCCGCGATCATCAGCCAGCAAAAGACAAGGTAGAGCCACGGAAAAGAGAGGCCGCAAATGGTGGTCGAGAGCACACCAAGGTCGATCGTCAGGCCACCGGGGAAACGAATCTCGGGGGCGACGCCGCACCAGTTGACGGCAAGCACGGTAAAGGTAACGCAGATGAGGGTAAGGCCAATCATCTTGGCGTGAGGCGTCAGGCCGAGCGAGCGGCCGTGCGTGACAGAAGTCAGGTCGTCGATGAGGCCAAGAACGCCGGTTGCCAGCGTGGCGAGCAGCACAAGCACGAGCTCGGTGGTGAGCTTTCCCATCAAAAGGCAGGTCAGCGAAACGGCAACCAGGATGATGACGCCACCCATGGTGGGCGTGCCCTGCTTAATCAGGTGACGCTTGGGGCCATCGGCGCGAACCTGCTGGCCGATGCCCTCGACCTTCAGGAGCTTAATCCACCACGGCATAAGCAGCATCGCGATGACGGCGGCGATGCCCAATCCCAAAAATGCCTGGTACGTAGGATACGAAGGATTGCCGAACATGGACTAGCACACACCTTCCACAAAGCGATCGAGCTCAACGAAGCGTGAGCCCTTGACCAGCACGACATCATGCTGCTCAAGAGCGCCGCCCATACGGTCGAGCACCTGCTGATAGTCGGAGAACACCTGAATGCGGTCCTCATCCATACCCATCATGCGCGCGGCCTCGGCCATACGCTGGGCAAGCTCACCGCCGACACATGCGAGCATATCGAGCTTCTTGGCCGCCGCATAGGCGCCCACCAGCTCATGCATGCGAGGAGCCTCGTCGCCCATCTCGCCCATCTCGCCCAGAACCGCCATGCGCGAACCCGTGCACGAAAGCGAACACAGCAGGTCGAGGCCGGCTGCCATCGATTCGGCACTGGCGTTATATGAGTCGTCGATGACGCGAGCGCCGCTCTTGGCGCGCTTGATTTCCTGGCGATGCCCGGTAATCGTAAGACCCCTAAAGGCGGCATCGATCTGCTCGGGCGTCACGCCAAGACGATAGGCAACCGCCGCGGCCTTGACGGCATTGGGAACGGACTGCGCGCCGGGAATGGCAAGCAGTGTGTCGATAGTCTCGCCCAAGCCAAAATCGAGCGTAAAGACCGGGCGTCCCTCGTCATCAATGCGAATGTCGCACGCACGGACCTCATCGTCGTCCGAGACGCCCGCAAGCATCACGTCGACGCCCGCAGGCGCGGCAAAGGTGTCGCGGATGAACGGAGTAAAGTCGTCCTCACCACCCAAAACCAGCAACGGGAGAAGGTCTCCGGCGGCGCACATGCCGCCAACAATCTCGGATTTGGCACGAGCGATATTCTCGCGACTGCCCAGAATACCGATATGGGAGGTGCCGATCTTGGTCACAATGGCAAGGTTGGGATTGGCGGACTGAGACATGCGCTCAATCTCGTGGAAATGGTTCATGCCCATCTCGAGCACCAGAACCTCGGTGTCGGCAGGGGCCGCCAGCACCGTGAGCGGCATACCGATCAGGTTGTTGTAGTTACCCTTGGTTGCCCAAACGCGATAGCGCTTGGCGAGCACCGCGGCGAGCACGTCCTTGGTCGTCGTCTTGCCGATAGAGCCGGTAATGCCAATTACCAGGCAGCCAAGCTCCAAACGATAAGCGTGAGCCAGGCGCAGCAAAAACTCCTCGGGGTCATCGGTATGCAGGATGGCGCAGCCCTTCTCATGGGCCAGCGAAAGCAGCTCGGCATCGGGCTCGCGCGTCATCACGACGGCGCCGGCACCCGACTCGATGGCACGGGAAGCAAAGTCGTTGCCGTCGACCTTTTCACCCGGGAAGGCGACGAATATCGTGCCCTCCTCAACCTGGCGCGAGTCGATAACGCAACCGCGGCACACCCGATCGGCTTCTCCCGTCACGGTTCGGGCCCCTGTTGCGGCCGCGAGGTTGTTGACGGCGATCTCTATCATTGCAGCTCCCCTGTAAACCTAATAATGCTATCGGCGTATTGTATCCCAGCGCCGCCTACGCGTGGTGCAGGGCGTGTGAACAACCCGGATTAACCGACTGACCATTTCATAGATAGTAACCCCCTACTTGGTGCGCGGGACACCCAACACGTCAAGCGCACTGGCCATAATGGACTGGAACGGCACTGCGGCGGCATCGGAGCCTGACGGGGTTCCGTCAAGGGTGATATAGCACAGGATCTTGGGCGACTGCGCCGGGGCAAACCCCATAAAAGACGACATGTAGTTCTCTTTGAGGTAGCCGCCGTTCTCATCGGCGCGCTCGGCCGTACCGGTCTTGCCCGCCACGTCGTAGCCGTCCACCGCGCCGCCAACGCCCGTTCCCTCGGCAACGACCGTCTGCATACACGATGTCACCTGCGAGGCGGCCTCCTCGGAAATCGCGCGATCCCCCTCGCCCCAATCCTTTTCATCGCCCTTGCTCGACTTATAGAAGTGCGGAGTCATCATCACGCCGCCGTTCGCGATGCCGCCCACGGCACGTGCGACCTCAATCGGCGAGACGGACAGCGCCTGGCCAAAGCTCATAGCACCCAAGGTGGCACCATCGTACTGGTCGCGCTCCTTGACGATGCCCAGACTCTCACCCGGAAAATCGACACCGGAGCTATGACCGATACCCCACTTGTCCACATAGGTGGCAAAATCATCGGCACCGATCTTGCGCCCCACCAGGACAAAACCGACATTGGACGAACGGCGCATCATCTCGCGTACGTCCATTGTCATGGTGTAGTCACGCTTGTCGGCATCGGTAACGGTATCGTCGCCCACCTTGATACTCGCGGGAACCTCAAACGATGTGCTCGGGCGCACAACGCCCAAATCAAATCCGGCGCCCGCAACCAGCGTCTTAAAGACCGAGCCGGGCTCGTAGGCATCCGTCACCAGACGAAGGTTCATGTCCTCGGTCTTGGCGTTTTCCAAATTGGTCTGGTCGTAGGTCGGATACGAGCAGGCGGCCAGGATCTCTCCAGTCGTCGGGTCGGTCACCAGGGCCGACCCGTTTTTGGCCTTCGTCTTCTCGACCGCCTCGGCCAAGGCATCTTCCGCGGCGCGCTGAATGTTGACGTCGATCGTCGTCACGATATCCACGCCATCAATCGCGGCAACCTTTTTATAGGCACCGCCCGCGATGTAGCCGCCATCTCTTGCGCGCTCGCGCACAAGAGAGCCATTCGTTCCGGTCAGAAGCTCATCGTATTGTTTTTCGAGTCCAGTCAGGCCAGCGTTGTCCACGTTCACGACGCCCAGCACCTGAGAAGCCAGGTTTCCATACGGGTAAACCCGCTTCATCGCCTGCTCAAAGAGCACGCCGGGTAGATTCTTCTTTTCCAGGGCGGCAGCGTCATCCTCGTCGACCTGGCGCTTGATATACACCCAGGAACCATCAGACAGTACCAGCTTGCGACAGGTCTTTTTATCGATACCGGTGGCCTTGACCAGCGCCGAGACCGTCTTGTCGACGTCCTCGACAAGCTGAGGGTTCACGGCGACATTGCGGCATTCGACTGACGACGTCAGCACGTTGCCGTTGCGGTCGTAGATAGTGCCACGTTTGGCATAGAGCGTCTGTGAAAGCAGACGACGCGCGTCCGCGCGCTCGCGCAGCTTGTCAGCATTCACGATCTGGTATTCGGCAAGACGGAAGACGCCCGCGGCAAGGCCAACCCCGATACAGCCCATAACGACATCGCGGCGAGGCAGCGGCGTTCCCGTAACCCATTCAGACGACGACCCCTTGCGCGCGCCCGTATTGCGCACCCGAGGTCCGCCCGAACCACGAAGACGCGACGCAGGGTCGTTGCCATAGGACGGCCCCGCGTTGTAAGATGGCCGACCCGTTCCTTGATAACCAGAACGTCCCCGCGAGGAGGGACGTCCAGACCCGTGGTCCCCGTCGGAACCGCGGCGATAGTCATTTGTCATACTCAGCTACCGTCTTATTAACTGAGCGGCCGCAGTCGAGCTAGCGCCCGCGGCTGCATCCTGCGAAAAGTCAAGCGTAACGCTCTCGCTGGGCTCCACCATGCCATAGGCGCCCGCAAGATCGCGAATACGCGTGTCGGCACCATAGACCGAATGCATGACCTCAAGGTTAGAACTCTCGTCGGTCGCCTTCTCGAGCGTGTTGGTAAGCTCTGCGTTGCCGTTAAGCACCTGGGCCGTAACACCGGCAAGCGCCACGCGCGCGACACCGATCGTCATGAAGACAGCCGCAATGATGCAAACCGTTTTAAGAACGCTCATGAAAACCGGGCTTACCGCCTGGTTTGCCTGACGGCCCGCGCCCGTGTAGACATCAAAACGCGGCGTGCGCTGCTCGCGGGGAGCAACGGGCGCCTGCGGTGCCTCGCGGTAGGCGGGCATGGCGTTCATATCATAGGCGAGTGCTGCGTTTGAGGTGTTATAGCCCATGATATGCCGCCTCCCATCCCGAGTACGTTGGTAGTGTGTTTAAGCTTCGTTTATGGTGCGAGCGGGAGGTCCAATTTCGCGCGGTCGCGCCTACAGGCGCTGCGCCACGCGGATTTTGGCTGATCTCGCCCGAGGGTTGCGCGCAACCTCATCGGGTTGGGCAACCAAGGGTTTGCGGGTGATGACCTTGAGTATCGGCACGTTGCCACACACGCACACCGGAATCTCCGGCGGGCACGTGCACCCCTGGCTCATCTCCTTAAAGTGGTTCTTTACGATACGGTCCTCGAGCGAGTGATACGAGATGACGCAGATGCGTCCGCCCGGGTTGAGCCACCTGGTGGCGGCATCAAGCCCCCTCTCGAGCACATCGAGCTCGTGGTTGACCTCGATGCGAATGGCCTGGAAGCTCTTCTTGGCCGGGTGCCCACCATGCCGACGAGCGGCAGCCGGAATGCCAGCCTTGATGATCTCGACAAATTGGCCTGTAGTTTCGATCGGTTCTTGCTCGCGACGGCGCACAATCTCGCGCGCAATCTGCGAGGCGAACTTCTCTTCGCCGTAGACGCGTAGAATCCGGGCGAGGTCGTGTTCGTTATAGGTGTTGATGACCTCAGCTGCGTTTAGGGTGTTGTTACCCGGATCCATCCGCATGTCCAATGGAGCATCTTCGTTATACGAAAAGCCCCTGCCAGGGATATCGAGTTGCGGTGACGAAACGCCCAAGTCAAACAGGAAGCCATCGACCCCGGGCACCTCGGCCGAGCAAAGCAGCTCGTCCAAGTCGCCGAAGTTGCCCTTCAGCAGCTGGTGCGGGACGCCGGGAACCTCGCGGTCCAGACGGGCACCAGCGGCCTCGAGGGCCATGTCGTCCTGATCGACGCCGAGCAAAAGGCCCGTCTCCCCCACCTGCGCGGCCATCTTTACCGAATGACCGGCACCGCCAAGGGTGCAATCGCAGACAACGGAGCCGCTCTTGAGCTGCAGCGACTCAAGCACTTCGCCGAGCATGACAGGTTCATGCCGATATTCTTGTGTCAAGATCCCACGCTCCATCCGTTACTCGTGCCTTGCCCTTACGAGAAGAAGAGGTCAAGCAGAGCCTCGTCGTCATCGTCCTCATCGGCCGCGGCGCGGTCCCAAACCTCAAGGTGGTCGTAGTTACCCACAACCGTGACCTCGCGGTCGAGGTTCGCCTGCTTGCGGAGAGACTCAGAAAGACCGATACGACCGGCGCTGTCCACATCCATCGACGTGGTGCGCTTGTTGATCGCCCTCATGAGCTTCTGGTCGTTGATGTCACGCGGGTTAAAACCCTCGTGGCCCTCACGACCCGCGAAGAGTCCTTCGACCCACTTATCGAAGGCCTCGGCAGAGAACACGTACAGAGCATCGACATCCAGGGCTTTGAACACGCGAACGTGCTCTCCAAGCTCCTCGCGAAGGGGTGCAGGCAGGGACAGACGACCTTTTGCATCGAGATTGCGCTCGTATGCACCAGTCATTCCCATGTGCGCCCTCCCCTCGGTTACTCAGATGGCACGTACGCGGGGAACCACCCCGCCTGTCGACGTCATTAATAATATGGGGAACCGCCCCATTTTTCAACACCTTTCCCCACCCCTTCCCCCACCCTCCCCCACCACTCCCCCCCCTAACTATTGGGCGCCACCCCCGAGCATATGTTCGAAAACACAATATGTTGTGTTTAACACAAAGGCGGGATGCCACCTGTAGCACCCCGCCTTTCAACCTCAACCTTCAAGTTGACCTTGAGGCGAATTTTATGTCCCTTTACACGCCGTTCACATCGCCCCCAAACTCCCCCACGCGCGCCATGCGCACCCCACCGTGCCATTGGCCGATGGCGCAAAATGGGACGGACCCCCGACTGCCAAAACGTGCGCAACAGCACGTTCCAGCAATCGAGAGTCCGTCCTCGGATAGCATGTAATTGCAGGTCGGCAGCGTATTAGCGATGCGCCAGCGGGTGGGCCGCCAGGTAAACCTCGGCCAGCTGCGTACGATCGACATGCGTGTAGACCTGCGTGGTCGATATATCGGCGTGCCCCAAGATCTCCTGCAGCACGCGAAGGTCCGCACCGCCCGCAAGCATGTGAGTGGCAAAGGAGTGGCGCAACGTGTGCGGATGGAGGCCCACCAACCCCACCTGGCGCCCGTAGCGCTCGCATATGACGTGAACACCCTGACGCGACAGGCGCCCGCCGTTCTTGTTTAAAAAGACCGCCGGCGTCCCCGCCCCGCGGGCGTGAGCCGCCAGAGGCTGACGCCCATCACATATATAGTGCGTCAGGGCACGCGCCGCGCTTCCCACCAAAGGGGCCAGACGCTCCTTGGAGCCCTTGCCGCGAACCAGCACAAAGCCGTCATCGACATGGATATCACTCACATCGAGCCCCACCAGCTCGCTCACGCGCAGGCCGCACCCATACAGCACTTCCAAGATGGCGCGATCGCGCAGACCCATCTCACCATCCGGAAAATCCTGGTCAAGCAGCGCCGAAACATCCTCCACCGAAAGGCACTCCGGCAGGCGCTCGGCCTTTTTTGGCAAGCGCAATGCCGCCGTGGGATTTTGGGCCACGGCCCCATCGCGCACCAGAAAGGCATGCAGACCTTTGACGGCCGCGAGCGCGCGCTCCACCGAGGCATCGGAATAGCCCCCGTCGCGCCGATCGGCGATAAAGTCCTCGACGACCCGCCGGCTCACGTCCTCAAAGGATGCAATGCCCGTCCGCTCCAGATAGGCACAGTAGGTCGTCAGGTCTCGGCGATAGGCGGCAATCGTGTTGCGCGCCAAACCCCGCTCTACTGCAAGGTAATCAAGAAACTCCCCCGCCGCCACAGCGAGCGACGAAGGAGCTTCTTCGATATGTTCCCTGTTCGACAGCAACCTTAGTCCGTCGCACGATTCATGGGCGTCACCTGTAGGCGATCGACGCCCTCATGCTGGCCAATCGAGGCGCGCACGAACTCACGGAACAGCGGCTGAGGATTGGTGGGGCGGCTCTTAAACTCGGGGTGGGCCTGAGTGGCCACGTACCACGGGTGCACGTCGCGCGGCAGCTCGACCATCTCGACCAGACGCTCGTCGGGTGAAAGGCCCGAGATGACAAGACCGGCGTCCTCGAGCTGATCGCGGAAGGCGTTGTTGAACTCAAAGCGGTGACGGTGGCGCTCGTAGACAAGCTCCTCGCCATACGCCTCACGCGCGAGAGTATCAGCAGCGAGTTTGCACGGATAGGCGCCCAGGCGCATGGTGCCGCCCTTCTCGGTCACGTCCTCCTGCGAGCTCATCAAGTCGATGACGCTAAACGGACCGTCCGGATCAAACTCGGAGGAGCTGGCACCGGCAAGGCCGACAACGTTGCGGGCGAACTCACACACGGCAACCTGCATACCCAGGCAAATGCCCAGATACGGAATCTTGTGCTCGCGAGCAAACTCGGCAGCAAGGATCTTGCCCTCCAGGGCGCGCTTGCCAAAGCCGCCGGGAACCAGGATGCCCGATGCGTCGCCCAGAACCTCATTGACGTTTTCGGCATCGAGGCTCTCACCATCGATCAGCTGCACATCTACGTGACGATCGTAGAAAACGCCCGCGTGATGCAGGGCCTCGATAACCGACAGATATGCATCGGGAAGCTGGGTGTACTTTCCCACGACGGCAATCTTAACCTTATCGGCGTGATGGTTGGCATGGTTTTGCTTGCGCAGGAACTCATTCCATTCGCTCATATCGCGCTCGCGCGGATCGAGGCCAAGGCGCTCACAGATGCGCAGGTCAAAGTCCTGTTCGGCGAGCAGCTGCGGCACGTCGTAAATGCTCGCGCAATCCTCGTTGGTAAAGACGCAGTCGGTGTCGACGTCACAGAAGCTTGCGATCTTGCCGCGAATGGCATCGTCAATATGGTGATCGGAGCGCAGCACAATGATGTCGGGCTGGATACCAAAGCTGCGCAGCTCCTTGACGGAGTGCTGCGTGGGCTTGGTCTTAACCTCGTGAGCGGCGGCGATGTAGGGAACGAGCGATACGTGGATGTAGCAGACGTTCTCGGGACCGGCCTCCTTGCGGTACTGGCGGATAGCCTCCACAAACGGCTGCGACTCGATGTCGCCAATCGTGCCGCCCAGCTCGGTAATGACAACGTCGGAGCCAGTCTGCTCCTCAATGCGGCGGAATTTGTCCTTGATGGCATTGGTGACGTGCGGGATCACCTGGACGGTACCGCCCAAAAAGTCACCGCGACGCTCGCGGGCGATCAGGCTCTTATAAATGGCGCCCGTCGTAAAGTTAGAATCGCGGGTCAGGTTCTCGTCAATAAAGCGCTCGTAGTGGCCCAGGTCCAAATCTGACTCGTAGCCGTCCTCAGTCACAAAGACCTCGCCATGCTGGAACGGGCTCATGGTGCCGGGGTCGACGTTCAGATACGGGTCGGCCTTCTGCATCGTCACCTTGTAGCCGCGCGACTTGAGCAAACGGCCCAGCGATGCCGCGGTAATGCCCTTGCCCAAAGACGAAACCACGCCGCCGGTCACAAACACATGCTTAGTCATATTGAATTACCTGCGCTTCCCGTAGAAGTTGTCCATACGCATCTTACGGGTCTTCATTGTAATACTCGAGAAAGAAGCAGTTCGCCATTTTTCACCAAAGTGCTTGCATTTCTCCATCTCGAAACAAAACGCCGCCCGGGACCCGAGCGGCGTAACAACAACTTAGGCGGCAGATCGCTACCGATCCGCAAGCTCGTCCCTGAGCATATCCCGAACGAGCATACCCGCGCGGATGCCTTTCAGATACCACCCGCCGCGCTCGGTAAGGCAAATACCATTTGCAAGCTGGCCGCCATCCTCGCTATAACGCGAAACGACCTCGATCAAGCCGTCAGAATCCAAGCGCTCAATTGCGGCGCGGGCTCGATACGGAGACACCCCAACGTGCTCCGCAAGCGTTTTGCGCGAGAAGCCATATGTCCCGCCGCTTTCGGATTGCTGGGCAATCTCCATCAACACCAGCACTTCGACACGCTTCATATCGTTGACACTCGCACGACCCTTGCCCGCCATGGCAGCCTCCTCTAACCGAGCACGAGCATCCAGCGCGCCGTGCACGACCGACACACCTCACGATGGCAGGTAATATCCATCATGCGGCATCCCGCTAAGGATGAAACAGTTACGATTATTGTATACCGCCTAAATCGTTTCCTGGCAGGTAAACGGCTATTTTTCGCCGAAATAGACGCTTTATTGATCAAAAAGCCGTACCGGGCGCTAACCCGATACGGCCAAAATGCGATGCAATTACCGCGGTACTTCAAACTTAGCGATGGAAGAAACCACGACGCTCAAACTTGGGCTCGCAGCACACGTTGATGCCCAGTTTACGCAACACCGTCTCGTCCGTCGGCGAGATAATCACGCTAAAGAAGGCATCGCAACCGCGCAGCTGCTCCAAGCCCGAAAGGACACGAGCGGCCGTCTCGCTCGTAGCCGAGGTGATCGACAGCGCCATAAGCGTCTCGTCGGTGTGGAGGCGCGGGTTTTTGCTGCCCAGGAAATGCGTCTTGAGCTTGCTGATGGGCTCAATAGCCTCGTCGCTGATGACCTCGAGCTCAAGGTCGACGCCCGAGACATGCTTGAGGGCGTTCATAATGAGCGAACTTGCGGCGCCCAGGCGCGTGGAGGTCTTACCGGTCACCACGGAGCCATCGGGCATGACCATGGCGCCCACGGGACCACCCGTCAGCTGTTCCCTGGTTAGGGCGGCCGAGCGTGCCGGCGAATAGTTCTTATCGATGCCGGCCTTCTTCATAATAATCTTGAGACGGTCGACTTGCTCATCGCCCACACCGGTACGGCGCACATTTTCGACCGCGGTAAAGTAGCGGCGGACGATCTCCATCTTGGAGGCATCACGGCAGGCATCGTCATCGGTAATGGCAAAGCCGACCATATTGACGCCCATGTCCGTGGGGCTCTGGTAGGGGCTCTTGCCCAGGATCTTTTCCATCAGGGCACGGACCACCGGGAAGGCCTCGACGTCGCGGTTGTAGTTGACCGTGGTCTTGTTGTAGGCCTCAAGGTGGAAGGAATCGATGATGTTGGCATCGTCGAGGTCCGCCGTGGCGGCCTCGTAGGCAATATTGACCGGATGCGTCAGAGGAAGATTCCAGACCGGGAAGGTCTCAAACTTGGCATAACCGGCGGCGGTGCCGTGCTTATGCTCGTGATACAGCTGCGAGAGGCAGGTGGCGAGCTTGCCCGAGCCAGGGCCGGGCGCCGTCACGACAACGAGCGGACGCGTGGTCTCGACGAACTCGTTCTTGCCGTAGCCTTCGTCAGAAACGATCAGATCGACGTCGTGCGGATAGCCCTCAATGGGATAGTGCAGCTTGGCGGGAATGCCGAGTGCATTCAGACGATTGCGGAAGACGTCGGCAGCGGGCTGACCGGCATACTGCGTGATTACCACGGCCGCGACAGCAAAACCGTTGCCGCGGAACAGGTCGACCAGGCGCAAGACGTCCTCGTCATAGGTAATGCCCAGGTCGCCACGGGCCTTGTTCTTCTCGATATGGTTTGCATTGATTGCGATGATGACCTCAACATCATCGGCAATGCTCTTGAGCATGCGGAACTTGCTGTCCGGTTCAAAACCCGGCAGCACGCGGCTCGCATGATAGTCGTCAAACAGCTTGCCACCAAACTCCAAATAGAGCTTGCCACCAAACTGCGAGATGCGCTCCTTAATGTGAGCAGCCTGCAGCTCGATATACTTCGCGTTGTCGAAACCCTGGCGCATGTATGGCTCCCGTCCCGTTTCCATTTAATGTCCTAGGCGATTATAACGGAGCCCGCCCTCCCCGATGCCCAGGCTACCAACAGGCACCAACCAAACACGCCCACCACAACCACCGGGGACCCGGGGCAGCTCATTTGGGATGGGAAACAAGTCACTCAGCACCAACATCGGCAACATCACAGGTTGAGCATAAGTCAGCGAGCGCCGTCCAGGACGTACAAGTTGGCATGAAAAAGGCAAGGCATAGACCTTTTGGTCATGCCTTGCCTTTTGAATGACAAATTGTCGTCCTGGGCGGCGCGCAGCTTCGAGTGGTTCCGGCGTTTGGCAAAACGCCGGAACACAAGAGCGCCCCCTCCCGCGCACGGAACGGGAGGAGGCTAAAGGTAGGAGTCTACCGGTGGGGTTACCCCACCGGACAGACGATGACCAGGTGATCCTTTACAGGATCGTCATGGTTTCCGTGGGGTACCCAAGGGGTACTTAGAGCATCACGCAAGCGACGGTCAGGATGACGGCGCAGACGACGGAGAGAGCGACGATGAGCTTAAGCGCAAACTTGAGCCAGGTCGTCCACTCGATCTTGGCCAAAGCAAGACCGCCCATGATGGCGCCGGAGGTCGGGGTGAACAGGTTCACGACACCGATGGCGGCGGAGAAGATCATGACCATGACCTCGGGCGAGAAGCCGAGCTTAACAGCCAGCGGTCCCATAATGGGCATGGAGACAGTAGCCATACCGGAGGTCGAGGGGATCAGGAAGGACAGGCCGAAGTAGACCAGGAAGCTCATGGGAGCGAAGATCACGCCGGACAGGCCAGCCAGAGCATTGGCGGCAGCGTCGAGGACGTAGACGTCGAGGCCGGTGCTAGCCATGAGGACGGAGATACCACGGGCGAGGGCGATGACGAGGACAACGGACATCATGTCGGCAGCGCCGGTGATGAAGGTGTTGACGATCTGCTTCTCGGAGAGGCCACCGATGATACCGATCAGGATAGCCATGAGGAAGAACCAGGTGGAAGCCTCGTCGAAGTACCACTGGCCAATGGGCAGGCCGGTGATCAGGGCAGACCAGCCCTGGACGACGGCGTTACCGTCGGCGTCGTAGACAGCGCCAGCGTCAAAGAAGTTGGCGACGCCCTCGTTGAGGTCGGCCAGCGGGATGAAGCCGACGATCATGACGACGAAGGTGAAGGCAAAGGCGATCAGAACACCCTTCTGACGACCGGTGAGCTTGACCTCCTTGTGAACCTCGGAAGCAGCCTTGCCGTGAGCCTCTTCGGCGTCCTTGAGCTCCTGCATCGAAAGGATGGTGGAACCCTTGTCAGCCTTGACCTTCTTGGCATAGCTCATGACGAAGAGGATGGACATAACAGTGGTAACAATCCACAGGACGGCACCGAGGCCGATGATGATGGACTGGTTGACCTCAATGCCAACGCCAGTCAGAGCGTCAACGGCAGCACCGACGGCAAACGGGTTAACCGTGGAGCCGAGGCAGCCGCAACCAGCGCCGAGCAGGACGGTGGCAGCGCCGACCATGGGGTCGAAGCCAGCAGCCATCATGGTGGCGGCGAGCAGGGCGTAGAAGGGAACGGTCTCCTCGCACATACCATAGGTGGTACCACCGAGGGAGAAGATGAACATCAGCACGGGAATGAGCATGATCTCATTGCCCTTAAGCTTCTGCACCAGAACGGCAATGCCGTTGTCCAGGGCGCCGGTCTCGGTCATCATGCCGAGGAAGCCACCGAGGATCATAACGAAGAGGCAGACGGGCAGAGCGTCAGCGAAGCCCTTGACCGGGGCGGTGCAGAAATCGCTCAAGCGGGCAGCGGTAACCGCGCCACCGGACGTACCGGAGACGATAACGGTAACAACCGCGACGATTGCCAGCAGAGCAAGAAGAATGGTGAACGATGAAGGCATACCGCGCTTTTTCTTAGCGGTCTCAGTCATAGTTCTCATCCCCCCTTCATAAATCATTTACTGATCTCGCCCGAAGCGGCTCTTCCGTGCCGTGCATGTCGTTCGGTGCGAGATTTTTACCAGACAAAAGTGCTCGGGGTGTTCAACAATACACCCCGAGCGAGATGCTAGATGCACTTACTTGAGCGTGGCGTACATGACGGCCTTGATGGTGTGCATGCGGTTCTCGGCCTCGTCGAAGACCTTGGAAGCGGGGCTCTCGAAGACCTCGTCGGTGACCTCCTGCTCGGTGATGCCGAACTGCTCGCACTTCTCGGCGCCAATCGTGGTGTTGGTATCGTGGAAGCTGGGCAGGCAGTGCAGGAAGATGGCACCCGGGTTGGCCATAGCCATGACCTCGGAGGTGACACGATACGGGGTGAGCTGAGCGATGCGCTCGGCCCAGACCTCGTCAGGCTCGCCCATGGAGACCCACACGTCGGTGTAGATAACGTCGGCACCGGTGACGCCGTCCTTGACGTCGGTGGTCAGCTTGATGGTGCAGCCGTTGGCCTCGGCGATGGGCTTGCAGGCCTCGATGACGTCGTCGGCGGGCATGCACTCCTCGGGGCCGCAGGCCACGAAGTTCATGCCGAGCTTGGAGCAGACAACCATGAGGGAGCGAGCAACGTTGTTCTTGCAGTCGCCCATGAAGACGAGAGTCTTGCCCTTGATGTCGTAGTTGAAGTTCTCCTGGACGGTCAGGATGTCGGCGAGCATCTGGGTGGGATGCCACTCAGTGGTCAGGCCGTTCCACACGGGCACGCCGGACTTAGCAGCGAGCTCCTCGACATCGTCCTGGGCAAAGCCACGGAACTCGATGCCGTCATACATGCGGCCGAGAACGCGGGCGGTGTCCTCGATGGACTCCTTCTTGCCCATCTGCGACGAACCCGGATCGAGGTAGGTGACACCCATGCCCAGATCCATGCCGCCGACCTCGAAGGCGCAGCGGGTACGAGTGGAGGTCTTCTGGAAGAGCAGAACGATGTTCTTGCCCTCGAGATAGCGGTGCGGAACGCCAGCGCGCTTCATGTCCTTGAAGTTCTTGGAGAGCTTGAGCAGGTACTCGATCTCCTCGGTGGTGAGGTCGAGGAGCTTGAGGAAGCTACGGCCGGAGAGGTTAACACCCATGGTTCGTTTCCTTTCGAAGAAATGAATTACGTAAGTAATTAGTGTTGCCCGTTTGACGGGCGAAACCGGTGCGGTTGTAGGGGGACCGCACCGGAAACGGAAAGACTTAGAGGTCCTCGCGCCAGAAGGGCATGCTCATGCAGCGCGGGCCGCCGCGGCC
>CABRYP010000002.1 GCA_902475245.1 uncultured Collinsella sp. | reverse complement strand
GCTGGCAGAAATTGTTTGATTTTGTTGAGCATTCAATACTCCTTTCTAAGTAGTTGTTATTTTAAAGAATCTGAGTGATGTTTTGTGGGCTTTAGTTGGTTAAGGAGAGCGATCAGAGCGGTTATTTTACAAGTAATTAGCGTTAGATCAAATTAGGGCAAAGGTGCGTGTAAAGCTTGGAAATAGGCTGGCGAAAGCGTAACCTCTTCGCCAGCCTATTGGTTCATTAAGAAGTGACTGTGAATCGCTGGTTCTCTACGCCTCCGTGGGCTCCACGCCAAGCTCGTTGCGGACGAGCTCGAAGGCTGCGGCGATGGCCTTGTCCATGTCATAGTACTTGTAGCCGCCCAGGCGACCGGCGAAGATCACGTCGCCCTCCTGCGCTGCCAGCTCCTCGTACTGCCTGTAGAGGGCCTCGTTCTTGGCGTCGTTGATGGGGTAGTAGGGCTCGTCGCCGGGCTTCCAATCTGCCGGGTACTCGCGCGTGATGACGGTCTTGTCCTGCGTGCCGAACTCAAAGTGCTTGTGCTCGATGATGCGCGTATAGGGGATTTCGCGCTCGGTATAGTTGACCACGGCCACGCCCTGGTGGTCCTGCTCGTCGAGCGTCTCGGTCTCAAAGCGCAGGCTGCGGTACTCGAGCGTGCCCAGCTTAAAGTCGTAGAACGCATCGATGGGGCCGCAGTAGATCGTCTTGGCGGCGATATCGGGCTCGGCGGCGATCAGCTCCTTGTACTCCACGCCGCAGCGCACCTCGACGCCCTCGAGCATGTTGGCGACCATTTTGGTGTAGCCGCCCATGGGGATGCCCTGGTAGCGGTCGTTGAAGTAGTTGTTGTCGTAGGTAAAGCGGCAGGGGAGTCGCTTGATGATGCTCGCGGGCAGGTCACGGCAGTCGCGGCCCCACTGCTTCTCGGTGTAGCCCTTCACGAGCGTCTCGAAGATGTCGCGGCCGACGAGCGACAGCGCCTGTTCCTCGAGGTTGGCCGGCTCGCCGATGTTCTCGGCGGCCACCTGCTCAGCGATCTTGGCCTTGGCGTCCGCCGGCGTGACGACGCCCGGCCACATCTTGGCGAAGGTGTTCATGTTGAAGGGCATGTTGTACATGTTGCCGTGGAAGTTGGCAACCGGCGAGTTGACGTAGTTGTTGAACTCGGCGAAGCGGTTGACGTAGTCCCAGACGTCCTTCATAGAGGTGTGGAAGATGTGCGCGCCGTAGCGGTGGACCTGGATGCCCTCGACGTCCTCGGTGTAGATGTTGCCGGCGATGTGATCGCGGCGATCGATGACCAGGACCGACATGCCGGCGCGCTTGGCGGCATTGGCAAAGACGGCACCCGAAAGGCCGGCACCGACGACAAGGTAATCGTACTGGGACATGGATATGCTCCTTTGTATGTCAATCGAACAGTTACAAATGATTCAGGGCAAACGCCACTGGCTCATTTGTCTCAAAGATTAGTGTAGCAGATGCACTTTCAGCAGCTCCAGCGCGTGGGCGTAGCCCTGGAGGCCTTCGCCGGTGACGGTGGCGAAGCAGGCCAGGCGGGCGTAGCTCACCTGGCGGAAGTCCTCGCGCGTCTCGACGGCGCTGATGTGGACCTCGACGGCGGGGATGGCGACAGCTTTGAGGGCGTCCAGAATGGCCACGCTCGTGTGCGTGTAGGCAGCCGGGTTGATGACGATGCCGTCGACCTTTCCGTAGGCCTCCTGGATCTTGTCGACGATGCTGCCCTCGTGGTTGGACTGGAAGACCTCGACCTCGTCGAAGCCCTGCGCGGCACCTGCCTCCTGGCAGATCTGGACCAGGCGGTCGTAGTTGTCACTGCCATAGATGCCCGGCTCGCGAATGCCGAGCATGTTGAGGTTGGGGCCGTTGATGACGAGTGCTTTCATGGTTGTTTCCTTTGCGGTTGGAAAACCACCACAAAGGTGCCTGTCCCCTTTGTGGTGGTTTTTGTTAGAGAGCGGGTGGGAGGGTGTCGAGGACGGCGCGGGCGGTGTTGGCGGCGCAGTCGCGTGAGTCGATGATGTAGTCGGCCCAGGCGCGGTAGCGAGGCATGCGCTGCTCGGCGAGCTTATCGATGCCATCGCGGGCGGTGATGGGACGCCCCTTGTGGGCGAGTTCGTCGAGCTTGCGGTTGAGCATCACGATCTGGCTGTTCTGGTGTAGCAGCGGATAGTTTTCGTCACGCGTTACCACGCCGCCGCCGGTGGAGAGCACCAGGCCACTGAGCTTGGAGGTGTCGGCCAGCGCCGCCGTCTCCTGCTCGCGGAAGGCCACCTCGCCGCGCTCGACGATAAAGTCGGCGCAGGGCATGCCCAGGCGCTCCTCGAGGGCGCGATCGAGGTCGATGTGCTCGCGGCCTGTGAGCTGGGCGATCTGCTCGCCCACGCGGGTCTTGCCCGAGCCCGGCATGCCGATCAGGGCAATGTTCTGCTCGCGGCGGGACAGACGCTCCGTCACATCCAGGATGCGCTCGCGCGGGGTGGCTTGGCCGGTGTAACGCTCTACAGCCTGTGCCGCCTGGGCAACAAGCATGAGCAGGCCGCCGATGCAGGGGATGCCGCGGCGCTCGGCCTCGAGCATCAGACCCGTGCGGGCGGGGTTGTAGACAATGTCGATGACGCCTTCGAGTGCATTGAGGCCTTCGAGCGTGCAGGGAGCGTCGGGGCAGTGGGGGAACATGCCGGCAGGCGTGCAGTTGACGAGCAATACCGCATCGGATTGCTGCGCGATGTTGCCGTAGTTGACTGCGCTCGTGCGACCCACGGGTACGACGATGGCGCCCAGATCTCCGAGCACCATACTGGCCGTGGTGCCAGCACTGCCGGTGGCGCCGAGCACGAGAGCCTTCTTACCGGCAACCTCAACGCCTTGCTCCTCGACCAGGCACTGAAAACCAAAGTAGTCGGTATTGTCGCCGCGCAGGCGGCCGTCGGGCAGGCGTGTGATGGTGTTGACGTTGCCCATGCGCTCGGCCAGCGGGCTCAACTCGTCCAGGTAGTCCATGACGGCACGCTTGTAGGGGATGGTCACGTTGGTACCTTCCCACTCATCGCCCGTCATAAAAGTCTCAAGATCCTCGGGCTCGCGCTCAAAACGCACGTACTCGAGCCCAGCGAGCTCTTTGTAGATGGTCGGGGTGTAGCTGTGGCCCAGCACGCGGCCCAGCACGCCGTAGGGGCGGGTTGCGGCGGTATCGGTCATCTAGAGCACCTCCGTATAGCTGCCAAAGTAGGTGAAGCTCTCGCACACGTCGTCGATGGAATCGAGCAAGTCGTCGAGGGCCTTGCTGCCAAAGGGGCAGTCCAGGTCAAAGTAGAACATAAACTCAAAGTCGTGCCCGGGGATGGGGCGGCTCTCGAGCTTGATGAGGTTGATGTTGAGGGCGTAGAAGCGCTCGAGTACGCGATAAAGCGCGCCCGGCTCATTGGCCGTGGTGATCATGAGCGAGGTACGGTTGGCACCGGGATAGACGCGCGGTTCGCGACTGATGACGACGAAGCGCGTGTAGTTGTTGTCCGAGTCCTGGATGTTGGGCTCCAGCACCTCGAGGCCATACAGCTCGGCACAGCTGCGCGAGGCGATGGCGGCGACATCGGTGCGCTCGGAGTTGGCGACCATCTCGGCCGACATAGCGGTGTTGGGGTACTTGGTGGCATGCAGTCCGTGGCCCTCGATAAAGCCGGCGCACTGGGCAATGGCTTGGCCGTGGCTGTAGACCTCGCGCACGTCGGCGAGCTTGGTGCCAGGTTTGACGAGTAAGTTGTGATCGATCTTGAGGCGCAGCGAGCGCACGATATGGAAGTCGAACTGTGCGAGCAAATCGTAGACGGCATTGACCGAGCCGGCGGTGGAGTTTTCGATGGGCAACACGCCAAACTCGCAGAAGCCGTCGCGCACGGCGCGCATGACGCCCTCGAAGGTATCAAAGAAGGCAATATCGGGCACGTCGAAGAGCTTGCATGCGGCGATCTGGCTGTAGGCGCCCTCAACGCCCTGGCAGGCGACGGTAGCCGTCTGGGGGAAGGGCGTGTCAAAGGCTGCGGCCGTGGCATGGGCCTTTTGCGACACCGTGGTGCCCTTGAGCTCGTTGATGTAGCGCTGCTGCTCGGCCTTGCTCATGCTCATGAGGAGGCGGAACAGGGTGATGGTCTGGGCCTCGTAGCGCTCGGGTGCGCGGCTGGCGAGGTTGTTGAGCTTGGAGCGCTCGCGGGCGGGGTCGAAGACGGCCTTACCCATCTCAATCTTGGATTTGGCGACTTCGGTGGCAATGTCCATGCGCTCGACAAAGCTGTTGAGCAGCGTGGTGTCGATGCCATCGATGGCCTGGCGGATGTCAGCAAGGTCCATGGGGACCCCTTTCACGTGTCGGTGATTTTTCTGGGACGGGGATTAAAAAATCATTATGTACCTAATGATTTTTTAATCCCCGTCCCAGAAAAATCACTGGGTGGTCGTGGGGGCCGGAGTTGGCCCCCCGAGATTTTTAGCGCTGGGCGGCGTCCTCGAGGAGGGCGTCCCAGATGGCGAGGGCGGCGGCTGCCTCGGCTACGGGGACGGCGCGCGGGACGATGCAGGGATCGTGGCGGCCGTGGACCGAGAGCTCGGCATTTTCCATGGCGTCCATGTCCACGGTCTGTTGCTCGCGACCGATAGAGGGCGTCGGCTTCACGGCCATACGCCACATGACGGGTGCGCCGGTGGAGATGCCGCCCAGAATACCGCCGGCGTTGTTGGACTCGACTGCGATCTCGCCGGTCTCGGCATCTACGCGGTACGGATCGTTGTTCTCGCTGCCGCGCATGGCGGCCACGGCAAAGCCCATGCCAAACTCCACGCCCTTTACGGCGGGAATCCCAAACGCGATCTGTGCGATGCGGTTTTCGATGCCGTCGAACATGGGGTCGCCTATGCCCGCGGGCAGGCCGTAGATACCGCACTCCACGATGCCGCCGATGCTATCGAGTTCATCGCGCGCGGCCAGGATCTCCTCGCGCATGCGACCGGCAGCTGCGCCGTCAATGCAGGGCAGATCGTTCGTGAGGATCGCCTTGCGGTCGGCCTCGCGATAGACCATGTCGTCCATGGGCAGGTCGGAGATGCCGCCGATCTGCGCGACGTGCGCCATGACCTTGATGCCGCGGGCCTCGAGTGCCTGCAGCGCGATGCCGCCAGCGATGCACAAGGGGGCCGTCAGGCGGCCGGAGAAGTGTCCGCCGCCGGCGACGTCGTGCATGTTGTGGTACTTCACGCGCGCAGGAAAGTCTGCGTGCCCTGGGCGGGGCTTGCGGCGCAGCTCGGAATAGTCCTTGGAGCGCGTGTTGGTGTTTTCGATAATTGCTGCGATGGGTGCGCCAGTGGTGTGTCCATCGATCACACCAGCGATGATATGCGCGGCGTCGGCCTCGCGGCGCTTGGTTGCGGTCTCGTCGCGACCGGGGGCGCGACGGTCCAAAAAGGCCTGCAGCTGCTCCTGGTCAACGGCGATACCGGCGGGGATGCCGTCGAGCGAGCAGCCGATAGCAGGGGAGTGCGACTGGCCAAAGATGCTTAAGTGCAAAACGTTGCCAAAGGTCGAGGACATGCTATTCCTCCTCGAGCGTGACCTTGCCGCCCAGCAGGCGGTAGTGGTCGAAGAAATCGGGATAGGACTTATTGACGGCCTCGGCGCCGTGAATCACGACCTCGCCGGTGGCACGGCTTGCAGCGATGGCGGCCATCATGGCGATGCGGTGGTCGTTGTGCGAATCGACCTCGCCGCCGGTAAAGGCATCGACACCCTTGATGATGAGGTCGTCCCCGGCAATGCGCACCTGTGCGCCCAGCGCGGTGAGCTCACGGGTGGTGGTGGCCAGGCGGTCGGATTCCTTGATGCGCAGGCGGGCGCAATCGCGGATGAACGTGCGGCCTTGCGCCAACGATGCCACGGCCGAGATTACTGGCACCAGGTCGGGGATGTCGTGTGCGCTCATCTCAAAGCCGGCGAGCTTGTCGGACTGCACGGTGGCGGCGTTCGTAGAGCGCACGATGCGGGCGCCAAAGCGCGAGAGCGCGGCAAGCACGTTGCGGTCGCCTTGCGCAGAGCTGAGCGACACGCCTTCGACGGTGATGGGGTCGGTACCGATGGCGCCGGCACACAGCCAAAAGGCCGCATTGGACCAATCGCCCTCGACGGCCACACTGCCGGGCGTGCGGTACGAGCCGCTGTTCACGCGGAAGTTCGTGATCTCGGGCTGGCCGTCCTTGGCGGGGATACGCTCGACGTTGACCTCGACGCCGAAGGCCTTCATGGCCTGGATGGTCAGGTTGATATAGGGGCGGCTCTCGATAAGGCCGGTCACCTGCACACAGGAGGGCTGGGCCAGCAGCGGGGCTGCCAGCAGCAGGCCCGAGATGTACTGCGAGCTCATATTGCCCGGCAGGATAAAGGTGCCCGGGCGCATGCGGCCGCTTGTCTTGAGCGGAAAACCGCCCAGACCCTGCAGGTCGCAGCCGGCGGCAATGATCTCGTCGGAGAGCGGGGAGAGGGGGCGTGCGCCCAGACGACCCTGGCCCACAAAGGTGGCCTCTGCTCCCAGCGCGCAGGCCACGGGAAGCATAAAGCGGAGTGTGGAGCCGCTCTCGCCGCAGTCGAGCGTGCCGCCCGCAAGTGCCTTGAGCAGGCCAAATTCAATACTCTTCATGGTGGGATGGACCTGGAAGCCATCCTCGACGGTCTCGATGCGGGCACCCAGGGCCGTGAGGCAGCGCACCGTGGCCTCGATATCGGCACAGGTCGTGTTGCAGGTCACGTGCGTCTCGCCGTTGGCAAGTGCGGCGCAGATGATGAGGCGGTGCGCCATCGACTTGGATGCGATAGCGGGAACGGTGCCCTTGAGCGGGGAGGGGGTGATGCGGGCTAGCATGCGGATGCGTCTCCCTTCTGGCCGAGGCCCTCGGCAATTAAATCATGGAAGGTGGAAAGCGGCGTGCGGTCGATGCTGCAACGGCCAATGCCGTGCGGAATCACCAGGTCGATAGTGTCACCGGCGCGTTTTTTGTCGTGCAGCGCCTCGGCAAAGATGGCGTCGGCCGAAAGCTCGCAGCGGGTCTTGAGGCCATGACGGGCGCAGAGCTCTTCGATGCGGCTGGGCAGTTCGGCGTCGCAAATGCCGTGCAGGGCCGCGGCACGCGTGATGATTCCCATGCCAATCGACACGCAGTTGCCGTGGCCGAGCTCAAAGTGCTCGCAGGCTTCGACGGCGTGCCCGGCGCTGTGGCCAAAGTTGAGGAGCTTGCGCTGACTGGTTTCGCGCTCGTCGGCAACGACCACGGCGCGCTTAATGTCGATATTGCGGGCGATGATGAGCGCCACGCGGGCCACGTCACGGTTCAGCAGCTCCAGCGTGAGCGGTGTCTTCTCCAGTTCCGCGAAAAGCTCCGGATCGGCGATCACAGCGTGCTTGACGACCTCGCCGCAGCCGTCGGCGAACTGCTCGGGCGTGAGGGTGGCAAGGCATCCCACGTCGGCGATGACCACGCTCGGCTGCCAAAATGCTCCGGCGAGATTTTTGCCGGCGGCCAGGTCGATGGCCGTCTTGCCGCCCACCGACGAGTCCACCATGGCGAGCAGGCTCGTGGGGATCTGCACAAACTTGCAGCCGCGCATGTAGGTGGCGGCGACAAAACCGGCTACGTCGCCAACGACGCCGCCGCCGAGCGCTACGATTACGTCGGAGCGCGAAAGCTCATGCTCGGCCACAAACTCAAGAATGGCAACGTAGGTCTCGGCGCGCTTGTGTGCCTCGCCGGCCTCGAAGGTGCAAATGCTTACCTCATAGCCTGACGCCTCCAGGCTCTGCTTGACGGGCATCTGGTAGAGCGGGCCCACGTTGGTGTCCGTCACGATGACGGCGCGGGTGCCTCCGGCGGTGGCGCGGACGAGCGGTCCTGCCTGCTCCAGTAAAAACGTGCCCACGTGTACCTGGTAGGGGCGTGCAGTGTCGATATCGATGGTAATCGCCATAAGCTTTGGTCCTTTCGACCTGGCGTAATGGGTGGTCTAGTGCGAGGCCTCGTCGTCGAGCGCGCGCTTGATGCGGTCGCCCTCGGCAAGGAGATTTTCCAGATAGCGCTGGTCGCGGTCCTTGAGCGCATGGCTGTAGGCGCCGAGCGAGTCGATCAGGTGGTCGATCTCGAAGGCGAGCGCGTCGGCGTCGTCGATCATGAGCTCGGACCACATCTGCGGATTGAGGTGGGCCACGCGCGTGAGGTCGCGGTAGCTACCGGCCGAAAAGCCGTGGTGGACCTGAGCGGTCGGGCTCTTAACATAGGCGTTGGAGACGACGTGCGCGAGCTGGCTCGTAAAGGCGATGACGCGATCGTGCTCGGCGGCGCTCGTTACGCTGAACTTGCCAAAGCCTAAGGGACGTACCATCTCGCGCACCTGGCCCAAAAGCTCCAGCTTAAGGGCGTCGTCCACTGCGGGCGGCACAAGCACGAGCGGTGCGCCCTGGAACAGGTCGGCGCGGGAGTGTGCGTAGCCCGAGAACTGCGTGCCCGCCATGGGGTGTGCGCCCACAAAGTAAAAACCGTGCTCGCGGGCAAGCTCAAAGGCCCGCTCGCACACGATGCCCTTCACGCCCACGGTGTCGATCACCACGGGCCCCATGATGGCCTCGGTATCGGTGGCGTCGGCGAGCGCTTGGGCGTGCGCCTCGAGCCACTCGATGCAGGCCTCGGGGTAGCATGCCAGGACGATGATGTCGCATTCGCCGAGCGTCTCGTCGTTGAGCTCGCCGGCGACGGTGCCCATGCTGGCGGCTGTCATGACGTCGTCATCGGGGTCCCAGGCCAGCACGCGGACGCCCGCCTGCGCATAGCCGCGGGCAAAGCTGCCGCCGATGAGGCCCAGGCCCACGATACCGGCGCACTTGGGGCCACCCTGGTTAACGCGTGCGTTTCTCACCGTACCCATGGCCTACTCCCGAACGGTCTCTTGGCAGACGACCTCGCGGATGGCGCGGATGCGGCGCATGGTGTCGTCGAACTGGTCGGGGGTGAGGGCCTGAGCACCGTCGGACCAAGCGTGGCTCGGGTCGTCGTGGACCTCGATCTCCAGACCGTTGGCGCCGCAGGCAGTCGCGGCGAGCGCCATGGGCTCAACATAACGGGTGTAACCGGTGGCGTGGCTGGGGTCGGCGACGACGGGCAGGTGCGACAGGTGGTGCAGCACCGGCACGGCGTTGAGGTCGAAGGTGTTGCGGGTGCGGGTCTCGAAGGTACGGATGCCGCGCTCGCACAGGATGACGTTGTCGTTGCCCTCGCTCATGATGTACTCGGCTGCCATAAGCAGCTCGTCGACGGTGCCGGACATGCCGCGCTTGAGCAGGACCGGGGTCTGCGTCTTGCCGACTTCCTTGAGCAGGGGGAAGTTCTGGGCGTTGCGGGCGCCAATCTGCATGACGTCGATCTTCTTGTCCAGGAAGACCTGCACGTCGCGCGGGTCCATGATCTCGGTGACGATCGGCATGTCGAGCTCGGCGGATGCCTCGCACAGCAGGTCCAGGCCGGCGGGACCCATGCCCTGGTAGGCGTACGGGGAGGTGCGGGGCTTGTAGGCGCCGCCGCGCAACATCGTGGCGCCGGCGGCCTTCACGCGGCGGGCGATGCGGATGAGGTTCTCGCCCTCGACGGAGCAGGGGCCGGCGATGACCTGGAACTGGTCGCCGCCGATCTTGATGCCGTGGCCGCAGTCGATGACGGAGTCCTCGGGGTGGAACTTGCGGTTGGCGCGCTTGAACGGCTCGGAGACGCGCTGCACGCGCTCGACGACGTCCATGGACTCAAGCAGGAACGGGTCGATCTTGGTCGTGTCGCCCACCAGGCCGATAATGGTCTCGTTTTCGCCGCGCGAGACGTCGGTCTTGAGCCCCTTTTTCTCGATCCAGCTGACGATGTGGCTTACGGCTTCGTCGCTGGCGCTCTGCTTTAAAATTGCAATCATGGTGTGCCTCTCACCTCGATGGATAGCCCTTGCAAAAACGGCCCGCATCGCGAGCCGCATTATATGGTGCATGAGAGTTTATACTATCTGACTCGCTTTTGCCGCCTAAAGCGCGCCGTCGCGCCGCGTCTCCCACGTAATTGCAAAGCTTTTTCTATTATTTTGTTAGCCCGTGGCGCTCTTGGGTATAATGCCTACCGTTCGCCCTATTAGCTCAGGGGATTAGAGCGTCTGCCTCCGGAGCAGAAGGCCGTTGGTTCGAATCCAACATGGGGCACCATCGAACGTAAGACCGTCCGAACCTCGCATGGTCCGGGCGGTTTTCTTATACCGACGCGACGTGATGGGACGTGGTATGGCAGCAACGGATATCGAGCGTGGACTCTCGACCGCCGAGGTCGAGGAGCGCATCGCCGCCGGTAAGATCAACCGCAACATGGAGCTCAAGACCAAGTCGGTCCGCGAGCTCATCATTGAGAACCTCTGCACGCTGTTCAACTTGATCAACGTGGTCTTGGCGATTTTGGTGTTGCTGACCGGTTCGTTTAAGAATCTGACGTTCCTGTTCGTGGTGTTCTTGAACACGGCAATTGGCGTCATTCAGTCCATGCGTTCCAAGCGGATGGTCGACAAGCTTGCGCTGCTCACCTCTAAGAAGGCCATCGCGGTGCGCGACGGCGCCGAGGTGGAGCTCGACCTGGACCAGATCGTGCTCGACGATATCATTCGCTTGGGGCGCGGTGACCAGATTCCCGCCGACGCCGTGGTGGTGTCGGGCGAGGCGCTCGTCAACGAGAGCCTGCTGACGGGCGAGAGCGACCTCATCAAGAAACAGCCAGGCTCCGAGCTCATGAGTGGCAGCTTTATCGACTCGGGCCTGCTGCGCGCCCGCGTGATCCATGTCGGCGCCGATAACTACGTGGCCAAGATCAACAACGAGGCCAAGTACGTCAAAAAGGTCAATTCTGAGATCATGAACGCGCTCAACGCCATCGTGCGGTTCGCGAGCATTATCATGATTCCGCTTGGTCTGGCGCTCTTTGCCTCGAGTGTGAGCGAGCTGTGGGATGCCGCGGGAACCCCGGGCGATAGCGCGCTTTCCTGGTGCTTCTCCGAGCTGCTGGCCGGTCGTGTGCCTTCTTCGGCGCTGCTGTCCACGGTGGGTGCCCTGCTGGGCATGATTCCGCAGGGCCTGGTGCTGCTGACCTCGTCGGTGCTCGCGATTGCCACGGTGCGCCTGGCGCGTCGCAAGGTGCTGGCACAGCAGCTCTACTGTATCGAGACGCTCGCGCGCGTCGACGTTTTGTGCCTGGACAAGACGGGCACCATTACCTCGGGCCGTATGGAGGTCGAGGGCACCTATCCGCTGCCTGTTGAGGGTGTTGGCTTTGGCGCGGACTCGGACGAGGCTGCTGTCCCCGTTGAGACCACGGTCCTCGATTTTGCGCTCGCCAACGTGGCGCGTGCCACCTCGGCAGACGCCAACGAGACCTGTCAGGCGCTGCTCAACTATTACGCTGACCGCCCGGTCGAGGTTTCCGAGCCGCTGGCGGTCATTCCGTTCTCTTCGTCCAAAAAGTGGAGCGGCGCCTCGTTTGCGCAGGGCTCCTATGTGATGGGCGCAGCGCAATTTGTGCTTTCGGAGCGCGTCTTTGCGCAGGTCGAGAACCGTGTGGCCGAGCTTGCCGACACCTGCCGCGTGCTTGTTGTGGCCCGTGTGGACGGCTTTACGCCCGACGGCGATATGGTGGGCGAGGCCGAGCCCGTGGGCTTTGTGACCATTCGCGACGAGATTCGCTCCTCGGCCGCCGAGACCATCGGTTACTTTAACGAGCAGGGCGTGACCCTCAACGTGATCAGCGGCGACGACCCGCGCACGGTGTCGTCGATCGCGCGCGTGGTGGGCGTTCCGGGGGCCGATGCCTACGTCGACGCCACGACACTCGATACGCCGTCCAAGATTGATGCCGCGGTGGACCGCTATCACGTCTTTGGTCGCGTGACGCCGCAGCAGAAGCGTGAGCTCGTGCAGGCGCTCAAGCGTCGCGACCATACGGTTGCCATGACGGGCGACGGCGTCAACGACGTGCTGGCGCTCAAGGAGGCCGACTGCTCCGTGGCCATGGCCGCCGGTTCCGATGCCGCGCGCAACGTGGCCGAGATCGTGCTGGTCGACAACGATTTTGCCTCGATGCCCGCCGCGGTGGCTGAGGGCCGTCGCTCCATCAACAACCTGCAGCGCTCTGCGGCGCTGTTCTTGACTAAGACGCTGTTCTCGATGGGCCTGGCGGCGCTGTGCATCGCGTTTCCGCCGTATCCCTTCGAGCCGATTCAGATGACACTCATCAACTTCTTCTGCATCGGCGCGCCGGGCTTTGTGCTGGGTTTGGAGCCCAACAACGCCCGCGTGAAGGGGTCATTCTTGACCAACGTGCTCAAGCGTGCGTTGCCGGCGTCACTGGCGGTTATTATGGCTGCGGCGTTCGATATCTTTGTGGCGCGCGTGTTCGGCTTTAACCAGCTCACGCTTTCGACCATGTGCCTGCTTACGTCGTGCGCGGCGAGCGTGAGCCTGATCTGGCGCATCTCGCAGCCGCTCACACCCTTGCGCGTGGTGCTCTTTGTATTTGTTGTCGTCGGCATCCTGGCGGGTGTTATCGGATTCCCGGAGCTGCTGTCCATCGCCAACCTGTCGATGGGCGAGGCCGTTATCTTACTGGCGATCGTCGTCTTTACCTGCACGGTGTTCTTTAAGCTCGCCACGATGATGGATTCGCTCGAGCCGCGTCGTCGCCATGCTGCCACCGGCTTTGGCCGTGGCGTTCGCGTCCGTCTGGGTCGCGGTGGCGGCAAGGTGAGCTCGACGGGTTCAACTGCCCAGCGTTTTGCCAAGCGCGTCGCCGCCGATATGGCGCAGCGCCGTGAGGAGCGCACCGCTCGCGAGGCCGAGGTTCGCGCGCTCGAGGGTGTGGAAAAGGCCCAACCCAAGAAAAAGAAGAGCGCGGGTGCCAAGCGCTCCCGTGTGACCAAGTCCGCCCAGGGCATTAAGGTCTCGATGCCGAGCAAAAAGAAAAAGCCCGCAAAGAAAGCCTAGTCCCAGTCGCCCCGGGGATGATTTTTCTGGCGATGTTGAATTGGTGCCTTGCTCCTGTGGGGGCGTGGCGATGCTATGCTCTAACCTCGACTGTATGAATTGCTCCGAAAAGAGGAAGCCGTGATTTGCCCGCATTGCCTTAAGACCATAGAGGACGGCGCCTCGTTCTGCCCCTATTGCAACGCATACGTTGGTCCGGGCGACGGTCCCGAGCATACCGAGTTCGTATTCTGCGATGGTTGTGGCGCACGCCTGTCCCCGCATGATCGCACCTGTCCCAAGTGCGGGCGCCCCGCCCCGGGCATCCTTTCCAAAGACGCGGCCGCATCCGATCTGGCGGCGGGCCGCACGGCCGGCTTTCCGCGCTTGACGCAGGAGCAGATCGATACCGAGGTGCCCCATGCGCCGGCCTCTGCCGCCGCGGTGCTCTCGGATGCCGCCGATCCCAACGAGACCTGCGTGCTGCCTGCCTTCGATAAGGACTTTGGCATCCCCAAGGTCGATATCCCCACACCGGTGTCCCTGCGCGATGATGTCCAGCCCAAAAAGCAAAAGGCCAAGCGCAAGGTCCATCCCGACGAGGATGCCTATCACAAGCACAAGCGCCATATCCCCAAACCGCTTATCGTCATCGCGGTGCTCGCCGCCGTGTGCGGTGGTGCGTATTGGTTTGTGACTGCCGATCCTATGGGCGTCATGCCCGGCTTCTACGACCAGTTTGGCCAGGCCGCCAAGACCACCTTCCCGTCGCGCCAAAAGGGCGAGGCCACCGAGAAAGAGTCCAAGCAAGAGGATGCGTCCGAGGTCGTTCAGGAGGAGACCGTCTTAACCGACGACCAGCTCTACGCCAGGCTCGACGGCCTGTACCAGACCATCGTGTCGTACAGCGACGATGATCAGATCGGCGAGGTCATCGATTCGTTTAATAACGGCTATCTGCGTACGCCGCTCTCCACCCGCCAGGAGCTGTCGCAGAGCGCTTATGCCCTGCGCGATCAGATTAAAAAGACCCAGGATGAGCTCAATAACCTCAAGGTTCAGGACGACACCGTCTATGCGGAGGACATCGATCATCTAAAGCAGCTTGCCCAGTGGATGTACGAGCGTGTCGACGTGATCTGCCAGAGCTGGGATATCTCGCTGTCCATTCCCGACGGCGAGTCGCTGAGCGCCCGTCAGAGCGAGATCCTGGCGCCCATCGCACAAGGCGGCAACAGCGCGCTTAACCAGTACGACGCCAACGTGAGCGCATGGAGACCGCAGCAACGTTCGTAATTTGTTGCCCTCCGGCGGCATAACCTGCGTGCGCAATTGATGGAAGCCCGTGCTTATTGCTACAATTTGACCAAATATGCTTTAAACGCACGAGGAAGGAACCACATGTTTGGTTTTAAGAAAGAGCTCTACACGCCCGAGTATCAGCTTGCCGGCGATGAGTGCGCGGTGATCGAGACGTCGAAGGGCACCATCAAGGTCAAGTTTGACGGCGAGGGCGCCCCCATCCACGTGGCGAACTTCTGCGAGCTTTCCACGATGGGTTTTTACGACGGCCTTAAGTTCCATCGCTATGTGCCCGGTTTTGTGATCCAGGGCGGCGACCCCAATACCCGCGATATGTCCGGCGCCGATGTCGCCGCCGGTCTTGAGGGCCCCGACGGCATGCCCGGTACCGGCGGCCCCGGCTACTGCATCAAGGGCGAGTTCGCTACCAACCCGCGTAACAGCCACGTCGACGGCGCGCTTGCCATGGCACGTTCGATGGATCCCGATTCCGCGGGTTCGCAGTTCTACTTCTGCCTGGGCGCTCAGCATAACCTCGACTCCGGCTACACCGTCTTTGGCACCACGGTCGAGGGCCTCGATGTGATTTCGCAGCTGCGTGCCGGCGACGAGATCGTCCACGTCGAGATCGTTCACGAGTAAAAGGGGACTTCCTTGAATAGCCAGCTGATCCAACAGGGCCGCGCCGCTTATCGCGCGGGTGATTATTCCGCTGCCGCCCAGATGCTCGGTGCGGCAAAGACCCCCAGTGAGATCATGGGCGAGGCCGACCATCTGCGCGGCAACGCCTTGATGCACCTGGGTATGTATGCCGAGGCCGCCGAGGCCTACGCCGCCGCCCTCAACGACGGTACCTATGGCAAGCGCGGCGCGCTGCTCACCAACCGCGGTAAGGCGCTTGCTGCCGTGGGTGACTATGCGACCGCAGCCCAGGTGTTCTCTGCCGCAACGCAGGATGCATCCTATGCCACGCCGTTTAAGGCGTATCTGGGTTTGGGCAACGCCCTGTTCCAGTCGGGTGATTATGCCAATGCCGGCACTGCCTTCCGTCAGGCCGCCATCGATGGTGCCAACCCGGCTCCCGCCGCTGCCCTTGGCGATCTTGGCCGCTGCTTCATTAAACTCGGCCGTCCGGCAGACGCCGTGGAGACCTACCGCACGGCCATCGACTTTGCCGGTCCGCGCGACGACACGCGTGCGCTTAACGCCGGTATGGGTGAGGCGCTCTCTGCCGCCGGTCGCCCCTCTGACGCGCTCGATGCCTTTAACGCCGCCACCGCCGATGGCATCTACCAGCTCACGCCCGAGCAGGCCGATGAGCTTGCCCGCGTGCAAGATTCCCTCGCTGCGCTTTCGGCCCAGACGGCCATGGCCACGGCTCCGGCGCCCGCGATGGATGCTCCCGCCGTCGACCCGCTCGACCCCACGGGCGCTACCGGTCAGTTTATGCCCGACCCCTCGGACACCGGCTTCTTCACCCTGTCCGAGTCCGAGATGGTTCAGCAGGACCGCAAGGAGGCCAAGGTCCGTCGTCGCCATCGTCATACGGGGCTCAAGGTCTTCTTGGTGCTGCTTCTGCTGATCGTCCTTGCCGCAGGCGGTCTTGGCTTTGCCTACACGCGCGGCCTGGGCTTCCCTTCGCAGGAGTCTGTTGTCACCGACCTGTTCCAGGCCGCAGGTGACGGCGATACCGCCAAGGCCGAGTCCTGTCTGGCCTCCAGCCTGTCCGAGGACGCCAAGTCGATGATCATTTCCTCGATTCCGCAGGGCGCCACCGTCTCCATCGAGGGCATGGATCAGTCTATGACCGAGACCACCGCTAAGGTCAAGGCGTCGCTGTCCAAGGGCGGCGAGCAGGAGTACACCGTCAAGTTCGTGCGCTCCGACAACCATATCGGTTGGGCCGTCTCCTCGCTCGACATCGATCTCTCGGCCGCTGACAACCAGTAGTGACCTTATGAGATTTGGCGCTGCCCGGTGCTTCACCGCAAGTGAGGTGCCGGGCTTGCGCTAGTATGATGGGCTAGTAGTTTTCCAGCAATCATCCAACACATCAGGAGTTGCGTTGTTTTCTTTGATGGATATGTTCTTCGGTAGCTATGCGGGCGATCTTGCCATCGACCTCGGCACCGCCAACACGCTTGTCTCCGTGCGCGGCAAGGGCATCGTCATTCGCGAGCCCTCCGTTGTCGCCATCGACAAGAACGATGAGCGCATCCTGGCTGTCGGTATCGAGGCAAAGCGCATGCTCGGCCGTACGCCCGGCAACATTGTGGCTGTGCGTCCCCTTAAGGACGGCGTTATCGCCGACTTTGACGTTACCGAGGCCATGCTTCGCTATTTTATCGACAAGGCGTCCGAGAAGCGCTATCCGTGGACCCCGCGTCCGCGCGTTGTCGTCTGCGTCCCCTCCGGCGTCACGTCGGTCGAGAAGCGCGCCGTTTTTGAGGCTACGATCCAGGCCGGTGCCCGCCAGGCATACCTGATCGAGGAGCCCATGGCCGCTGCCATCGGCGCCGACTTGCCTGTCGAGGAGCCCACCGGCTCCATGGTTATCGATATCGGTGGCGGTACCACCGAGGTCGCCGTTATCGCTATGGGCGGTATCGTCGTGTCGCAGTCCATCCGCATTGCCGGTGACGAGTTTGACCAGGCTATCCTTACCCACGTTCGCGATGCCTATAACCTGGCTATCGGCGAGCGCACGGCCGAGGACATCAAGATCAAGGTCGGTTCTGCCGTGCCGCTCAAGGACGAGCTCGACGTCGAGGTCAACGGCCGCGACGTGATTACGGGCCTGCCCAAGACCGTGCGCATCGAGAGCGAGGAGATTCGTCGCGCGCTCAACAAGCCGCTCGACGAGATGGCCAAGGCCGTCAAGGACGCCCTCGACGCCACGCCGCCCGATCTTGCCTCGGACCTTATGTACTACGGCATCCTGCTGACCGGCGGCGGTGCGCTGCTGCGCGGTCTCGACGTGCGCTTGCGCGACGAGACCGGCGTTTCGGTCAACGTTAGCCCTACGGCGCTCGACAACGTCGTCAACGGCTGCGCCCGCGTGCTCGAGGCCAACGCGTTTGACGGTGGCTTCGTCCAGACCAATGCTTAATTTCCAAAAGGTGGATTCCATTTGGCACGATCTTCGGGTTTCTCTTCAAATCTGAATACCAAGCGACAATCAACGGGTATGCGCCCGTTGATTGTTTTCAGCGTGATTTCGGTGCTGCTCCTCACGTTTTATATTCGCGAAGGCGAGGCGGGTCCGATTCACGCCGTGCGTTCGGGCGTGACGACGATTACCTCGCCGGTGCGTTTTGTGGGCTCGGCTGTGGCCGCGCCCTTCAACGCAATCGGAAACGTGTTCTCTAACCTTACGGCTTCGCAGGAGTCGCTCGACGACCTCAAGAAGCAAAACGAGGTGTTGACCTCTAAGGTCGCCGAGCTCTCCGAGGCTCAAAAGACCGCCGAGCGACTCGAGAGCCTGGTCGGTCTGCAGTCGACCTACAACCTCAAGTCCACCGCGGCTCGCATTGTCGGCGCGTCGGGCGATGCCTGGACCTCGACCGTTACCATCGACAAAGGCTCTGCCGACGGTCTTACCATCAACATGCCCGTGACGAGTTCTGCCGGTGTCATCGGTCAGATTATCGAGGTTTCGGCCAAGACCTCCACCGTCCGCCTGATTAGTGATGAGAACTCGGGCGTGTCCGCTATGGTGCAGGATACGCGCGCTCAGGGTATGCTGCAGGGGCAGCCCGACGGTACCCTGCGCCTGGAGCACGTGAGTGTCGATTCCGACGTGAAGGTGGGCGACATCATCGTGACCTCGGGCATCGGCGGCGTATTTCCCAAGGGCCTGCCGCTCGGTACGGTCTCGTCGGTGGAGAAGTCTGCCAACGATGTGTACTACACCATCGTCGTGCGCGCCCAGACAACGGCCGAAAACAACGAGGAAGTGCTGGTCATTACGTCGCTGACCGATGAGCAGTCGGCTTCGGACGAGGATGTGAGCAGCGCCAACAGTACGCCGCAGGGCACCTCGCGCGATGCGGCCACCAAGTCCAAAGACGAAAGCTCGGATGAAAGCTCCGATGCGTCCGGCACGACTGACTCGGGCTCGAGCGAATAGGGAGGCATGTCCATGGATCTACACGAACAGGGGACTGGCTCCCGCACTTTTGCGATTGCCGCCATTGTCTGCGTCCTGCTGCAGGCGGGCTTGGCGCCGCAGATCTCCATCGCGGGCGGTCGCGTCAACTTTATGATTATCCTGGTGTGCCTGAGTGTGTTTTCGGGCGATCCCACGCGGGCCGTCATCTGCGGTTTTTGCAGTGGCCTGTTCTACGACCTGTCGGCAGCCGTGCCGGTGGGCGTGATGTCGCTGTTGCTGACAGTGGGCAGCTTTGCCCTGACACACAGTGCCGCCGGTCAGACGGGCGGCACCCCGAGCGCTCGCGGCATCACGGTGGGCGCCTTTGCGCTTGCCATTAACGTGATCTACAGCATTATCTTGCTGTTTATGGGACTGGAATCGAGTTTTGTCGTGGCGATCTTTGGACATGCCCTGCCGTCTTCGATTCTGACCGGCCTGGTCGCCGTTCCGTTTTTGATGTCCGGCGTCGCGCCGCAGTCTGGCTATGGGTTCTCCGCGCGCGGTGGGCGTCAGACGGGTATGCGCTTTAAGCCCAAGACCCATAAGCTCAAATAGGGGAGGCCTGTAGATGTCTTCCCAGTTGACGGTTGTTGTCGCCGGTATCGTGCTGGTCGTGGCCATTGTGGTCGCGCTGGTCATCATGCGCCGCGGCGACTCCCGCTTTACCTACGACACGCAGCACGGAACGGCCCCGCGCGCCACCGAGGGCGAGGGCAATACGGCCGCTACGGCCTTCAAGGGCCGCTTTTCCATCCTCACCGCGGGCGTGGGTGCGATGTTTGCCGCGCTTGCCGTTAAGCTGTGGGGCATGCAGATGGTCTCGTCCGACTACTACGACAAGCAGGCCAAGAGCAATCAGACCCGTACCGTTACCACGCCTGCCGTTCGTGGCCGCATCTTGGACCGCAACGGCGTCGCGCTGGTGCAAAACCGCCCCTCGCTCGCCGTCGTCGCCTATCGCGACCTTGCCGACGACAAGGTACTGGTGCGTCATCTTGCCAACGTGCTCGGCATGCCGTATATCGCGGTGCTGCGCAACATCCAGGACAATTCCGAAGGCGCGCAGAGCCTGCATACGATCGCGACTGACGTGCGCCGCTCTACTGTCGCCTACATTCAGGAGCACGCCGGTGAGTTTCCCGGCGTGAAGATCGCCGAGCGCACCGAGCGCCAATACCCGTATGGCGAGACCGCCTGCCATATCTTGGGCTATACCGGCACCATTACCTCCGAGCAGCTCGAGGCGCAGAACAAGAAGTCGTCGGACGGCAGCGATAGCGCGGCTGGCCAGATCTCGTATCAATCGGGCGATATTGTGGGCCAGGCGGGCGTAGAGATTTACTACGAAAATCTGCTGCAGGGCATTCGTGGTGAGCAGACCGTGAAAGTTGACGCCTCGGGTAATGTGACCGGTCAAGCCGGCGCCGTTCCCGCCAAGGCCGGTTCTGACATTAAGCTTACGCTGGATCTTAAGATTCAACAGGCCTGCGAGACGGCTCTGGCGAATGCCATTGAGCTTGCCAAGACCACGGGTCATAGCGATGCCGGCAACGGCGCCGTGGTGTGCCTCGATCCCAACAATGGTGAGATTCTGGGTATGGCGAGCGAGCCCAAGTTTGATCCGTCGGTGTTCATCGGCGGCGTTTCCAACGACGTGTGGACCGAGCTCAACGACGACAAGGGTTCGCATCCGCTGCTCAACCGCGCCATTAGCGGCCAGTATATGTCGGCTTCGACCATCAAGCCGCTCTCGGCTCTGGCCGGTCTTGAGTTTGGAACCTATACCTCAGGCCAGACCACGAACTGCACGGGCTATTGGACGGGCCTGGGCAAGTCATGGGGTAAGTACTGCTGGCTGCATTCCGGTCACGGCACTATGACGCTGCAGTCCGGTATCGCTAACTCCTGCGACCCCGTGTTCTACGATATGGGCAAGGCGTTTTTCTACAACGACCAGCATCCCGAGGGCCTGCAAGAGGTCTTTCGTCGTTGGGGTCTGGGCAAGACCTGCGGCATCGATCTGCCAAGCGAGGGCACGGGTCGCATTCCCGACGCCAAGTGGAAAGAGTCCTACTTTACCGACGCCTCGGCCGAGGACCGCAAGTGGAATGCCGGCGATATGACTAACATCGCTATCGGCCAGGGCGACATTTTGGTGACGCCGCTGCAGATGGCGTGTGCCTACATGGGCCTTGCCAACGGCGGCAAACAGTATGTGCCGCATGTGTTCTTGTCTGCTGTCTCGCGTGATGGCGACGGCGATGCCTACAAGTACAACGGCAAGGGCAAAAAGAAGCGCCTGGAGGCCCATATCAATAGCGATGCCGACCTGGCGCTGGTCCGTAACGGCATGCACGATGTGATTTACTCGGCGTCGACTTCGACTGCCGCGCACTTTAACTCCTTGACCCCCACGGTCTACGGCAAGTCCGGCACGGGCGAGAAGAGCGGCGAGGACGATTACGCGTGGTTTTGCGCCTACGCGCCGGCCGATGAGCCCAAGTACGTGATTGTCACTGTCTTGGAACAGGCCGGTGGTGGCTCCGATACCGCGCTGCATGTCGTGCGCGATGTCCTCGGTGCCATCTATGATGAGCCCGACACATCTTCTGCCACGGGCGATTCCTCGGTTCGATAGGAGGTTGCGATGGATTTTTCGCCGGCGGACCTGTTCCGCTCAACTAAAACCGGTTCTCGCAGCAGCCTGGACCGTGTCAACAAGCAGCTTTCGGCCTCGCGCGGTACGTTTCGCCAGAAGGTGCACATCGGCGTGCTGCTGGCAGCCTTGGCGCTCGTAGCCTATGGTGCCATCATCATTTGGTCGGCCTCGCAGTTTAAGGCCGACGCCTCATTCTCGCGCCACCTGTTGGGCATCGGCATCGGTACGGTGCTTGCGGTGCTCGTCTGGCGTACCGATCTGCGCGGCATCTCTAACTTCTCGACGGCGCTGCTCGTCATCGATCTCATTGTGATTTTCTCGCCTAAGATTCCGGGTCTGTCCTATACGGGCGGTCTGGGCATGACGGGCTGGATCAAGATTCCCGGTATCGGCCTTACCTTCCAACCGGTCGAGCTTGCCAAGCTCATCACGATCTTCTTTATCGCCACGCTTGGTTCGCAGTACAACGGCCGCATCGATACCGCCCGCGACTACATTAAGCTCTGTGGCATGCTCTCCGTTCCGTTTTTGGCCGTCGTCGCCATGGGCGACCTGGGTTCGGGCCTGGTCGTGTTGGTGTCGGGTGCCGTTGTGATCTGCATGAGCGGTGCGCGTCGCGAATGGGTGCTGTCGACCTTGGCGCTGCTTGTGGGCCTGGTGGCGCTCATCCTGGCGCTCGATTCGGTGCTCGATTCTCTTTTGGGCCATGACGTTTTGATCAAGCAGTACCAGATGAACCGACTGACCGTCTTTATCGACCCCGATAATGCCGATTCGGATGATGCCTACAACCTGCAGCAGTCGCTCATTGCCGTCGGCTCGGGTGGCTTTTTCGGTAAAGGGCTGGGCCATGCGACGCAGTCTGCCGGTGGCTTTCTGCCCGAGTTCCACACCGACTTCGTCTTCGCCTTCCTGTCCGAGACGTTCGGCTTCTGCGGCTCCTTTTTGCTCCTGTGCCTCTACGTGCTGCTGATTTTCTCGACGATCCGCGTTGCCTTTAAGTGCGAGTCGCTGTTCTTGCGCCTATCGTGCGTGGGCATCGTCGGCATGTGGGCGTTCCAGACCTTCGAGAACATCGGCATGTGCATTGGCATGATGCCGATTACCGGTATTCCGCTGCCATTTATTAGTTTTGGTTCGTCCTCGATGATGATTCAGTTGCTGACGGTGGGTATCGTACAATCCATATGGCGGCATCGTTCGGGCGCCGCGTAACCGCTGGAGGGGTTTGCTATGAAGATTCCCGTGGACAAGCTGACCCGCGTCTTTAAGATGGGCGCGACCACCAAGAAGGATTCCGACACGCCGGTTCGCGTGTCCGTCTACCTCGATTCGTCTGCCTCGCGTTTTTTGGTCGAGACGGTGCGCGATGCCTTCGTGCCACAGACGACGTCGGGCATTGTGCGCGTTGAGCGCCTGGGGGAGGACCGTATCGTCCCCAAGACCGATACCGATGTGGTGCTGGTGCTTTCGTGCGGGTCTGACCGCCTTGAGAGCGCCGTGCAGGAACTCGTGATTGCCGGCGCCCCCGTGTGCGTGCTTGCCGAGTCTGCTGTGGAGGTGCCTTTTATCCAGGAGTCCACGCCCATGCTCGGCGCGGTGGCGGCCACCGATAAGACGTATCTGCTCGAGACGCTTTCCCGCTGGATTCTCGATCGCACGGACAAGGAGACAGCCTTTGCGGCGAACTTTGCCTTTATGCGCATCGCCGCCGCCAACCGCATCATCACCTCGTGCGCGCTTACCAATATGGCGACGGGCGCGCTGGTGTTTTTGCCGGGGGCCGATTATCCCGTTATGGCGCTGGCGCAGGTGGGCATGCTCTTTGAACTGGCGGCCATCTTTGGGCGCGGCATTAAGCCCGAGCGTGGCTACGAGGTCGCGGGCGTGCTTGCTGCCGGTCTGGTGCTCCGCGCCGTCACCCGCGCCCTGGTAAAGCAGACGCCGCATATTGGGTTTGCCGTCAAGGCGCTGACCGCCGCCGCGGGAACCTATGGCATGGGCCGTGCGCTCGTGTCGCTCTACGAGCGCGATATTGACTACAGCCGTGCCAACGAGGTGGCTGCCGCCACGTTCTCGCACGTCCGCGACCTGGTGACCACGGTTGCCGGCGCTACTCGTCCCATGGGTCCCTTTGAGGACGCATCTGATCTCGCTGCTTAGGGGTTTCTTTTGCGCGTTCCATACCAAGACTGTTTTCATCTGATCGAGCCGTTGCTCGCCAAGGTCGAAAAGCCGAGTCGCTATATCGACCACGAGTGGGGCACGCTCTCAAAGGCCGATGCCGACTACCGCTGCTGCATGATCTATCCGGACGTGTATGAGGTCGGTCTGCCCAACCAGGGCATCGCCATTCTCTACAACATCCTTAATCAGGCCGAGGGCATTTCCTGCGAGCGCGGCTATGTGCCGTGGCCCGACATGGGCGACGCCATGCGCGAGGCGAACATTCCGCTGCTGTCGCTCGAGGGCGCGGCGCCCGTGGCCTCGTTCGATATCGTTGGCATGCATGTGCCGCACGAGATGGCCGTCACCAACTTTCTCGAGGCGCTCGACCTCGCCGGCATTCCGCTGCTCGCGGCCGACCGCACCGAGGACGATCCCATCATCGTCGCCGGTGGCCCCTCGGTCTATAACCCCGAGCCGTATGCGGCCTTCTTTGATGCCATTCTGATCGGCGAGGGCGAGGAGTCGCTGCTCGAGGTTTGCCAGCTGCATCGTCACCTGCGCGATGAGGGCGTCTCGCGCACCCAGATTGTCGAGCAGCTCGCGACGGTCGGTGGCACCTATGTGCCGTCGCTCTACGAGGTTCGCCATGACGAGCCCTGTTCGCCGCATGGCTACACCGTGCCGCGCGAAGGCAAGGACGTCCCGCCGGTAGTCTATAAGCGCGTCGTTGAGGACTTTGGCGCTACCAATCCGCTGTCGCAGTCGTGCGTGCCCTACGCGCAGCTCGTTCACGATCGCCTGTCTATCGAGATTCTGCGCGGCTGTGCCCGCGGCTGCCGTTTTTGCCAGGCCGGCATGACCTATCGCCCGGTGCGCGAGCGCTCGGCCGACCAGATTGTGTCCTCGGTGATTCAGGGCCTGGAAAAGACCGGCTATGACGAGGTGTCGCTTACCTCGCTTTCGACCACCGATCACTCCTGCATCCGCGATGTGCTCGGTCGCCTTAACCGCCGTCTGGAAGATACGGGCATTCGCGTGTCCATTCCCTCGCAGCGCCTGGATTCGTTTGGCGTGGATATGGCCGAGTCGGTCGCCGGCGAAAAGAAGGGCGGCCTGACGTTTGCCCCCGAAGCCGGCAGTCAGCGCATGCGCGACATCATCAACAAGAACGTGACCGAGGAGGACTTGGACCGTGCGGCCAAGGCGGCCTTCGAGGCTGGCTGGAACCGCATGAAGCTCTACTTTATGATGGGTCTTCCCGGCGAGCGTGACGAGGATATCGTGGCCATCGCCAACCTGGCCGACCACGTGCTCGAGCTTGGCCGCTCCGTGGTTCCCAAGGCACGTCGCGGCTCCATCTCGGTGTCCATCTCGGTGTCGGTGTTTATTCCCAAGGCCGCCACTCCGTTCCAATGGTGCCCGCAACTCGATTACGACGACGTCAAGCGCCGTCAGAAGCTCCTCATCACGAGCGTGCGCAACCGCGCCGTACGCGTGCACTACCACGATGCCGAGACCTCGCTCGTCGAGGCCGCGCTGTCTCGCGCCGGCCGTGACATGACACCTGTCATCATTGACGCCTGGCGTGCGGGCTCGCGTTTTGACGCCTGGGTGGAGCATTTCTCGCTCGATAACTGGAAGTCGGCTGCTGCCAAAAACGGCATCGATCTCAACGAGCTCGTGCACCTGCCCTACGAACTGGACTGGCACCTGCCCTGGGAGCACGTGAGCCCCGGCTGCTCGCGCGGCTTTCTCGAGCGCGAATACCGCCGCTCGCTGGAGGGCGTCACGACGCCCGATTGCACCCGCACGTCGTGCACCGGCTGTGGAATCTGCCCCACGCTCCATGCCAAGAACGTATTGGTGGGTGATCGCGCATGAGTGAGCGCTTGACCGACAATCCCTCGCTCTTTAGGCTTCGCGTTCGCTATGGCAAGCGCGACCGTCTTAAGTACCTGGGCCATCTCGAAGTGATTCATACCATTGAGCGCATCGTACGTCGCGCGGGGCTGCCCTATGCCGTGACGCAGGGCTTCTCTCCGCACATGCGCGTGGGCTTTTCGTCGGCGCTGCCCGTGGGCACGTCGTCGACCTGCGAGTGGTATGACCTGTTTATGACCGAGTTCGTCGCACTCGATGAGGCGTTTGAGCGCCTGGTCGCGGCGTCCCCTGCCGATTTGGCGCCTATCGAGGCCGCCTATATCGACGTGCGCACGCCGGCGCTGACGGCTGAGCTTACGCGTCTGTCGTACCGCATCGACTTGCACCTGGACCCCGAGGCCCCCGTGAGCGCCGACGAGGTGCGTCGCGCTGTCGATACGCTGCGCGCGGGCCACGGCATCGACTACGCTCGTGGCAAAAAGAGCAAACGCCTGGACCTTGACCACACTCTGGTGGGCTATGAGCTCACGGCAGGGGAGCGCCCGGACCATCTGGTGCTCATGCTCGACACCCATGCCGATAACGAGGGCTCCATGCGTCCGGAAATTTTGCTTTCTGCCGCTGATGTTTTGTTGCAGGGCTTGACCCCGGGCGTCGATGCACCTATTGTTTCCACCGGTATGCAAGACCTCGTGACCATCTGCTCCTACGATGTCGAGCGTCAGAATCAAGCATGCGAGGACGACGAGGGCCGACTCGTCAGCCCCATACCTGTGCGAACTTGTGGATTTGCTCCACATACTCGTTGACGGGGGTATTATCGCCTGCTACTATATTCGGCTGTTGCACTAACTGATGCATGAAGGGCAAGTAAACATGTACGCAATCGTTAACACGGGCGGCAAGCAGTACAAGGTCGCCACCGACGATGTCATCACCGTCGAGAAGATCGAGGGCAATGAGGGCGATAAGATCACCCTGCCGGTTATCTTCCTCAACGATGGTAAGAAGATCGTCACCGATCCCGACAAGCTGGCCAAGGCCAAGGTTACCGCTCAGATCGTTGAGCAGTTCAAGGGCGAGAAGCAGCTGGTCTTCAAGTTCCACAAGCGCAAGCGCTATCGTCGTCTGAAGGGTCACCGTCAGCAGCTCACCAAGCTGAAGATCGTGAAGGTTCAGGCTACCTCCCGCGCCAAGAAGGCTGTCAAGGCAGAGGCTGAGGCTGTTGCCGAGGCTCCCGTCGCCGAGTAGATTACACTCGTAACGAAAGAGTAGGTATACACAATGGCACACAAAAAAGGACTCGGTTCCTCCCGTAATGGCCGTGACTCCCGCGGTCAGCGCCTTGGCACGAAGCGCTATGCCGGCCAGACGGTAACCACGGGCACGATTCTCGTCCGTCAGCACGGCACGCACATCCACCCGGGTGAGAACGTTGGCCGTGGCAAGGACGACACGCTGTTCGCGCTGGTCGACGGTACCGTTGAGTTCCACAAGGGTATCAAGCACAGGGTCAGCGTACGCCCGCTCGCGAACGCGTAATTCACCCTTCATAGAGCACATATGTGGGAGGCACTTGAGTTTTAGGATTCAAGGGTCTCCCTCTTTTTTGTAGGAGGCGATTCTGTTGTCACAGTTCACCGATATCAGCCGAATTAACGTTTGCGGCGGCGACGGCGGAGCCGGATGCATGTCGTTTAGGCGCGAGGCATTTGTTCCCAAGGGCGGCCCCGATGGCGGCGACGGCGGTCGTGGCGGCAACGTCGTTATCCAGGCCGACGCTCAGCTTTCCTCGCTGATCGATTACCGCTTTAAGCATCACTTCCGTGCCGAGCGCGGCACGCATGGCCAGGGTGCCCGCCGCAACGGCAAGAGCGGTGAGGACCTGATTTTGAAAGTCCCCATGGGCACTGTGGTCCGCGAGCTCGATCCCGAGACGCAGACTCCGATGTTCGAGATTGCCGACCTGGTGCACGACGGCGAGCGCGTTGTCGTGGCGCCCGGTGGTGCTGGCGGTCTGGGCAACACTCACTTTGTGACGTCGGTGCGTCGCGCGCCCGCGTTTGCCCAGCTCGGCGAGCCGGCTGAGGAGCACTGGATCGAGCTCGAGATGAAGCTCATGGCCGATGCCGCGCTTGTGGGCTTTCCCTCGGTCGGCAAGTCCTCGCTCATCGCGCGTATGAGCGCTGCCCGTCCCAAGATTGCCGACTACCCGTTTACCACGCTTGTGCCCAATCTGGGCATGGTGCGTGCCGGCGAATATTCTTACGTCGTTGCCGACGTTCCCGGTCTCATCGAGGGCGCGAGCGAGGGTCGTGGCCTGGGCCATCAGTTCCTGCGCCACATTGAGCGCACGGCCCTGATCATGCATGTCGTTGACATGACGGGCGGATTTGAAGATCGCGATCCGGTTGAGGACTATCGCATTATTAACCGTGAGCTCGAGCAGTATGGTGCCGAGCTTTCGGAGCGTCCGCAGATCGTCGTCGCCAACAAATGCGACGCTCCGGGTACGGCCGATAAGATTGCCGACCTTAAGCGTGCGGCGCTCGATGATGGTCATATGTTCTTTGCCGTCTCCGCTGTGACGGGTGCCGGTCTCAACACGTTGATGCTTGCCGTGGGCGAGCAGGTGGCCAAGCTTCGCGCTGAACTTGCGGTTTCCGATGAGCCGGTCGATCTGCGCGACGAGGAGTGGGAGCGTCGCCGCCTGCAGCGCGAGAAGCGCTTCCGTATCGTCCAGGAGGAGCCCGGTGCCTTCCGTGTGGTCGGTCGCGCCATCGAGCGCTTGGTTATTCAGACCGACTGGGAAAACGAGGAAGCCGTCATCTACCTGCAGCATAAGTTTTCCCGCATGGGCGTTGACGATGCGCTCCAAAAGGCCGGCTGCCGTGCCGGCGACGAGGTTCGCATTTGCCAGCGCGCCTTTGACTTTGAGGGCGCCGAGGACTTCTCGGAGTTCGAGGACGAGCTCGAGGACGGTAGCGAGGACCTCGTCGTCGAGGTCGTTGACGTCGCTGATGATAGCTTGGAGGCTGTCGACGCGGTGGATGCCATTGACGGTACCGATGACGCTGTTGCTGCGGAAGACGTCGAGACCCCGGAGGGCGAGTAGGCCATGTCGCTGCGCGGTGGAATCGGTCTGCCCGAGCTTCCCATAGAGGACGGGCAGGAGTTTAGGCTCGGCATTATGGGTGGTACCTTTGACCCCATCCATTACGGTCACCTGGTGACCGCCGAGCAGGCACGTGAGTCCCTCGACTTGGACGCCGTCCTCTTTATGCCGGCGGGCTCGCCTGCCTTTAAACTCGACAAACCGGTGACGCCGGCCGAGGACCGTTATGCCATGACGGTCCTCGCGACCGCCGCGAACCCGGCCTTTTTGGCAAGCCGTTTCGAGATCGATCGTGCCGGTATCACCTACACAGCCGATACGCTGCGCGCCCTTCGCGAGTTTTACCCGCCTCAGGTAAAGCTTTACTTTATTACGGGTGCCGATGCGATTATCGATATTGTGACCTGGCACAATGCTGATGAGATTGCCGAGCTGGCAACCTTTATTGCTGCGACGCGTCCCGGCTTTGACATCGATACGGCGCGAGCGCGGATTAAGGAATCGGGACTGCCATTCGACGTGCGCTATATTCAGATTCCGGCGCTGGCGATTAGCTCGACCAACATTCGCAAGCGGGTTGCTCGCGGCATGAGCGTGCGCTATCTTACGAGCGAGTCCGTGCTCGGCTATATCCGTAAACGCGGCCTGTATGCCGATCTTGGGCAAGACGATTTTGATTGATGGGGGAGAACGTTGTCGGTAGAAGATCAGTTTGAGGGCGACGAGCGCGCGCTCTTGACGCGCATCCACGAGTTGCTCGATGTGCGCATGAAGGATAAGCGTAAGCGCTACGTGCATTCGCTCGGGGTTGCCGAGACTGCGTTGCACCTAGCCGAGGTGTACGGTGTCAACCGCTTTGATGCCGCTGCCGCTGGCCTGATCCATGACTGGGATAAAGTGCTCTCCGACGACGAGCTGGTCACGCGCGCTCTGCATTACGGCATTAAGATTGCCGGCTCTCCTTCTGCCGCGACGCCGCTTTTGCATGGCCCGGTTGCCGCCTATGAGCTTCCGCAGCTTTTTCCCGAGCTGTCGCCGGCGGTCTTTCAGGCTGTCGACCGTCACACCGTGGGCGCTTGCGACATGACGCCGCTCGATATGGTGGTCTTTGTGGCCGATGCCATCGAACCCAACCGCCACGGTGATTATGCCCATGCGCTGCGCAAGATGGTGGGGAAGTCCTCGCTCGACGAGTTGTTCTTCTCCTGTTTTGCGCAGGGTCTGGTCTATGTGATCCAGACCGGGCGTTATCTTTATCCCACGGCTATTACGATTTACAACCATTACGCCCAGCTGCGCTAGCTCGGGCTGTCTAGAAAGAGGTATTCCATGGCCGACGAGACCATGACCGACGAGCAGATTCTTGAAGGTGTGGAGCACAAGAGCTTCGTTGCCACGTCCGATCGCTCTGCCGCAACGCTTTCCGCGAGCGGTGTCGCCGCCGAGGATGTCGCCCGCGCCGCCGCGCAGGCCGCCTACGACAAGAAGGGCGAGGACGTGCAAGTGCTCGACCTGACCGAGCTTTCCGACGTGTGCGACTACTTTGTGCTCGCCACCGGTGCCAATAACCGTCAGGTCGATTCGATCGTCGACGAGATTGAGGAGAAGGTCGCCGAGGCTTGCGGCGAGCACCCGTTTTCCATCGAGGGTCGCGAGCAGAAGACCTGGATGCTCATGGACTACGGTTCGGTTGTCGTTCACGTCTTCACTCCCGAGGCGCGCGAGTTCTACCGCCTCGAAAAGCTCTGGGGCGACGCCCCCCAGCTTCCCCTTGACCTCCTTTAGTAGTTCATTTGGGACGGGGCTTTTTAGCTAACCTTTACCGTTCGCCGGGCAGCTGCATCATTCGCAGCTGCCCGGCTTTCTTTTTGTCTAAGGGACTAATCGTTGAAGCGGGATTGGCGGCCGAAGGAGAGAGCGGTGTCGCCGAACTTGTCTCGGACGGCGTCGATGACGAGCGAGAGGTCGCGACGGTCGCTGGATTGGGCTCCGCGGTCGTCGATTTCGCAGAACAGGTCGGTCTGGATGCCGCCCTGATGGTCGAAGTCGCTCATGCCGATGCCCGCCAGGCGCACATGCATGCCTTCCTGCCAGATGTTGTCGAGCAGCTCGAGCGCCACCGCCACAAAGATGTTCTCATCGTCGGTCGGATGCGGCAGCCGGCGCTGTGCCGAGCGACCGCTTCCATACGAATACTTGAGTTTGAGCGTCACCGTGGCGCCCGTTAGTCCCTGACGGCGCAGGCGACGTCCGACCGACTCTCCCAGCAGCGCAATCGCCGCTTCGATGTCCCCACGCTCAGTTAAATCTTTCGCAAAGGTGCGTTCATTGCTGACCGACTTGACCTCGCGCTCTTCATCGAGGCTCGTGACTTCGGAGAGTTCGAGTCCCAGCGCACGCTGGCGCATGCGTTCGCCGTTGATGCCAAAAATAGACGCCAAGGTGGATTCCGGTGCGCGGGATAGCTCGCCGAGCGTGTAGATGCGCATGCGGCGCAGTCGCTCTTCTGCCGAGCGCCCGATGCCGCTCATGGCAGATACCGGCAGCGCTGCCAAAAAGCGCTGCTCGGTTCCAGGGCGTACGATGGTCAGCCCAAATGGCTTGTCCCGCTCGCTTGCGATCTTTGCGACCGTCTTGTTGCAGCCCACGCCAATTGAGCAGGTCACTCCCAGCGCTGCCACGCGGTCGCTTATGCGCCGTGCAACCAGCAGCGGGTCCTCGGGTGCAAAGCGACCTGGCGTGATGTCGATAAAGGCCTCGTCGATGGATACGCGCTCAACGCGCGGGGTCTCGTCGGCGAGAATCGCCATGACCTGCGCGCTGACCTCGTGGTAGCGATCGAAATGCCCATGCGTCCAAATGGCCTGCGGACAGAGACGTCGTGCCTCGGCCGAGGGCATGGCGGAGTGCACGCCAAAGCGACGCGCCTCGTATGAGCAGGTGGACACAACGCCGCGGGAATCGGCATCGCCACCCACGATGAGCGGCTTGCCGCGCCACTCGGGATGGTCGAGCATCTCCACGCTCGCAAAAAACGCATCGAGGTCCATGAGGCCCACCGCCGGACCCGTCCAGGGAGGCGGCGTGACGCCCATGGCATCCTCATAACCGTATGTATGTTCGCGTCTTTTCATGGCATGAGTATACCGCGCAGCTCATGTGGGGTGCGTGGATGTGCTTGCAAATCGAGAATTCTTGTCTAAGATATGGATTTGCCTTCGACTATACCGAAGAAGTTGGTCTCACGGACTTCACCTGCCCGCGTCGATGGCGTATTATGTTCAACTGTTTGTTTGTAGTTGCAGCCTAAAGCTGCTTGGTTGGAGGAGTTTCCTTTGGCAGTCAAGATTCGCCTTGCTCGTCACGGCGCTAAGAAGCGTCCGTACTACCGTGTCGTCGTCGCCGATTCCCGCGCCCCGCGTGACGGTCGTATCATCGAGGAGGTCGGCCGCTACAACCCGATGACCGCCCCCAAGACCATCAACCTCGATCTCGAAAAGATCGCTGACTGGCAGTCCAAGGGCGCTCAGCTCACCGACGCTGTCGCTGCTCTGGTCAAGGCCGCCAACGAGGGCGAGAAGACCGAGACCGTCGTCAAGAAGTCCAAGAAGCAGCTCGCCAAAGAGGCCGAGGCCGCTAAGGCTGCCGCTGAGGCCGCTGAGGGCGCCGAGGAGTAAATCGTGCCTGAGGTTGACGCTGCACAGCTCGAGGGTGAGGCAATGCTCTCAGATCGCATCGCCGATCTCGTCGAATATCTCGTTGTTCAGATCGTCGACGACCCGGATTCCGTGAGCCTTGAGGTCATCGACGGTGACGACGCCTCCACGATTGAGGTTTCGGTTGCCGAGGATGACGTCGCTAAGGTCATCGGCCGTCGTGGCCGTACCATCAAGGCCATTCGCACGCTCGCCCGTGCACTGGCCGCTCGCCTCGACACTGCAGTCGAGGTAGAGGTTCTGGGCTAGGACCTTGAGGTCCCAGTACAAAAACATCGCCCGTGTGGTCAAGCCGCACGGAAGGAAGGGGGAGGTCCTCGCGCAGCCGCTGCGGGGGCTTCCTTCTGTATTGACGCCGGGTATGCGCGTCGCCTTGACGCCGCCGGCGCTCAAGCGCGACCGTTTTTGCACGGTCACATCCGTCACCGATACGGGCGATGGCGATCTGGTCTCGTTTGAGGGCATTGACGACTTGACGGCCGCCGAGGGCATCACCGGATGCTACGTGCTGGCAAATCGTGACGACTTTGAGCTCGATTCGCTCGACGCCGCCTATACCGATCTGATGGGTCGCGAGGTGGTTGACGAGCGCTTTGGCTCGCTCGGCACGATTGTCGAGATCATGTCGACGCCCGCCAACGATGTTTGGGTTGTCGAGGGCGATCGGTACGGCGAGGTGCTGATTCCCGTGATCGAGCAGGTTGTGCTCGATCCTCCCGATCAGGGGACAATTTCCGTCCATGTTATGGATGGTTTGATCGATATGGACAAGTAGGGAGGAAAACATGCTGATCGAGACCCTTTCGGTCTTTCCCGAGATGTTTGAGCCCGTCATGTCCACATCGATCTTGGGCCGCGCCCGCAAGGCCGGCCTTTTTGATTTTAAGGCCTACAACCTGCGTGACTGGACGCACGACCGTCATCGTACCGTTGATGACGAGCCGTACGGCGGCGGGCAGGGCATGCTCATGAAGGTCGAGCCCATCGCCGAGGCTATCGAGGCAATTCGTTCGGAGGGTTCCAAGCCCACGGTTGTGTTTTTTACGCCCTGTGGCGAGCCCTTTACGCAGCATGTTGCCGAGCGCCTACTCAAAAGCGAGCGCCTGCTGTTTGTATGCAGCCGATACGAGGGCGTCGACGAGCGCGCGTATGCGTATGCCGACGAGCGCCTGTCGATCGGCGACTACGTGCTTACGGGCGGCGAGCTTCCCGCTATGGTCGTTGCCGACGCCGTCGTGCGTCTGATTCCCGGCGCCCTTGGTGACGAGATGAGCAACGTCGATGAGTCGTTCTCGACTGCCGAGGACGGTGGCCTGCTCGAGTACGCGCAGTACACCCGTCCCGCCGAGTTCAACGGCGAGGGCGTGCCTCCTGTGCTCGTGAGTGGCGATCACGCCAAAGTTGACGCCTGGCGCCGCAAGAACGCCATCGAGCGCACCTGCCGCTGGCGTCCCGACCTGATCGAGACGGCGCGGCTTACGCCCGAGGAACGCGCATACGCGCAGGAGATCCTGGACGCATCGTATTCGCAGAGCGAGGAGTGAGAATGGTTCCATCGCAGCATTCCGTGCTAAAGGGTGCGTTTGAGTGGATCGCGGTCGTCGCGATTGCACTGGTCGCCACCTTCTTGATTCGCTCGTTTGTGGTCGAGCCCTTTGTGGTGCCCACCGGTTCCATGGAGTCCACGATCGAGATCGGCGACCAGATCTTGGCGCAAAAGGTGAGCCTCGAGCTCGGCCAGCCCGTCAGCCAAGGCGATATCGTGGTGTTCCACAACCCCGATGGCACCTCCGAGCACGATGTTCTCGTCAAGCGTGTTATTGCCACGGCCGGCCAGACGGTCGACCTTCAGGACGGCAAGGTGGTCGTTGACGGCCAAGCGCTCGACGAGGACTACACGACCGGCATGAGCTGGCCGCTTTCGGTCCAGGCTCCCGGCGCTCAGGTAAGCTATCCCTACACCGTTCCCGACGGGTGCGTGTGGGTGATGGGTGACAACCGCGAAAACTCTGCCGACTCACGCTACTTTGGTCCCGTCGATCGCTCTGATTTGATCGCCGTGGCGCTTGTGCGCTACTGGCCGCTCAACCGCATCGGCACTATCGAATAAAAAACCGCTATAGTACAGTACCTAACCGTGTAATCGTTTCGACGAGGGGATATTAGAGGCATGAACGCTTCATCGCTTTCCTTCCAAGACATCATCCTGCGCCTCCAGCAGTACTGGGGCGAGCAGGGCTGCGTCATTATGCAGCCTTATGACTCCGAGGTCGGTGCCGGTACCTTCCACACCGCGACCACGCTGCGCTCGCTCGGTCCCGCCGAGTGGCGCACCTGCTACGCTCAGCCTTGCCGCCGTCCTGCCGACGGCCGCTACGGCGAGAACCCCAACCGTATGCAGCACTACTATCAGTTCCAGGTGCTCATCAAGCCGTCTCCGGTCAACGCCCAGGAGCTTTACCTGGGGTCTCTTGCCGCTATCGGCCTGGACCCCAACGACCATGACGTCCGTTTTGTCGAGGATGACTGGGAGAGCCCGACCCTGGGCGCCTGGGGCCTTGGCTGGGAGGTCTGGCTCAACGGCATGGAGGTCACGCAGTTTACGTACTTCCAGCAGGTGGGCGGCATCGAGGTCGACCCCGTGCCCGTCGAGATCACCTATGGCCTGGAGCGTATCGCCATGTACGCCCAGGGCGTCAACTCGGTCTACGACCTGGTGTGGAGCTATCTGCCTGACGGCACGCCCATGACCTACGGCGACGTGTTCCTGGAGAACGAGCGCGAGTTTAGTGCCTACAACTTTGAGGTCGCCAACGTCGAGATGATGCGTCAGAAGTTTGACGACTACGAGGCCGAGTGTCATTCCTGCCTTGAGCGCAAGCTGCCGCTGCCCGCATACGACTGCGTCATGAAGTGCAGCCATGCCTTCAACCTGCTCGATGCCCGCGGTGCGCTGTCCGCGGTCGAGCGTGCCAACTACATCCTGCGCGTCCGCGCCGTCGCCAAGGCGTGCTGCGAGGCCTATATGGCCGAGGTCGCCGGAATCAACGAGAATGCCGACCAGGAAGGCGAGGTGGCGTAAGCCATGGCAGACGCTAAGGATTTCCTGTTTGAGATCGGTACGGAGGAAATGCCCTCCGCACCGCTGAACAATGCCGTCAAGCAGCTTGGCACCATGATGGCCAAGGGCCTCGACGAGGCCGGTCTGGCCCATGGCGAGGTCCGCGTGATCTCAAGCCCGCGTCGTCTGGCTGCGCTCGTGTCCAACGTCGCCACCGCGACCGATGAGGTCCATGAGGTCAAGCGCGGCCCCGCGGCAAACATTGCCTTTGATGCCGACGGCAACGCCACCAAGGCCGCTCAGGGCTTCGCCCGCAAGTGCGGTGTGGCTGCCGAGGATCTGGTTCGACGCGAGGACACTGACGGCCGCGAGTACGTGTTCGCCGAGAAGAACATTCCCTCCGCATCGGCTACCCCGATCCTGACGGCCCTGTGCGAGAAGACCATCGCCGGCCTGCAGTGGCCCAACTACCGCAGCCAGCGCTGGGGCCACGAGCACGCTACGTTTGTTCGTCCGGTCCGTTGGATCTGCTGCCTTTTGGGCGAGGACGTCGTGCCCGTGTCGTTTGCCGACGTGACGAGTGGCAACACCACGCGTGGCCATCGCGTACTTGGCCCCGGTGACCATGTGGTCGCCAGCCCCGCTGTTTACGAGCAGGTGCTTGAGGACGCTGGCGTGCTTTCTGCCGAGCGTCGTCGTGAGGCCATCCTTGCCGGCATCGCCGAGGTCGAGGCCGCTCGCCCCGGCTGCCATGTCGACACGCCCAAGAAGGTCTTTGAGGAGGTCATCAACCTCTGCGAGTGGCCGACGGTGCTCGTCGGTACCTTTGACGAGGAGTTCCTCAAGGTCCCGCACGAGATCATCTGCGAGTCCATGCTCACCAACCAGCGCTACTTCCCGATCTATGACGGCGAGGGCAAGCTTACGCGTGAGTTCGTGGTCGTTTCCAACAGCAAGCCCGAGAATGCCGAGCGCGTGATCGACGGCAACGAGCGCGTCGTGCGCGCCCGTCTGGACGACGCCAAGTTCTTCTACGAGGAGGACCTGAAGATCTCCCTCGACGAGTTCCGCGAGCGTCTGGCCAAGGTCGCCTTCCAGGAGAAGCTCGGCAGCGTGCTCGCCAAGTCCGAGCGCATTGAGCAGCTTGCGCTCGCCATCGCTCGCGAGGCCCATCTGGGCGCCCACCTGGCTGCCGATGCCGCACGCGCCGCGCACCTGTGCAAGGCCGACCTGGTGTCCAACGCCGTCGTCGAGTTCACGAGCCAGCAGGGCGTAATGGGTGGTTATTACGCCTCCGCGATGGGGGAGAACGACGAGGTCGCCCACGCCATTCGCGATCATTATCGTCCCCGCTTTGCCGGTGATGAGCTGCCCGAGGGCACCGCTGGCTGCATCGTGGCCTGTGCCGACAAGCTCGATACCATTGCCGGTATTTTTGCCATCGGCGAGCCCCCGACCGGCTCTTCGGACCCCTACGCGCTGCGTCGCGCCGCCATCGGCATCATCAACATCCTGCGCGATCGTCTGCCGATCGACCCCACGTCGCTGATCGACTTCGCCCTTGAGCTCTATAGCGAGCAGGGCATTGAGTTTGACGCCGCCGAGGTCGCCCAGCAGGTCCGCGACTTCTTCCACGGCCGCCTGGTGAGCATGGCCCGCGATGAGAAGATTCCGGCCGATACCGTTGCCGCCGTCTCCGCGGTGCACATCATCGCCCCGTCCATCTTCTTCGCCCGCTGTGCCGCGCTCGATGAGGCCCGCAAGAACGATGCCGAGACCTTCGACAACCTGGCTACCGCCTATGCCCGCGCCGCGCACATCTCCAAGCCCGAGCTGGGTGCGGAGTACGACCGCAGCCTGATGGGCGAGGCCGAGCTCGCGCTCGCCGATGCCTCCGAGGCTGCTCAGACCGCTGTCGATGCCGCCCTTGCTGCCGAGGATTACCCGTCCGCATTTGCCGCTCTTGCCGCCCTGCGTGCCCCCATCGACCGCTTCTTCGACGAGGTCATGGTCATGGACAAGGACGAGCAGCTCCGCGATAATCGCCTTAAGCTGCTCAACCGCTTCGAGGCCGTTTTCTCCGGCATCGCCAACATCGGTGAGCTTGCCCGCAAAAAGTAAGCCAGCCTGCGCATAAGCGCAAAAGGAGCCCCGCATGGATTGCCCGGTCACCGCTCGTCCCACCGTTATCGTTATCTCCGACTCGCTCGGTGATACCGCTTGTGAGGTGGTGCTTGCGGCGTCCGGGCAATTTGATGAAGGGGCTTTTCGTGTTTTGCGCCTGCCCAAGGTGACCTCGGTGGAGCAGGTCAAGTCGTTTGTGGGACCGCGCGTCGATGCCGACCATCGCGATATTGCCGTGTTCCATACCATCGTCGACCCGGCGCTGCGCGCTCGCGTGCTCGACTACCTGAGCATGCTGCATATTCGTTCGGTTGACCTGATCGGCCCGACGCTCGCCGTGCTGTCGTCGCTCATCGGTGCGGTGCCCAAGGGCGTTGCGGGCGTGATTCATAAGACCGATGACCGCTATTTCCATCGCATCGAGGCCATGGAGTATTTCGTTGAGCACGATGACGGGCGCGGCTGCGACGATCTGTCGGGGGCCGATATCGTGCTGCTGGGCGTATCGCGTACGTCCAAGACGCCGCTGTCGATGTATTTGGCCTATCAGGGTTACAAGGTCGCCAATGTTCCTTTGGCCCATGGCATGGAGCCGCCGAAGTCAATTTACGAGGTTGACCCGATGCGGTTGTTCGGCTTGATTTCGACCGTTGGCGTCATCTCCGAGATTCGCGATAGCCGCTTGGGCGATGACTATGCTCGCGCCGTCGCTGGCTCCTATGCCGAGCCCGAGAGCGTGCGCAGTGAGCTTGAGGAGGCCCGCGCCCTCATGACGCGCCTGGGCTGCTTTGTGGTGCGTACCGATGGTAAGGCGATCGAGGAGAGCGCCTCCGAGATCATCGCTCACCTCGAAGAGATTCAAGAGGCAAGAGCCAGCCGGGCCGCCCGCCGCGCCCAACAGCAGTAGTCCTTTCTGGGATGATTTTTCTGGGACGGGGTCGAACGCTCGTGTGGGGGTAGCTAAAAAAGCCCCGTCCCAAATTAGCTATTTATGGTAAAGCGATTTAGCAAATTACTTGCGTTTGACCTGCTAGTTTATTGTAGTGGTATCTTCATAAGGTAACCACCTTTACCTACCGTTTACCGCTAGTTTTAGCACGTTTACCAAACCTCGTATCCTCTGCTCAAGCCCCTTTAAATCCCGCCGTATAGTACCCTCACGGCCCGCATCCGGCGGGTCGATTCGTCACCACGGTCGTGCGCGAGAGCGCATGGAAGGGGAAGTATCGTGAGCGATTGCAAGAGGGTTTACCGTTTTGGAACCGACGCCCAGGGCACCTGTGTCACTGAGGGCGATAAGTCCATGAACTTCGTGCTTGGCGGCAAGGGCGCAAACCTTGCCGAGATGAGCCGCATCGGCCTGCCGGTTCCCGGTGGCTTTACCATTACCTGCCAGACCTGTGTCGAGTACTCCGGTGCCGGCAACGTGTGGCCCGAAGGCGCACTCGATGAAATCGTTGCCGCCGAGGCCGACCTCGAGGTCCGCTGCGGCAAAAAGCTCGGCGACGCCTCCGATCCGCTGCTCGTGTCGGTTCGCTCGGGAGCTCCATTTTCCATGCCCGGCATGATGGACACGGTCCTCAACTTGGGCCTCAACGACGACTCCGTTCAGGGTCTCATTGCCCAGACGCAAAATCCGCGTTTTGCCTGGGATAGCTACCGCCGCTTTATCCAGATGTTCTCCAACGTCGTTATGAGTGTCGACGCCGACCTGTTCGAGAACGCGCTGACCCAGGCTCGTCTGGTCGCCGACGTCCGTGTCGACTCCGAGCTTTCGGCCGAGGACCTTCAGGAGCTCGTGGAGACCTTCAAGGGCATCTTCTCCGAGAACGTCGAGGCCGTCCTGTATCCCGAGCTCGAGGTCGTCGATGGCAAGCCCGTCTTCCCGCACGACCCGGAGCTCCAGCTGCGCCTTGCCATCCAGGCCGTCTTTGGCAGCTGGATGAACGAGCGCGCCTGCATCTACCGCAAGCAGCATGGCATTTCCGACGAACTCGGCACCGCCGTCAACGTCCAGGCCATGGCCTTTGGCAACAAGGGCGAGACCTCTGCGACCGGCGTCGCCTTTACGCGCAACCCGGCCGACGGCACCAAGGAGTTCTACGGCGACTTCTTGGTCAACGCCCAGGGCGAGGACGTCGTCGCCGGCATTCGCAACACCGAGCCCATCGCCGATCTCAAGACCACTCCGGGCCTCGAGTCCGCAGGCGAGGAGCTCGAGCGCGTGTTCCTGACACTTGAGGATCATTATCGCGATATGTGCGATATCGAGTTCACCATCGAGCAGGGCAAGCTCTGGATGCTCCAGACCCGCGTGGGCAAGCGTACCGCCACCGCCGCCCTGCGCATTGCCATCGAGATGGTTGAGGAGGGCCTGATCACTCGCGAGGAGGCCGTCAGCCGCATCGACCCAGCACAACTCGACCAGCTCCTGCATCCGCAGTTCGACGCGTCTAAGATGTACGAGGCACTTGCTACCGGCCTCAATGCCAGCCCTGGTGCCGCCGTGGGCGAGGTCGTGTTCTCGAGCGACGATGCCGTCGCGCGCGCCAACGAGGGTCACAAGGTCATTCTGGTTCGCTGGGAGACCAACCCCGATGACCTGAAGGGCATGGTCGCCGCCGAGGGCATCCTGACCAGCCACGGTGGCAAGACGAGCCATGCCGCCGTTATCGCCCGCGGTATGGGTACGCCCTGCGTCTGCGGCGTCGAGCGCTTCCACATCGACGCCGCCGAGAAGGTCGTGCGCATCGAGGGCAGCGACCGCGTGCTGCGCGAGGGTGATGTCATCTCCATCGACGGCACCCAGGGTATCGTCGTCGATGGCGCCGTTGATCTGGTTTCGGCCGAGCTCACCGGCGATCTGGACACCATCCTGTCCTGGGCTGACGAGATTCGTCTGGACGAGACCTGTGACCACGCCAACCACGTACGCGTCAACGCCGATAACCCCGAGGACGCCGCGCTCGCGCTCGAGTTTGGCGCCGAGGCCATCGGCCTATGCCGCACCGAGCATATGTTCCTGGGCGATCGCAAGAACATTATCCAGAGCTTCATCCTGTCCGACGACGAGGCCGTGAAGCAGCAGGCCCTCGCCGATCTGCTCAAGGTCCAGACGGAGGACTTCCTGGCGATGTTCAAGACCATGTCCGGTCGCGATGTAGTCGTTCGTCTGCTCGATCCTCCGCTGCATGAGTTCTTGGATAATCCTCGCGAGCTCGAGGTCGCCATCACCAAGAAGGAAGCCGCTGGCGCCGGCGAGGAAGAGCTTGCCGCCTTGCGTGCCCGCCTACGTCGCATCGACGGCATGGTCGAGTCCAATCCGATGCTCGGCTTGCGCGGCGTGCGCCTGTCCGTCGTCTTTGGTGACCTGCCGCTCATGCAGGTTCGCGCCGTCGCCACGGCTGCCGCCCGCCTTATCAAGGAGGGCGTCGACCCGCGTCCCGAGATTATGGTTCCGCTCGTCTCCATCACGGCTGAGCATGTCCAGATCCGCGAGGTCATCGAGCGCGTGATCGCCGAGGTTTCCGCCGAGGAGGGCGTCGAGCTCAACATTCCCGTGGGCACGATGCTCGAGCTGCCGCGCGCCTGCATGGTCGCCGATGAGATCGCGAAGTACGCTGACTTCTTCTGCTTTGGTACCAACGACCTTACCCAGACGACCTTCGGTTTCTCGCGCGACGACGCCGAGGCCAAGTTCATCCCGCTGTACCTGCACAAGAAGATCTTGAAGGACAACCCCTTCGAGACCATCGACTCGGCGGTGCTGGAGCTCGTGCGCATGGCTGTCGAGAAAGGTCGCGCCACCAACCCCGACATGCACTTTGGCGTGTGCGGTGAGCACGGCGGCGACCCCAAGTCCATCAAGGCCTTGTTTAACGTGGCCGACGTGGACTACGTGTCCTGTTCGCCCTATCGCGTGCCCCTCGCGCGCCTGGCTGCCGCCCAGGCCAAGCTCGAGGCCAAGCGTTCCGTCTAACGTTTTGGGTTTGGGCGCCTAGCGTAGCCCCCTTCACGCCGCCCGTCTCATTCGTGAGGCGGGCGGTTATCATGTGTGGGTTTTGTCTTTTTGTCTGCGTAAAAAATTGTTCTTGCAGCAGAAACCCGCGCGTGTATACTCGAATACGTTTGTTCAACTACGTGCCGGCCTAGGTGGAACGGCACCTCTAGAAGAGTAAGGAATTGCACATGGATTACATCCGCGCAATCGAGCGTCAGCAGATCCGCGAGGACATTCCTCAGGTTCGCGTTGCCGACAACGTCAAGGTTCACTACCGCATTAAGGAAGGCGACCGCGAGCGCATCCAGGTCTTCCAGGGCGACGTCATCCGCATGGCCGGCGCCGGTGCCCGCGAGACCTTCACCGTCCGCAAGATTTCCTTCGGTGTCGGTGTTGAGCGTACCTTCCCGCTTCACAGCCCCAAGATCGCCAAGCTCGAGGTCGTTCGTCATGGTCGCGTCCGTCGAGCCAAGCTGTACTACCTCCGCGACAAGGTGGGCAAGGCTGCTCGCATCCCCGAGAAGCGCTAAGAAGATCGCAGCGTCCGTCCACTCGTTTGGACACAAGGGCCACCTTCGGGTGGCCCTTCTTTTTATCTGATTTGCATGCAAGGAGGGCCTGGTATGGCCAATATGACGAGCTCGGTTTCGGCATCGCAGGTTGCCGGCGAGCTGGCGAGCGCCACGTTCGAGGAGATTCCCGCCCTCGTGGAGCATTATCGCGAGGATCCGCGCCTGCAGGTGATCAAGGCTTGCGAACGTGCCCTTAAGCGCCATGCCAAGGAACTTTCCGAACGCGAGCGCGTCAACGGCATGTACGAGCTTATGCAAGAGCTCGGTGGTGATGGCGTTGTCGTGGGTGTCGACGAGGTGGGCCGTGGCTCGGTAGCGGGTCCCTTGACCGTGTGTGCCGTGTGTCTTCCGATGGAGCCGCGCATCTGGGGCATCAACGATTCTAAAAAGCTCACGCCGGCGCGCCGCGAGCTGCTCTCGGTGAAGATTGCCGAGGTGGCGACTGCTATCGGCTTTTGCCATATCGCTCCCGCAGATATCGATGAGATGGGCATGGCCCGCGCCATTCGAGCCGCTGTCGCGGGCGCCGTGGCAGATACGGGGCTTGAGCCCGATTGCGTGCTTATGGACGGTAACCCCCTGGGCGCCGTGCCCCATGAGCGCGACGTGGTCAAGGGCGATGCCAAGATCGCCTGTATCGCCGCGGCATCCATCATGGCAAAGGTCACGCGTGACGAGATGATGGTCGAGTACGATGCCGAGTATCCCGAGTACCATTTGGCCGAATCGAAAGGCTATGCGAGTCCCGAGCACATCGAGGCCATTCGCAAACATGGACTTTGTCCGCTGCACCGCGTGAGCTTTTGCGGAAACTTTCTGCAGACTGAGCGCCTTTTTTAAGGCAATTGTGGAGACAGGGACCTTAAGGGTTCTATAAACCTGCTGGTAGGGGCCGTGTGCAACGCTATTGTTGCGCGCGGCCCCTCATTTGTCGGCATTTGGTTGGTTTTTGGTTTGCTTCCGGTACTTACCCGCGTGAAACCTGCCCTCATTATCGAGGCAATGCAGGGAGTGGGAAAGGAGACCCCATGTGTGCCGCAGCCAAAATGAGCAAAACGCAGCAGCTCAAGGAACGTTGGGAAGAGGGGGAGCTCGATTGCGGGTCGATCACGCCTGAGTTTATCAAGGGGCTCAGTCCTCGCGAGCTCGGTATGCTGGGCGAGCTTATCGCAATCGATTACTTTAACGAGCGCGGCTATGCATTGCTGGAACAAGGCTATCGATGCTCGGAGGGCGAGGCCGACCTGGTGCTGCTCGACGAGCTCGACGATGTGGTGGTGATGGCCGAGGTCAAGACCAGGCGTGTTGCGCTGGATTGCGATACGCGGGTGTTTCCCGAGGAAGCGGTGAACGCCCAAAAGCAGCGGCGCTATCGTCGCATCGCGAGTTGCTATCTTATGGAGCATTATCCGCTCAAGGCGATCCGCTTCGATGCCGTGGGCGTCACCATTCGCGGCGGGCATATCGCCGAGATCGAGCACCAGTACAATGCGTTCGATTGGCAGGTGTCGTGATGGCGTTCGAAACGTTTGCCGTTCACGCAGCCTGTATCCGCGGCGTTGAGGCGATTCCCGTCACGGTCGAGGTATCGCTTGCGGGCGGTATCCCGGGCATTCAGATGCTCGGCATCCCGAGCATGGAAGTGATGGAGTCGCGCGGGCGCATTCGCTGCGCGATGCGCTCTGCCGGATTCGAGATCCCGCGTTCGGGTATTACGGTCAATCTGGCGCCGGGCGATATCCGAAAGACCGGTAGCGGCTTTGACCTGCCAATAGCCATCGCGGTGCTTGCGGCCGACGGGCAGATTCCCCGCGACAATCTCGACCGCCGCCTCATTGCCGGCGAGCTCGGCTTGGATGGCACGGTGCTTCCCGTCAAGGGCGAAGTGGCGTTTCAGCTGCTGGCTCGCGACATGGGGTTGTCTTTTATCGCCGGCAGGTCCGACCAGCATGTTCCGCTTGCGGGGGTCGATTGCGGTTTTATCGATCATCTGTCGCAGCTTGCCCGCGGTATGGGCGAGGCAGCTCGGCACTATCTGGATTCTGAAGTGCTCGAGGCCACCTTTGAGCCCGAGCTCGATTATGCCGACGTGTTGGGGCAGGAGGTCGCCAAGCGCGGCATAGCGCTTGCGGCGGCAGGGGAGCTGGGCTTGCTTATGATTGGGTCTCCGGGATCGGGCAAGACCATGCTTGCGCGCCGCATGACGGGTATCTTGCCCGAGCTTTCCGTCGAGGATCAGCAGGAGGCGCTTTGCATTCATTCGGTCTTGGATGAGAACATCAATGGCCTGCTTGCGGGGCATCGGCCGTTTCGTAGTCCCCATCACAGCATTTCGACTGCGGGCCTTATTGGCGGAGGGCGCCCGGTGCATCCGGGCGAGATCAGCCTTGCCCATGGCGGCGTGCTCTTTTTGGACGAGCTTGCCGAGTTTCCCACCGGTGTGCTGCAGACGCTTCGTCAGCCTATCGAGCGCGGCTATGTCAGGATCGTGCGCGTCGACGGCGCCTTCACGTTTCCCTCGCGCTTTCAGCTGCTTGCGGCGAGCAATCCCTGCCCCTGCGGTTTTTTGGGCGATCGCGAGGTTCCGTGTCGTTGCTCGGCATCGATGGTCGAGCGCTATCGGTCCAAGCTGCGCGGTCCCTTGGCCGACCGCATCGACCTGATGCTCGACGTGACCCGCCCCGATCCGCAGGTGATTATCGAGGGCGCCGAGGGTATGTCGTCGGCCGAGCTGCGCGACTACGTTGTCCGCGGTCGGGCTTTTCGTGCCTGGCGCGAGACCCATATGGACGATGCGGATGCCGAGGCCGAGCACGATGAGTCACGGTCCATTGACGGCGTCGTGTCGACCTTTGCACTCGACGAGGCCGCCGAGAAATGCGTACTTGGCCTGTCGAAACGCACTCATCTCACGGGGCGCGGCATCGTGCGCCTGGTTCGCATCGCGCGCACGATTGCCGATGTCGCAGAAAGCGAGCGGGTGACGCAAGACCACGTGCTCGAGGCCGCGATGTATCAGGGAAGGAGGGATCAGTGATGGGTGAGGTCCGCTACGAACTGCATCCCGGTGATGGGCTGTTTCCCGCTACTGTTCTGGAACTTTCCGATGTGCCGCAGACGTTGTTCGTCCGTGGCGACCCGGAGGTGCTCTCGACGCCGGCGCTCTCGATTATCGGTGCGCGCAAGGCCTCGCCGTACGGCCTTGCCGTGGCAGAGCTGGCCGCGAAAGTTGCGGTCGAGGCGGGGGTGACGGTGGTCTCGGGCGGTGCGGTCGGCTGCGACCAGGCCTCGGGTTGGGCCGCGGTCAACGCCGGGGGCAGGCACGTCTTGGTTTTGGGTACGGGCGCCGACGTGGTCTACCCGCGTTCGAGTGCGGGGCTTATCGCGCGCACGATCGATACGGGCGGTGCGGTCGTGTCCATCTCGCCTTGGGGCATGGGGCCGCGTAAGTTTGCCTTTCCGCGGCGTAACCGGGTGATTGCCGCGCTTTCGCAGGCGCTCTTCGTGTCGGAGGCCGGCATGCCTTCGGGCACGTTCTCGACGGCGGAGGCCGCCATGGACCTGGGGCGCGAACTGCTTGCGGTACCGGGCTCCATTTTGTCGCCCGAGTCGCGCGGGACCAACTACCTCATTGCCAACGGGGCCTGCTGCATTATTGACGAGGAGTCCATCGAGATGGCCATCTCTCGAATCTACGGTACCCTGCGCTATTCGCGTCCCGATGCGCCCGGCATCGCCGACCTGGATGCCACACAGCAGACTGTGATGCATGCCCTCATCGCCTCGCCGCTCAAGGTTGAAGACATCGCCACACTCGTCTCCCTCGATGCCGTCGGTGTGCTCAAGCTCCTGGGCTCGCTCGAGCTCGAGGGCCTCATCGAGCGCATGATGGATGGAAGGTATGCGCCCTCCAAGTTTGCCCTTCACGCCCAGACGCCCTTCGGTCACAATGGAAAACGTGTCAATTAGAAAGGTGTTTGCAGATGCTGTTTGATCAGGTGACGGTTATCGGTGGCGGTCTGGCGGGATCGGAATGCGCGATTCAGCTGGCAGATCGCGGGTTCGCCGTAAAGCTGTGCGAGATGCGCCCGCAGGTGAGCTCTCCTGCCCACCATACCGATCACTTGGCGGAGCTCGTCTGCTCCAATTCGTTTAAGTCGACCCGTCCCGATTCCGCCGCCGGCCTGCTGAAGGCCGAGCTCGAGCGCATGGGCTCGGTGCTGCTCGACTGCGCTCATCGTGCGGCCGTTCCCGCTGGCGGCGCCCTGGCGGTCGACCGCGTCAAGTTTTCCGAGCTCGTCGAGGCCGAGGTTGCCGCCCGCCCCAATATCGAGGTCGTCCACGGTGAGGTCACCCAGATCCCCGAGGGTCATGTGGTTATCGCCGCGGGTCCCTTGTGCTCGCCGGCATTGAGCGAGGAGGTCATGAAGCTTGTCGGTGGTGACGCCCTGGCGTTCTTTGACGCGGCCGCCCCGATTGTCGATGCCTCGACGCTCGATATGGACGTGCTGTTCTCGCAGTCGCGCTACGAGGAGCAGGGGAGTGGCGACTATCTGAATGCCCCGCTCAACAAGGAAGAGTACGAGGCCTTTATCGAGGCGCTCACAACGGCCGAGCGCGTGGTGCTCAAGGATTTTGAGGGCGGGGACCTGTTCCAGGCCTGCCAGCCTGCCGAGGAGGTTGCGCGCACGGGCAAGGATGCCATCCGCTTTGGCGCCATGAAGCCCGTCGGGCTCACCGACCCGCGCACCGGTCGCCGTCCCTGGGCGGCAATTCAGCTGCGCGCCGAGAACAAGGAGAAGACCGCCTATAACCTAGTTGGCTTCCAGACCAACCTGACCTTCGGCGAACAGAAGCGCGTCTTCCATATGGTTCCCGGCCTGGAGAACGCCGAGTTCTTCCGCTACGGCGTCATGCACCGCAACACCTTTGTCGATGCGCCACACGTGCTCGATGGCACCTTTGCCGTTCCCGGCACGAGCGTGCGTCTTGCCGGTCAGATTACTGGTACCGAGGGGTACATGGAGGCCGTGGCGACGGGTCTGCTCGCTGCGCTCAACACCTATGCCGAGGCCATCGGGGCCGCGGGCGTCGAGCTGCCGCGCGTGGGCGCCCTGGGCGCGCTTGTGGGGTATGCGACCGATCCGGCTACGGTGGGCTACCAGCCCATGCACGTCAACTTTGGTCTTGTGCCGCCGCTCGAGGACGGTAAGCGTCGCAGCAAGCGCGATCGTTACCAGGCTTACGCGGACCGCGCCCTCAAGGCCCTGGATGCCTATCTGGAATCGCGCTCCGATCTGTTTGGAGGCGAGAGGTCATAGCTTTTGACCTGTACGATGCCGTCGACTCGTTCATTGCCTACATTGCACGCGTCGAAGGACTCGCTCCCAATACGGTAACCGCCTACACCTCGCGGCTCGAGCGCTTCGCCGCGTGGTGCGACCGCGAGGGCATCGACGCTCGCGCCGCCGACGTGCGGACCGTTCGCTCCTATTTGGCCGAGCTGTCGCGTGGCCAGGTGGCGGCTCGGACCCTTGCGGCACACCTGTCTGCCATACGCTCGCTCTATCGGTGGATGGCTGCCGAGGGAATCGTTGAGGGCGATGCGGTCTCGGCGATTTCCTCGCCCAAGCTGCCGCGCGATCTTCCCGGCGTGCTGACGACCCGGCAAGTCGAGTCGTTGCTCGAGGCCCCCGACACCTCGACGCCTGCGGGGCTGCGAGATGCGGCGATGCTCGAGCTGCTCTATGCCTCCGGCGCGCGAATCTCGGAGCTCGCGGCGCTCAACGTGGAGTCTATCGGTTGGTCCGAGCGAACGCTGCGACTTTGGGGCAAGGGGAGCAAGGAGCGTATCGTGCCCCTGTATCGGCGCGCTCTCGAGGCTACCCGCCGCTATATTGAGGAAGGGAGGCCGCAGCTCCTTGCACAGGCAAAGCGTAACGACGGTGCGAACGGCGCGCATCCGCTGTTTATCTCGGCGCGCGGAAACCGCATGAGTGCCGCCATGCTTAGGAGGCGGTTCCATATGCTTGCGGCACTTGCCGGCATTCCTGCCGACATCGCCCCGCATGCGATGCGTCATACCTTTGCGACCGACCTGCTCGAGGGCGGCGCGGATCTCCGCTCGGTTCAGGAGCTGCTTGGGCATGCGAGCTTGTCCACGACGCAGATTTATACGCACCTCACGCCCGATCGACTCAAGCGCGCCGTGAGTCAGGCCCACCCCCGCGGCGAGTAGGAGACGGGCCCCGCGCCGCACCGAGGTGTGTGGTTTTGATTGCGGGTTGGCAGGAAGAGGCAATCCTGCTATCATTCATCGGGTTGCTTCACGGCAACAGGTTTTTATCACGCACGCGCGGCTACTTCATACCGTGGTGCCCGGGCTTTGGTAGCACATGTCTGGGTTGGTTTTGGAGGATGACCCCGCGCGGAGGCAAACCACAGGAGGTTTAACATGGCTACCAAGATTAATATCCGCACCCTGCTCGAGGCCGGCTGCCACTTCGGTCACCAGACCCGTCGCTGGAACCCCAAGATGAAGCCGTTCATCTTCGGTGAGCGCAACGGCATCTACATCCTCGACCTCAAGCAGACCATCCTTGACGCCGACCAGGCCTACACCTTCGTCAAGAACGTCGCCAAGGGCGGCAACGTGCTGTTCGTCGGCACCAAGAAGCAGGCTCAGGAGGCCGTTAAGAACGCCGCTGAGCGCGCCAACATGCCTTACATCAACCAGCGTTGGCTCGGCGGTATGCTGACCAACTTCGTCACCATCCGCTCCCGCATCAACCGCATGGAGGAGCTCGAGGCCATGGTCGAGGACGGCCGCATGGCAGTGCTGCCCAAGAAGGAGCAGGCAGTGCTCGGCAAGGAGCTCGCTAAGCTCCAGACCAACCTCGGTGGCGCCCGCGACATGAAGGGTCTGCCCCAGGCTCTCTTCGTCATCGACACCAAGCGCGAGGAGAACGCCATCAAGGAGGCCCAGCGCCTGAACATCCCCGTCGTCGCTCTGATCGACACCAACTCCGATCCCGACGAGGTCGAGTACGGCATCCCCTGCAACGATGACGCCATCTCCGCTGTCACCCTTATGTGCGAGCTCATGGCCGACGCCTGCCTCGCTGGCTCCGGTAAGGAGCAGGTCTCCGAGGCCGAGATGGCCGCTGAGCCCAAGGCCGAGTAAATCAGTCTTAGTTAATTCTTTTTCATCTCTTTGAAAGGAACCACAATGGCCCAGATTACTGCCGCTATGGTCAAGCAGCTCCGCGAGATGACCGACTCCCCGATGATGGAGTGTAAGAAGGCTCTCGTCGAGGCTGACGGCGACATGGACGTCGCTGTTGACGTTCTGCGCAAGAACGGCCTCGCCAAGGCTGCCAAGAAGGCTGGCCGTGAGACCAACGAGGGCGCTGTCGCCGCGTTCGTCTCCGAGGACGGCAAGTCCGGCGCTCTGCTCGAGCTTTCCTGCGAGACCGACTTCGTCGGCTCCAACGCCAAGTTCACCGGCTTTGCTTCCAAGGTCGCCGAGGTTGTCGCTTCCACCGAGCCGGCCGATGTCGATGCTCTGCTCGAGAAGCCGATGGGCGAGGAGACCGTTTCCTCCGAGCTCACCGAGATGATTCACATCATGGGCGAGAACATGAAGATCGCTCGTTTCTCCGCCCGCAAGGTCGAGAACGGCGCTCTTGCTTCTTACATCCACATGGGTGGTAAGATCGGCGTCCTCGTCGAGTTCGCTTTCGAGAAGGCCGAGACCGCTCAGGCCGAGTCCTTCAAGACCTTCGCTCACGACGTTGCCCTTCAGGTTGCCGCCGTCGCCCCGATTTGCGCTACCCGCGATCAGGTTCCGGCCGAGACCGTCGAGCACGAGAAGGAGATCTACATGGCTCAGGCTGCCGAGTCCGGCAAGCCCGAGGCTATCCAGGAGAAGATGGCTGTTGGCCGTCTGGAGAAGTTCTACAAGCAGTCCGTGCTTACCGAGCAGGAGTTCATCAAGGACAGCTCCCTCACCATCAAGAAGTACGCTGAGCAGGTCTCCAAGGAGCTCGGCGATAGCATTACCGTCGTTGCCTTCGACCGTCTGGTCCGTGGCGAGTAAATAAGCTCTTGTAGCTGGTAATGAGCAGGCTGTGGGTTTTACTCACAGCCTGCTTTTTCATGGCTCTTATCAGAGCCTTTGCTATCATATTGAGAGTCTAATTAAAGGAGGATCGCTTTGTCCGACATCCGATATAAACGCGTGCTTCTGAAGCTTTCCGGCGAAGCACTGATGGGCGACGGCCAATATGGCATCGACCCCAAGATTACCGACCATCTTGCCAAGCAGGTCAAGGAGCTGCTCGCCGTTGGCCATGAGGTCGGCGTTGTTGTCGGCGGCGGCAACATTTTCCGCGGCATGGCCGGCGCTGCCGGTGGCATGGAGCGCGCCCAGGCCGACTACATGGGCATGCTGGCAACCGTTATGAACGCGCTTGCCCTGCAGGATGCCTTTGAGCACAACGATGTTCCCTGCCGCGTGATGAGCGCTATCCAGATGAACGAGATCTGCGAGCCCTATATTCGCCGTCGCGCCATCAACCACCTTTCCAAGGGTAATGTCGTTATTTTTGCCGCCGGTTCGGGCAATCCGTACTTTACGACCGACACCGCCGCGGCTCTTCGTGCCTGCGAGATCGGTGCCGAGATTCTGATTAAGGCCACCAAGGTTGACGGCATCTACGACAAGGATCCTGTCAAGTGTTCCGATGCCGTCCGTTTTGACAAGATTACCTATCACGAGGTTCTCGTCCGCGGTCTGCAGGTTATGGATTCCACGGCCACGGCGCTGTGCCAGGATAACCGTATGCCGATTTTGGTCCTCAACATCGATGGCGAGGACACCGTCAAACGCGCGCTTTCGGGTGAGCCCGTCGGCACGCTCGTCTATCAGGAGGATTAAGCATGGCAGAGAATATCACCGCCCACATGGACAAGTCGCTCGAGTCCCTCAAGCACAACTTCTCCAAGGTTCGCACGGGCCGCGCCAACGCTAACATTCTGTCCGACATTTCGGTCGATTACTACGGTGTTCCCACGCCGGTTACCCAGGTTGCCGCCGTTAAGACCCCCGAGGCTCACATGCTGCTTATCGAGCCCTGGGACAAGGCGCTCGTCAACGCAATCGTGAAGGCTATCAGCGCTTCCGATCTGGGAATTACTCCCAACTCTGACGGTACCGTCGTGCGCCTGCCGTTCCCGGCTCCCACCGAGGAGCGTCGTCGCGAGCTCGTCAAGGAGTGCCGCGAGTATGCCGAGCAGGCCAAGGTCTCCATTCGCAACATCCGTCGCGACTTTAACAACAAGCTCGAGCGCGACGAAGAGCTCACCGAGGACGATGTCCGTCGCGAGCAGGCCAAGGTCCAGAAGCATACCGATGAGTATGTTGCCAAGGTCGAGGAGCTTCTGAAGGAAAAAGAAGCCGAGGTCATGGAGATCTAAGGTGCAATACGACGAGAACAAACTGGTCGAGTACTTTGCCGACGCCCCTGCGGGCGTCGGTTTTTCCGACCTTGACCTCAATAAGATTCCGCATCATATTTCGTGCATCATGGACGGTAACGGTCGCTGGGCCACGGCGCGCGGTCTTGCCCGCACCGAGGGACACAAGGCCGGTATCGTCTCCCTGCGCGAGATTATTACCGCATGCGTGCGTTTGGGCGTCGACGTCCTTTCGGCCTATGCGTTTTCCACCGAAAACTGGAATCGTCCTCAGCATGAGGTCAACGTTTTAATGCATCTGTTTGCTAAGACGTTTATCGATGAGCTGCCGCTGCTTAAGCGCGAAAACGTGCGCGTTGTCTTTTTGGGCGATATATCCGCACTGCCCAAGAAGACCCGCGATGTCTTTGAGCGAGGTCTTGCCGAGTGTGCCGACCATACCGGCATGACGCTGGCACTTGCCGTCAACTACGGAGCCCGTGCCGAGATCACCCGTGCCGTCCGTCAGATCGCGCTCGATGCCGCTGCCGGAAAGATCGTTCCGGCCGCTATCGACGATGATATGGTTGCTTCGCACCTGTACACCGCTGGGCTACCCGATCCTGAGCTTGTGATTCGAACCTCCGGCGAGCTTCGCCTTTCGAACTATCTGCTGTGGCAGGTTGCCTATTCCGAGTTTTATGTCACCGATACCTATTGGCCCGACTTTGATCGTTGGGGTCTTGTCAACGCCATTTTGGCCTATCAGGGCCGCGACCGTAGGTTTGGTGGACTGAGCAAGACCGAGGAGGCTTAATCGTGTCCGATCGTCCCAAGGCGTCTGCTCCCAAGGCGCCTGCCGCCAAGAGCGGCGCGGCCGCGACTTCGTGGCTTGCCGGCTTTATTACCCGTGCCGCCGCAGGTATCGTCTACGCCGTCGTATTTATTCTCTGCCTGGTTTTGGGTATCGTTCCCACCGCCATCTTCGTCTCCGTCATGAGCGGCCTGTGCTGCTTTGAGTATTTCCGCATGACGAAGCTCGATGGCAAGGTGGCCAACGAGCGCCTGGGTATCGCTGCCGCCGTGCTCTTTCCGCTCTCGGCGCTGGGCGACTCGCTGCTGTTGAATGCGCTGCTTTTTGCATTGATGCTTGCGGTGGGCATTTGGTATGTCTGTTCGTCGCGTACCCGCATATCCGATGTGGCTGTGACACTCATGGGTCCCATCTACACCGGTTTTATGCTGTCGGCCATCGTGCTGCTGCGCGATGCCGTGCCCGGTTTTGCCGGCGCCCTGCTTTCGGTGGGTGTTTGCGCGTCTCTCTGGGTCTCCGATTCGTTTGCCTACATCGTGGGCAGCCGTATCGGCAAGCACAAGATGGTCCCCAAGATCTCTCCCAAAAAGAGCTGGGAGGGCTTTGTCGGCGGCATCTTGGGCTCGGTTCTTATCTGGCTTATTTTGTGGGCGACGCATTTCTATAAGCTGAGCTTGCCCTATGCGCTGCTTTGCGGCGTGGTTGTCTCCATCCTGGGCGTTATCGGTGACCTCATCGAGTCACGCATCAAGCGTGGCGTGGGCGTCAAGGATTCTGGCAACCTTATTCCGGGCCATGGCGGCATGCTCGATCGTAGCGACTCGCTTATCTTTGGCTGCATTACCGCGCAGCTGCTTTTGATGATCGGAGGCGTGCTGTAATGTCATTCCAGACGACGTATGGCCCCGATGGACGCCTTCGCGTTGCCATTCTGGGCTGTACGGGCTCTATCGGCACGCAGGCACTCGATGTATGCCGTCAGCATGCCGATCGACTGCAGGTGACGGCACTGTCCGTTAACTCCAGCACCTCGGAGCTCGTTGCCGCCGCCCGCGAGTTTTCGGTCCCGGCCGTTGCCGTGGCCGATGTCGCTCATGGCGATGACGCCGTGCTGCAGGAGTTGCCCGAGGGAACGAAGCTCGGCGTTGGCGCGCAGGCGGTTTGCGAGCTCGCGCGTCGCGACGATGTCGACTGCGTGCTCGTTGCTATTGTGGGCGCCGCCGGTCTCGAGGCGAGCCATGCGGCCTTGACCTCGAATAAGCGCCTTGCCCTTGCCAACAAGGAGTCCCTCGTCGTCGGTGGCGACTTGCTTATGCCGTTGGCGCAACCGGGCCAGCTTATTCCAGTCGACTCTGAGCACTCCGCCATCTACCAGTGCTATCTGGGGGAGAACCCACGCGAGGCTCATTGTATTTGGCTCACCTGCTCGGGCGGTCCGTTCTTTGGCCGCACGCGCGACGAGCTCAATCGCGTGACGCGTGCCGATGCCCTCGCACATCCCACGTGGGCCATGGGTGCCAAGATCACCATCGACTCCGCCACTCTCATGAACAAGGGCCTGGAGCGAATTGAGGCCATGCATCTGTTTAACTGCGACCTCGATTTCATTAACGTGGTCGTGCAGCGTCAGTCCAAGATTCACTCTATGGTCGAGTTCGCCGACGGCTCCGTGATGGCGCATCTCGGTGCTTCCGACATGCGTATTCCCATCCAGTTCGCGTTCTCGTATCCCGAGCGTTGGGATACCCCGGCGCCTCGTATCGATTTCCGCGAGCTGGGGCAGCTCACGTTTGATGCTGCCGACATGGATACCTTCCGCTGTCTGGCACTGGCCGAACGTGCCGGCAAGACGGGTGGCACCATGCCGTGCGTGCTCAATGCCGCCAACGAGGTCGCCGTCGATGCCTTCCTGCACGATGGCTGCAGCTTTACCGATATCGATCGCATTGTGGAATCCTGCATGGATGCCCACGATATGCAGGCGGTCGATTCGTTTGAGCAGCTTCGCGACATCGATGCGTGGGCGCGTGAAAAGGCTGCGCAGGTGCTCGCCGCAACCCGTTCCTAACCCATAAGGATTGCTTTTTCGTATTATGGATACTGTTCTGAGCGTTCTCTCATCGGTCTTTTGGGGCCTACTGATGCTTTCCGTCCTCGTGTTTTTGCACGAGGGCGGCCACTTTTTGGCGGCCCGTGCGTGCGGCGTGCGCGTCACCGAGTTTTTCTTGGGCCTACCGTGCCGCTTCGATATTCATCATACGTCGCGTCGCATCGGTACCAAGTTTGGCGTGACGCCGCTGCTGCTGGGTGGTTATGCCGCTATCTGCGGTATGGACCCGACCGATGTCTCGTGTGCCGACCGTGTGCTTGCTGCGATCTATCGTCATGGTCGCGTTTCAGTTGCAGACCTTTCCGTCGAGCTGGAGCTGTCCGAGGAGGATGTTCTCGAGGCTTGCGCCTTGCTTTTGGGCTGGGGTTCCATTGCGCCTTGGTACGAGGAAGGGGAGAAGCCTTCACCCAGCTACTATCCGGTTAGGTACCAGACGCTGCCGCGCGATGCTGCAGGATATACCACCTTTGACGGCCGCAAGTTCGATCGAGAGCATGCGACAGCCGAGGGCGATGTGTGGGAGCTGCCGGTCGCCGCTTCCGAGTTTCTTGAGCAGGAGCGTTCGCATACCTATCTGGGCCAGGGTTTTCTCAAGCGTGCCTTTATGCTGCTCGCGGGCATTCTCGTCAATATCCTGACGGGCTTTTTGCTGCTTATGAGCATCTACTCTATCGCCGGCGTATCGGTGCCGGTCGATAGCAATGTGATCGGTCAGGTTGAAGAAGGCTCTATAGCCGCCAAGGCGGGCATCGAGGCCGGCGACGCAATTCTTAGTGTCGATGGCGTGTCGTGCTCTTCCTGGATGGACGTGTACGATGCGATCGGAACGGCCGCCGGCAAGGACGATATCGCCATTGAGTTTCAGCACGACGGTAAGAATCTTTCTACCGCGGTCGCGCTCAAGGAGGACGAACGTTTGGGCGTTTATGCCTCCACGCAAGTGGTCCATTTGGACCCCATTACGTCGGCGCGGCTGTCGTTCTCCTATGTTCAGCAGACTGCTGAGGGCGTGATGCGCCTGCTCCAGCCGCAGCATACGATGGAGATTCTCGATCAGTCTTCTTCGATCGTGGGCATTAGCGTTATGTCCTCACAGGCTGCTGCTGCCGGCCCTGCCACGTTCCTTTCGTTTGCCGCCCTCATTTCGTTCTCGCTTGGCTTTATGAACCTGCTGCCCATCCCACCACTCGATGGCGGCAAGCTGGTCATCGAGATCATTCAAAAGATTGCTGGCCGCGAGCTTCCGCTCAAGGTCCAGACGATTGTGAGCTATGTGGGCATCGCGCTCTTTGCGCTGCTGTTTGTCTATATGCTTCGTTCCGACGTCCTTCGATTTATTTTGTAGGGGAGTGTTTGGATTGTCTTTGTCTCATCCTTTGCCGCGCGAGCTGACGCGCCCCGTTTTTGTGGGCGACGTGCAGATAGGCGGCGGCGCTCCGGTTGTGGTTCAGTCCATGACCTGCACCGATACCGCTGACGCCCAGGCGACGCTTGCGCAAGTGCGCGCGCTTGCCCAGGCGGGTTGTGATGTTGTGCGCGTGAGCGTGCCCACCGAGGCTGCGCTCGAGGGCTTTCGCATGATTTGTGCGGAGTCTCCGGTGCCGATTGTTGCCGATATTCACTTTAACCATAAGCTCGCCATTGGTGCCGTTGAGGCCGGTGCTGCCAAGCTGCGCATCAATCCCGGCAATATCGGCGATTGGGCCAAGGTCGATGCCGTGATCGATGCCGCGGGTGCCGCTGGGTGCGCGATTCGCATTGGCGTGAACGCGGGCTCGCTTGAGCAGGATATCGCCGAACGCGATGACCTTTCGCAGCCCGAAAAGCTCGTGATGTCGAGCGAGCGTTTCGTCAAGCATTTTGAGGATCGCGGCTTTACCAATATCGTGCTTTCCGCCAAGGCTCATAGCGTGTCCACGACGCTTGACACCTATCGTGCCCTGTCGCGCGAAATCCCCCATGTTCCGCTTCATTTGGGCGTGACTGAGGCCGGAACCAAGCTCCAGGGCACCATTAAGAGCTCTGTGGGCCTGGGAATTTTGATTTCCGAGGGCATTGGCGACACCATGCGCGTCTCGCTCACGGCCGATCCGGTCGAGGAACCGCCGGTCGCCTGGGGTATTCTGCAGTCGCTGGGTCTTCGCCGCCGTGGCCCCGAGATCGTATCGTGCCCCACGTGCGCTCGCTGCCAGGTCAACCTCATTCCTATCGCCGAGGAGGTCACTGAGCGGCTTAAGAACTACTCCGCGCCGCTTTCGATTGCCGTGATGGGCTGTGCAGTCAATGGCCCCGGCGAGGCCTCTGACGCCGACTTGGGTGTTGCCTGCGGACGAGGTCAGGGCCTGCTCTTTTCGCACGGCCAGATCATTGGTAAAGTAGCTGAGGACCAAATTGTCGACGCGCTAATGGCCGAGGTCGACAAGCTTATTGAGGAGAAATAAATGACTCGAGCAATGTATATGTCTAAGCTTTATGCTCCGACGCTTAAAGAGGATCCGGCCGACGCCGAGCTTGCGAGCCATCGCCTGCTGCTTCGTGCCGGCATGATTCGCAAGGAGGCCGCCGGCCTGTATTCCTATCTGCCGCTCGCGTGGCGCTCGATTCGCAAGATCGAGAACATCGTGCGCGACGAGATGGATGCTGCCGGCGCCCAGGAGCTCATGATGCCCATCATGGTCGATGCCGAGCTGTGGCGTGAGTCGGGCCGTATCGATGCCTATGGCAAGGAGCTCGTGCGCTTTGATGACCGCCACGGCCGCGAGTTCGTGCTCGGCCCCACGCACGAGGAAACCGTGACTGCCCTGGTGCGCAATGAGCTGCGTTCCTACAAGCAGCTGCCGGTGAATCTCTATCACATCCAGGATAAATTTCGCGACGAGTTCCGTCCCCGCTTTGGCCTGATGCGCGGTCGCGAGTTCATCATGAAGGACGCCTACAGCTTCTCTGCCACGCAGGAGAGTCTGCAGGAGGAGTACGACAAGATGAAGCAGGCCTACGCCAACATCTGCGAGCGCTGCTATATCAAGGCCCTGCCCGTCGTCGCCGATTCCGGAGAGATCGGCGGCGATACCTCCGTCGAGTACATGGCGCTGGCCGACGCCGGTGAGGCTTCGCTGGTCTACTGCGACGATTGCGGCTTTGCTGCCGATGACGAGGCTGCAAGCACCAAGGTCGTTGTGACCGAGGGCCCCGGCGACGGCACACTCACCAAGGTCGAGACTCCGGGCATGGGCACCATCGAGGCTGTTGCCAAGTTCTTCGGCTTCCCCGAGAACGGTACGCGCAAGTCCCTGGCTCTCATCGACGCCGAGGGCAAGCCTGTTGTGGCCATCGTTCCGGGCGATCATGAGCTCAACGACTGCAAGGCCGAGCACGTCTTTGGCAAGGGCTATCGCATGATGACCGACGAGGAGCTGCAGACCTACGGTCTGCACAAGGGCTTTATCGGACCGGTTAACCTGCCCGAGGGCATCCGTCTAGTGTGCGACGAGAGTCTGCGCGAGTCCAAGCAATGGGCCTGCGGTGCCAACGAGGTCGATTATCACTTTACCGGTGCCTGCCCCGAGCGCGACTTTACCGTCGACGAGTGGGCCGATCTGGTCACCGTCGTCGCCGGCGATCCCTGCCCGCACTGCGGCAAGCCGCTTTCCGCTGCTCGCGGCATCGAGGTTTCTCAGGTGTTCCAGCTGGGCACCAAGTACTCCGAGGCCATGGGTGCCACCTTTATGGACGAGGATGGCAAGGAGAAGCCGCTTATCATGGGTTGCTACGGCGTGGGCGTGTCTCGCTCGCTCGCTGCCGTCGTGGAGCAGCACAACGACGAGTACGGTATTGTCTGGCCGGTCTCCGTTGCTCCGTACGAGGTCGCGGTGATTCCGCTCGATCCCAAGAAGGAGGAGTGCGCTAGCGTCTGCGAGCAGATTGTTGATGGTCTGTGCGCCGAGGGTATCGAGGTCGTCGTCGACGATCGCGATGAGCGTCCTGGCTTTAAGTTTGCCGACAACGACCTTATGGGCTTCCCGTATCAGGTGGTGCTCGGCAAGCGTGGTCTTAAGAACGGCACCGTCGAGCTCAAGGACCGTGCCACGGGCGAGCGCGAGGATGTGGCGATCGACGAGGTCGTCGCAAAGGTTGCCGAGCTTGTGAAAGCTGCCCGTCGTTAATCGACATTTCTGCTAGTAGATGTAATTGCAGGCCTGCTCCGCATCTCTCTTAGGATGAGATGCGGAGCAGTCTTTTTTGTTGCGTGAATAAGCTCGACGGGTAAAGGAAAACCCCACTGCCCAAATGAGCTGCGGGGTTTTCCTTTGTGCCTCCGATGCGAAATAAATCGCTCAGATACTACTGATAATCGACGACGTCGATCCAGTTCTTAAGGAACTCATCGTTCACGTTGCGCTTACGAGCGAGCTCGGAAGCGGCGACGATGCTCGTCCACTGACGCACGACCTGCATGGGCATGTCGGCGCGGTCGCAGTAGAGCTCCAGGTAGGCCTCAGCCTGGTCCTTGCTGTTGAGGGCAAAGAGCAGGTAGGTGGTGGCAACGTCGGCAGCAGGGGAGCCCTGGGTGGCATGTGCCCAGTCGCAGACGTACAGCTGGCCGTCGTCGCCGACGATGACGTTGGAGGGGTTGAAGTCGCCGTGGCAGACCTTGAACTCCTTGGTCATGCCGTCCAGACGCTCCTGAAGGTTGTAGCGCGTGGTGGCATTGAGCTGATCGAGGCTGTCGATCATGCGGGCGAACTTATCGCGCTGACGGTTGAGCAGCGGGGAGGTGTAGCCGTGGATCTCGATCTGGAGGTCGACGAACATCTCGAGGTACTCACCAAAGCGCTGGGGCTCGGCAGTCATCTTCTCGGCAAGGGTGGTGCCCGGAACCTTCTCGGTCACGAGAGCCCAGCCGTTGGCGTTCTCGAGCTGAGAAACCTCGAGAGCCTTGGGGCTGCGGATGCCGCACTCATTGATGCGGGCAAGATTCAAAGCCTCGTTGAACACGTCGGAGACGGGCTTGGTCTCGTTAAAGACCTTGACGATCTTGTCACCCAGGTCGTAAACGACCTTGTTGCCGCGACGGACGAGCTCGGTCTTGGAATCGGGGAGCAGCATGATTGCATCCTTTCAACGATGCGATAGAAGCAACGGCGGGGGCGTGCGTACACCCGTGCACCCCCGCCGCAAATAACCGTGCTAAAAACTAGCAGACGGCGTAGTCCTGGGGCTCGCGGCCGTAGTAGGCGTCCAGGTAGAGCTCCTTGATCTCGCTCATGAGCGGGTAGCGCGGGTTAGCGCCGGTGCACTGGTCGTTGAATGCCTGCTCGGTCATCTCGTCGAGGGTGTCGAGGAAGTACTGCTCGTCAACACCGTAGTCGGCGATGGTCTTCTTGACACCGATGAAGTCCTTGAGCTCCTCGAGCTTCGTGATGAAGTTCTCGAAGACCTCCTTGTCGTCCTTGCCCTCGATGCCGCAGTACTTGGCCATCTCGGCGTAGTTGTGCAGCGCGTTGGGGTAAGGATACTGGGAGAAGGTACCCATCTTGACGGGAGCCTCGGCGGCGTTGTAGCGCATAACGCGGGTCAGGATGACGGCGTTTGCGAGGCCGTGGGGCAGGTGATGGAAAGCGCCGAGCTTGTGGGCCATGGAGTGGTTGAGGCCCAGGAAGGCGTTGGCGAAGGCCATACCGGCCATGCAGGAGGCGTTGTGCATCTCCTCGCGGGCATGCGGGTCCTTGGCACCGTTCGTGAAGCTGGAGGGCAGGTTCTCGAAGACGAGCTTAGCAGCGCGCTCGGAGAGGCCCTTAGTGTAGTCGGAAGCCATGATGGAGACGTAGGACTCGATGGCGTGGGTCATGACGTCGATGCCGGAGGCAGCGGTCAGGCCGCGCGGGGCGGTCATGCAGTTGTCGGCGTCGACGATAGCCATGTTGGGGAGCAGCGCGTAGTCGGCGAGCGGCCACTTGATGCCGGTCTCCTTGTCGGTGATGATGGCGAACGGCGTGCACTCGGAGCCGGTACCCGAAGAGGTCGGGACGGCGACGAAGTAGGCCTTCTTGCCCATCTCGGGGAAGGTGAAGATACGCTTGCGGATGTCCATGAAGTCCATGGCCATGTCCTCAAACTTGCACTCGGGGTGCTCGTACATCATCCACATGATCTTGCCGGCGTCCATAGCGGAGCCACCGCCGACGGCGATGATGACGTCCGGCTCAAAGAGAGCCATCTGCTTGGCGCCGCGACGTGCGCACTGCAGCGACGGATCGGGCTCGACGTCGTAGAAGCAGTCGTGGGCGATGCCCATCTCGTCGAGCTTGGCCTCGATGGCGCGGGTGTTGCCATTCTTGAAGAGGAACTGGTCGGTGACGATGAAGGCGCGCTTCTTGCCCATGACGGTACCGAGCTCGTCGAGGGCGACGGGCGTGGAACCCTTCTTGAAGTAGACCTTCTCGGGAGCGCGGAACCACAGCATGTTCTCACGGCGCTCGGCCACAGTCTTAACGTTGATCAAGTGCTTCACCCCAACGTTCTCGGAGACGGAGTTGCCGCCCCAGGAGCCGCAGCCCAGGGTCAGAGACGGCTTCATGCCAAAGTTGTACAGGTCACCGATGCCGCCGTGCGAGGACGGGGTGTTGATGACGATACGGCAGGCCTTCATGACGTGCTCGAACAGGCTGATCTTCTCGGCCTGGGCGGGGTGCACGTACAGAGAGGCGGTGTGGCCCGGGCCACCGGCGAGCACCAGGTGCTCGGCCTTGTCGACGGCCTCCTGGAAGTCCTTGGCGTGGTACATGGCCAGGACCGGGGAGAGCTTCTCGTGGGAGAACTCCTCCTTGGCGGGGTCGGTGGAGGTGACCTCGGCGATCAGGATCTTGGTCTTGGCGGGAACCTCGATGCCGGCGAGCTCGGCGATCTTGGCGGCAGCCATGCCGGGGATGCGGTGGTCGAGAGAGCCGTTCTTGAACATGGCGGCACGCAGGGCCTCCATCTCGGCACCCTGCTTGACGAAGTAGCAGCCGCGCTTCTGGAACTCGGCCTTGACCTGGTCATAGATGGTGTCGATGACGGTCACGGACTGCTCGGAAGCGCAGATCATGCCGTTGTCGAAGGTCTTGGAGTGGATGATGGAGTTGACGGCGAGCAGCACGTCGGCGGTGTCGTCGATGACGACCGGGGTGTTACCGGCGCCAACGCCCAGGGCGGGCTTGCCCGAGGAGTAAGCGGCCTTGACCATGCCCGGGCCACCGGTGGCGAGGATGATGTCGACGTCGCGCATGACCATGTTGGTCAGCTCGATGGAGGGGACATCAACCCAGCCGATGATGCCCTCGGGGGCACCGGCCTTGACGGCGGCATCAAGCACGAGCTTGGCGGCGGCGATGGTGCACTTGGCGGCAGCCGGGTGCGGGGAGATGATGATGGCGTTGCGGGTCTTCAGGCTGATCAGCGTCTTGAAGATCGCGGTAGAAGTGGGGTTGGTCGTCGGGATGACGGCGCCCACGATGCCGATGGGCTCGGCGATCTTGGTGATGCCGTAAGCCTCGTCGCGCTCCAGGACACCACAGGTCTTGGTGTTCTTGTAAGCGTTGTAGATGTACTCTGCGGCGTAGTGGTTCTTGATGACCTTGTCCTCAAGAACGCCGCGGCCGGTCTCCTCGATGGCCATCTTCGCCAACGGGATACGAGCCTTGTTGGCAGCCATGGCGGCCTCATAGAAGATCTTGTCGACCTGCTCCTGCGTGTACGTAGCAAAAAGCGCCTGGGCCTCTCGCATCTGAGCGAGCTTAGCCTCAAGCGCCTCTACGTTGTCCACAATTGCGGGAGTAGTGTTTTCCGGTGACTTTTTCACCATTTGTGTCTCCTTGCGATCGGAGATTTACCCTACGTCTTACTATAATAGCAAGAAATTAATCGGCGAACGGTCAGATTCCTCTAAAAGGCACACTAAAACGCTTCAACCAAATGAATCGTTTCAACTAAAACTTGCCTTCCTGCATCGCCACGCTCATTGGGGACAGGCTTACATGAGTATTTCAATGGGAAAACGGGGAGAACGGGGAGAACGGGGCATCTGTTTGACAATCGCTATTCGCGGGTCGCGGTTGAGTCAGACACACAGGCGGTACAGCTACTCGATTACATCCATCTCAATCCCGTGAAAGGTGTGCTCGACTCGCTCGAGGCGTACCGCTGGTCAAGCTACAAGGCATATCAGCTGGGCTATGATCCCTTTGACATCTGTGATGCGGCCCCTATGCTCGATGTTGTCGGAGGCTCCCGTCGCTATTGCGAGCATCTCAAGAAAGTTGGCGGGCGCATCTGGTCAGTGGAGGTTCTTCCGCGCCGGCGGATCCCCGATGAGGAGGCTCTTTCCGTTGCGCGCGAAGTCCTGCCGAGCATAGATCCTGCGCTGCTCAAGGCCCTGCCACGCCCCGAACGCGATGCCTGCCTGCTGAGGCTCAGGCGGGCACATCTCACGGTCAAGCAAATTGCCCGTATCACCGGTATTGGCGCCACAAGCGTGACCAAGGCTACTGCAGGCTGGAAGGATGCAGCGTGAGATAGGGGCCGGAGCCGATCGGGACGCCGCATGCGTGCGTCATGTCTGTCCCCAATGCGTGAAAACACCCATCTAAGTCTGTCCCCAATGAGTACAAAAAGGCGCCCTCCGTAGGGGAGGGCGCCTTTGGTAAGTTCTATGTGAACGCGAGGTCTTTGACCCGGAGAGTCCGAGGTACTTGTTGGTAAGACCTTATTTAGGAGCGCGCAACCTTGCCGGACTTGAGGCAGGTGGAGCAAACGTTCATCTTGCGACGGTGACCGTCGACGACGACGTAGACGCGCTGGATGTTGGGGCGGAACTTACGGTTGGTGACGCGGTGAGAGTGGCTGATGGAGCGACCGGCAACGGGGTGCTTACCGCAAACTTCGCAAACTTTGGACATAACTGACCCTCCTTGGGCGACAAACGAACATGTCGCGTTAACAAACAAGCCTGAACTATAGCACAGAAGCAGATCCCTGTGCGTAATCTACACAGAGATATTTCTCTTTTGGCGATAGTGCTCACGCCACGGCCCTGGACGTAGATCCGATTTGCGTGCAGCAGAGGGGATTATGCCAGCTCGTGCGTACGTTTTCAAGCTCGTCCCACAAATATATATAGGTTTATTGAGCATCGGGCTCCGTTTACGGATTGCTCTGTATTTATGCTCGCAATTAAGCTCGAGGTTGGCTACACTATCCCTTGACCATTAAAGGGGTACGAGATACCCACATGGAATTACATAGCTGCCAAAGAGCAGCCCTTCCTGTGGGTGTCTGGTCCGCTTTGAGCGGTCGGGCATCTATTTTTTTGACTGTGTCAGCAGTCAAGACATGTGAGGAAGGAGATCGATGGGCACGACTTCCCCCAAGGCGGTCATCATGGACGAGACCGCCGTCAATCGAGCGATGACCCGCATCGCGCACGAGATTCTCGAGCGCAACGAGGGCTGTGAAGACCTCGCTCTGGTCGGCATCGTCACGCGCGGCGACCTTCTGGCAAAGAAGCTCGCCGAGGAGATCAAGGAGATCGAGGGCGTCGACGTTCCGCTCGGCAGCCTCGACATCAGCTTCTACCGCGATGACTACGCTACCAATTTCGCTCCCGCGATCCACGCCACCAACATTCCCTTTAGCGTCGACGGCAAGCGCGTCGTGCTGGTGGATGACATCCTGTATACGGGCCGTACCATTCGCGCCGCTCTCGACGCCGTCATGGACTTGGGCCGACCGAGCCGTATTGAGCTGGCAGTCCTCGTTGACCGCGGCCACCGTGAGCTCCCCATCTCGCCGGACTTTGTCGGCAAGAACGTTCCCTCGTCGCATGAGGAGAACGTGCACCTATATATGAAGGAAGTCGACGGCCGCACCGCCGTCGAGATTAACGACGTCGCGCCGGGTTCCCACGTGGGCTCCGCGCCGCTGGGAGGTGAGTAGTACCGTGGCGTTCAACCATAAGCACCTGATCGACATTACCGAGTACTCCGAAGAGGACATTAAGCTCATCCTCGAGACCGCCAAGGCGTTCTCCGAGGTCAACGAGCGTGCGATCAAGAAGGTCCCCACGCTCAAGGGCAAGACCATCGTCAACATGTTCAACGAGCCCTCGACGCGCACCCGCAGCTCCTTCGAGCTCGCCGAGAAGCGTCTTTCGGCCGACAGCCTCAACTTTGGCGGCTCCTCGACCTCCACGGTCAAGGGCGAGAGCCTCGTCGACACCGTCGAGACCCTCAACGCCTATAAGATCGACTGCATCGTCGTGCGAGATAAGCATGCCGGTGCTCCCTACATCGTCACGCAGAACTCGCCCGCGAGCGTCATCTGCGCCGGCGACGGCAAGCACAACCATCCCACGCAGGCCCTGCTCGACCTGTACACCATCTGGGAGCACAAGGGCGACTTCCACGGTCTGAAGGTTGCCGTCGTCGGCGATATCGCGCACTCCCGCGTCTGCGGCTCGCTGATCCCCGCCCTTAAGATCATGGGCTGCGAGACCTACGCCGTCGCCCCCGGCACTCTGCTGCCGCCGGCGCCCGAGGTCCTGGGCTGCGACCACGTGACGAGCGACCTCGATTCCGTCCTGCCCGAGCTGGACGTCGTCTACATGCTGCGCGTGCAGCAGGAGCGCCTCGAGGGCGCCCCGTTCCCGACCATTCGTGAGTACCACAAGCTCTTCAGTCTGACCAAGGACCGCGAGAAGCTCATGAAGCCCGATGCGATCATCTGCCACCCGGGCCCCATCAACCGCGGCGTCGAGTTCGACTCCTATATGGCCGACCACCCGCAACGCTCCGTCATCCTGGAGCAGGTCTACGCCGGTATCTGCGTGCGTATGGCTATCCTGTATCTGCTGCTTGGAGGTGCCGATAATGGCCTTGCTTCTTAAGAATGCCCACGTCGTCGACCCGTCCGTCGATCTTGACGGTGTCGTTGACGTCCTGATTGACGGCGACAAGATCGCCGAGGTCGGCGAGAATCTCGCCGTCGAGGGAGCCGAGGTCCGCGACCTTTCCGGCAAGTACCTCGTCCCCGGCCTGGTGGATATGCACGTTCACCTTCGCGAGCCCGGCTATGAGGTCAAAGAGGACATCGAGAGCGGCACCCGCGCAGCTGCCAAGGGCGGCTTTACCGGCGTGTGCGCCATGCCCAACACCGATCCCGTCACCGATAACGGCACCGTCGTGGAGTTCGTCAAGTCCCGCGCTGCCGAGGTCGGTCACTGCCGCGTCTATCCGTCGGGCGCCATGACCCGCGGTCTTAAGGGCGAGGCCATGTCCGAGATGGGCGATATGGTCGCCCACGGCGCCGTCGCCTTCACCGACGACGGTCGTGGCGTGCAGGGCGCGGGCATGCTCCGTCGCTGCATGGACTACGGCAAGATGTTCGGCAAGGTCTTTATGAGCCACTGCCAGGACGAGGATCTGGTCGGCCATGGCCAGATCAACGAGGGCAAGGTCTCGACCCGTCTGGCCCTCGAGGGCTGGCCGGCCGCCGGCGAGGAGCTTCAGATCGCCCGCGACATCGAGATTGCCAAGCTGACCGGTGCCAAGCTGCACATCCAGCACATCTCCACCGCTCACGGCCTCGAGCTCGTGCGTGCCGGTAAGGCCGCCGGTGTCCAGGTAACCTGCGAGGCCACCCCGCACCATATGTTCCTGACCGAGAACGACTTGGACGAGACCTACAACACCTCGCTCAAGGTCAATCCGCCGCTGCGCACCGACGAGGACGCCGAGGCCATCCGTCAGGGCGTCATCGACGGTACCGTCGACGTGATCGTTACCGATCACGCTCCGCACACCCCGTGGGAGAAGGCCCGCGAGTTCGAGCTCGCACCCTTTGGCATGATCGGCCTCGAGACCTCGCTGTCGCTCGTGCTCACCGAGCTGGTCAACACGGGCAAGATGAGCATGGGCCGCATGGTCGAGCTCATGGCCATCAAACCGCGTGAAATCCTGGGCCTCGACCAGGTTCAGGTCAAGGCGGGCTCCGTTGCCGACCTGACCGTGTTCGACCCCTCCGTAACCTGGACGGTCGGCGAGGACGGTTACGAGTCGCGCGCCGAGAACTCCGGTTTTGCTGGCCGTACGCTCACCGGTCGAGCCACCGATGTGTTTGTCGGCGGTAAACAGACGCTTGCCGACGGCTGCATCTGCTAGCATAGCCTTATCGCTTTTGTGCGCGGCGCCCTTGCGGTGCCGCGCTTTCTGTTCGTTTGGACCATGCAACCGCATGGGGGATTGGAGCGTCTATGCCCACACCTTCCACTGCACGCATGCACGACTTCGAGGTCGTCTCGAACCGGGAGATCGCCGACGGCATCTTCTCGCTCGTCATCTCGGCCCCCAAGCTTGCAAGTGCGCTCAAGCCCGGTCAGTTTGTGAACATTGCCGTACCCGGCGATGCGTCCTCGCTGCTTCGCGTGCCCCTGAGCTACTATCGCGCCGACGCCCAGGCCGGCACCGTCGAGCTGTGGTACGCCGTCGTGGGCGACGACACCCGTCGCCTGTCGCAGATGGGCCCCGGTTCCAAGTCCAACCTGCTGGGCCCTGGCGGCCGCGGCTGGCTGGTACCCGAGGGCACCAGGAAGGCATTGCTTGTCGCCGGCGGCATCGGTGTTCCGCCCGTGCTGTGCCTTGCCGGTAAGCTTGCCGAGCAGGGTGTGGCCGTCGACGTGTGCCTGGGCTTTGGTACCGCGTCCAAGGCCGTGGGCGTCGATGAGTTCTGCTCGCTGTGCGATACGGTTAACGTGTGCACCGACGACGGTTCGCTCGGCATGCACGGTTTCTGCACCGATCCTGCCGCCGAGCTGCTTGGCGAGCGCGGCTACGACTACGTCGCCAGCTGCGGTCCCGCCGTCATGATGAAGAAGGTCGCCGTCGCTGCCGCCGAGGCCGGTGCGTACTGCGAGGTTTCGCTCGAGCGCATGATGAGCTGTGGCTTTGGTGCCTGCAACACCTGCAATGTCGAGACGGTCGACGGTATGAAGGGCGCCTGCATGTGCGGCCCCGTGTTCGATGCTTCCAAGGTGGTGGTCTTCTAGTGGGTACCGTGAACATGGCCGTCGATTTCGGCGGCGTCAAGATGCAAAACCCCATCAACACCGCAGCCGGTACCTTTGGCTACGGTTGGCAGTTCCAGAACTTCTTTGATGTTTCCCAGCTGGGTGCCATCACCACCAAGGGTTGTGCTGCCGAGCCCTGGCCCGGCAACCCCGCGCCTCGCATGGCCGAGATCCCGGGCGGCATGATCAACTCCGTGGGCCTTCAGAACCCCGGTGTGGCCGCCTTTGCCCGTGAGTCCGGCCCGTGGCTCGAACAGCTTTCCAAGGATGGCTGCCAGGTCATTTGTCAGGTCGCCGGCCACTCCGTTGACGAGTTTGTCCGCGCGCTCGAGATGTATGTCGAGCTGTGCCCCTGGGCTGCCGGCTACGAGATCAACGTGAGCTGCCCCAATATCGCTGCTGGCGGTGCCGCCATGGGATCCACGCCCGAGGGTGCCTCTGCCGTTATGGCTGCTTGCCGCAAGGTGACCGATAAGCCGCTGTTCGTAAAGATGGCTCCGGTCAACGTCGCCGAGATTGGCAAGGCTCTCGAGGCCGCCGGCGCCGACGGCCTTTCGGTCATCAACTCCATCCAGGGCATGGCCATCGACGTGCACACTCGCAAGTCCCGCGTGGCCAAGCCCAAGGGCGGCCTTTCGGGCCCGCTGTGCCACCACATCGCCGTGCGCATGGTCTGGGAGGTTGCCCAGGCCGTCAATATCCCCATCAACGGTGTCGGTGGTGTCATGACCGGCGAGGATGCGGCTGAGTTTATTTTGGCCGGCGCCACCTGCGTATCGGTCGGCATGGCCAACTTTGTCGATCCGTGCGCTTCGCTCAAGATTGCGCACGAGCTCGAGGCCTGGGCGGAGTCCCAGGGCGTGAAGGACATCAATGAGCTGGTAGGTGCTTTCGAATGCTAGAGACCGATGCCCGCGACCGTGTTATCGTCGCCCTCGACTGCGACCGTGAGCGTGCGCTCGAGCTCGCCCACGAGCTCTCTGGTCATGCCGCTTGGCTCAAGGTCGGCATGACGCTCTATTACGCTGAGGGCCCCGAGATCGTCAAGACGTTTAAGGACCTGGGCTTTAAGGTCTTCCTCGACCTCAAGTTCCATGACATTCCGCATCAGGTGCGCGGTGCCGCCCGTTCGGCCTCGCTTGCCGGTGCCGACCTGCTCTCGGTCCATGGACTGGGTTCGGGCGCTATGCTCGCTGCGTGCCGCGAGGGTGCCGAGGAGGCGCGCGAGGACCGCGCCAAGCTTGTCGCCATCACCGTGCTCACGAGCATGAACCAGGATTCGTTGGCCGAGATCGGTGTCGAGTCGCCCGTCGCCGAGGAAGCCGCCCGCCTGGCAAAGCTTGCCCAGGCCAACGGCATCGACGGCATCGTGTGCTCGCCGATGGAGGCCCATGACATGCGCGAGCTGCTCGGCCCCGATGCGCTGATCGTGACTCCTGGCGTGCGTCCGGTGGGTGCCGCCCTGGGCGATCAATCCCGCGTGGCGACGCCCTCCCAGGCTATCGAGCGCGGTGCGAGCCACATCGTGGTTGGCCGACCCATCACCGGTGCCGACGACCCGGTTGCCGCATTTGACGCTATCGTTGCCGAGCTGGTCGAAAACGTCGCCTAAAAGTTTCCCTCAAGTCACCACTTTTGGGTCTCATTAGCACAAATTAGCCCCTGTGCCTGCGAAAACTTTCCCATCCTTTGTGTGGAATCGCAGGTCAGGGGCTCAACTTTGACCTCCGCATATTGCACTTTTCGCAGGTATCGTCTAACCTATGGTGCCGTCGATTAGGCATTTAGCGCGTTTGACGTGCTAAAATGCCAATTATTGAATCAGATATAACCCAACTATTTGGAGGTTCGAATGGCACTCCCTCAGCTTACCGACGAGCAACGCAAGCAGGCTCTTGAGAAGGCTGCCGCCGCACGTCACGCCCGCGCTGAGCTTCGCGAGCAGATCAAGAAGGGCGAGAAGTCCCTCGAGTCCGTGCTCAACTCCGATGACCCCATCGCTTCCCGCATGAAGGTTTCCACCCTCATCGAGTCTCTCCCCGGTTATGGCAAGGCCAAGGCCGCCAAGATCATGGAGGAGCTCGGCATCTCCGCTACCCGTCGCGTTCAGGGCCTCGGCGTCCGCCAGCGCGAGCAGCTCCTCGAGCAGCTGACCAAATAAGTGAGCGCTCAGGAATCAAAGCTCTTTGTGATTTCTGGACCGTCAGGTGCAGGCAAGGGCACGCTCGTCACTCGTGTGCGCGAGCGTCGCTCGAACCTGGGCCTGACGGTTTCGGCTACCACGCGAGCACCACGCAAAGGTGAGGTCGACGGCGTTAACTACTTTTTCCTGACGCGCGAGGAGTTCGACCGCCGCGTGGCAAACGGTGAGTTTGTTGAGTGGGCCGAGGTCCACGGTAACTGCTACGGCACCTTGGTGAGCGAGGTCACATCCAAGCTTGCCTCTGGTTCGTCTCTAATCTTGGAGATCGATGTCCAGGGTGCCTTGCAGGTCAAGGAACGTTTCCCCGAGGCCGTGTTGATCTTTATCAAGCCGCCTTCGCTTGAGGTGTTACGCGATCGCCTGGTCGGTCGCGGTACCGAGACGCCCGAGACGATTGAGCTGCGTATGGCAAACGCCGCCCATGAGCTTGCCCTTGCCGACCGCTACGACGACGTCGTGGTGAATGACGATCTCGACCGCGCGACCGATGAGCTCGTTCGCGTTCTCGATATGCATGAAAGGATCTGAGGTCCGTGTCCGTTGTAAAGCCTTGCATTGACGATCTTCTGGAGAAGACCGATCACAATCGCTTCCTGCTCGCCTCGCTTGCCTCCAAGCGTGCCTGCGACATTAACAGCATGCTGCGTGGCCAGCACAACCGCGTGCTTGCCGTCCAGGATGTCGACGACATCACCATTGCGCTCTCCGGCGCCGATACCATCTCGATGGCTATGGACGAGATCGTCGACGGTGATATCTCCTACGACGAGGCCCGTTACGAGAAGGCGCTCGGCCACAAGGTTGCTGAAGCCTAAATGGCAGCCCGCGTCTGCCTGGTCCACTATCACGAGGTTGGACTGAAGGGCAAGAACCGCGCACATTTTGAGCATATCCTCATGGATAATATCAAGGCGGCCTTGGCCGCCTTTTCCGTGAATGCCGTGTCTCGAATTTCCGGTTATATCCTCGTGACCTTTAATGAACATCAGGCCGACGAGGCGGCGCGCGTCATCCGCACCGTCCCCGGCGTTGCCCGTGTGTCCCTGGCATATCATACGAACCGCGACCCGCAGGAGTACTGCGCCGCCGCCGTGAAGGCGCTGCGCGAATTTGGTCCCTTCGAGTCGTTTAAGGTGCATGCCAAGCGCTCTAACACCGACTTCGAGCTCACCTCGATTGATATCAACCGACAGGTTGGCGAGGTACTGTGCGAGGCGTTTCCCGACAAAAAGGTCCAGATGCACGACCCCGACGCGATGGTGCACGTGCTGGTGGTCCAGGGTAGCGTCTACGTGTATGCGCGCTCCGAGCGCGGCGTGGGTGGCTTGCCGGTGGGATCTGCCGGCAAGGTCGTGACGCTTCTGTCGTCGGGCATCGATTCTCCGGTGGCGACCTGGATGCTCGCGCGTCGCGGCGCGGTGTGCGTGCCGGTACATTTCTCCGGTCGTCCGCAGACGCCTGATACGAGCGAGTATCTGGTGCAGGACATCATCCGTGCGCTTGAGCCGGGTGTTCAGATCGGCCGCCTGTACGTGGTGCCGTTTGGCGATTGTCAGCGTGAGATCTCGGTGACCTGCCCCAGCAACCTGCGCGTGATCATGTATCGTCGCATCATGTATTCGGTTGCCGAGCGCATTGCGCATATCGAGGGCGCCAAGGCTATCGTGACTGGTGAATCGCTCGGTCAGGTTGCCTCCCAGACGCTCGAGAACATCATGGCCGTCAATGAGGCCGTGAAGATCCCCGTGTTCCGTCCGCTGATCGGTTCGGACAAGCAAGAGATCATCGCACGCGCTGAGGAGATCGGTACGTTCGATATCTCGACTGAGGCCGCTCCCGACTGCTGCACGCTGTTTATGCCGCGCCGTCCCGAGACGCACGCTAAACTTGATGCCGTGCATGAGGCCTGGGAGCTGTTCGACCACGAGGAGATGATTGAGCGTTTGCTCAAACAGACTGAGTACAAGGACTTTGAGAGCAACACGTATAAGGCCCCTAAGACCTTAAAACGCAAGCATTCCGAGCTCGCTCCACGTGAGATTTACCAAGATTACGAATAATGTTGTGTATAGACCGGCGGTGTTTTTGCATCGTCGGTCTTTTTCTATCTGGGCATTAGGCAATAAACGGTTCATTTGTCGACGTGTGCTTGAATAAATGGACGCTTTTCCGCAAGGTTTTGGTCAGCTTTTGGTTTGACCGCGATAACCGGTGTGGACGTGCGGAGGCTGCGGCGCTCGTTTCCTGACACGATGGTGTTGGGAGGTGTTTGCTATGGCGCAGCGCGAGCAACACGAACGGGTTAAACGGATGGATCGCTGGGCAGAAAAGCTGCTCGGCCATAAGGCGGTGGTCGTGGCGATTCTGGTTGTCATTGCCGCCGCGTGCGGCTTGGCGATGGCAAGTTTTGGTGGCCACTCCAGCAACGTTTCGTTTGAGCGTAGTGATGAGGCGGGCGCCTCGGATGTGCGAGGGGACGGGGATGTGTCACCTGATGATGCCGATGAGTCGTCTGCCAAGAGTTCTTCTGCTGCCGAGGTGTACGTCGATGTTGATGGCGCCGTTGTGAGGCCAGGCGTGTACCGGCTCAAAGATGGAGCACGGGTATCCCAAGCGATCGATGCCGCCGGAGGGCTTACGGCCGAGGCGGATGTGACAGGGCTTAATCGTGCGTCCAAGATTACAGATGGTCAAAAGATCTATGTTCCGACGGTAGGGGAGCAACAGGCGGCTGCAGCGGTCGGCGGTGCCGACAGCGCCGCCGTGGCTTCTGGTGCGGGGTCTTCGTCGGGGCTCGTGAATATCAATACGGCAAGTGCGGCGGAGCTGCAGACGCTTTCGGGTATCGGGCCTTCTATGGCCCAATCGATTATCGACGAGCGGACGCAAAACGGGGCCTTTGCCTCGGTTGATGACCTTATGCGCGTATCGGGGATCGGTGAGAAGAAGCTCGCCAAAATTAAAGATTGCATCTGCGTATGAGTGCGACCGAGCGCGAGCATGTGATGCCACCGCGCCCATTGATGCCTTGGACCATGGCCCTTTGTGCCGGCTTGTGTGCGAGCTGTGACTTGGTGCTTAACGTGGCAGCCGATGTGCTGCTGGGAGAGCGGAAAGAGCCCGTCACATTGCTTATGGCCATTCCCGTTGCGGCTGCGGCGTGCATCGTATTGGCTCGGTCCTGCATGCGCCTTGTGCGGTGGAGGCGATGGCTGTATGCTGCGGCTCTCGGCCTCGTGGCGGGAGCGGCCGTGTCCACGGCTTGGGCGATAGGGGCGCTGCGCGCATCGAGGGCACTGGATAATCGAGCTGCGAGCAGTCTCGAGTTTGTTGTGTGTGGCGACCCGTCCATCAATGACGGTGCGTACTCCTATACCTGTGATGCGTATGCGGGCGAAAAGCGTTTGGGTCAGGTACGGCTGTCGTGTGATCGTGAGCTTGGCGCCGGTTCGCATGTACGTGCTATCGGTCGAATTTCGCGCTTTGAGAATGATGCGTATGGGCGCTCACGCGTGCTTCGGGGCGAGCTTCGAAAGGTTAAAGTCGTCCGGTTGGTATCGATCGACGAGGGCCCTCCAGGCCCGTTGTCTTGGCTTCGAAACGAGCTCCTTGCCGTTATCGCGCCCGCGACCGATCCAGCGCGCTCGCTCATTGCCGGCGTTGTCTGTGGACGCTCGTCCGAGCTGCGCGCCCAGCCGGCGGGCGATTGGTTTTCGGTAACGGGCACCGCACATCTCATCGCCGTCTCGGGCAGCCATCTTGCCATCGTGGGGTTTGTGATTGAGAGCGCCCTGCAAAAGACACGCCTCTCTCGTGGGCTGCAGCGGGGACTGTTGATGCTGGCTCTTATTGCCTATGCCGTCTTTACGGGCGCCTCGCCCTCGGCCGTGCGCGCGTGCTGCATGGTGGCGGCGACGCTTGTCGCCAACGGCGGCGGACGTCGTCGGCATGGCCTCTCGGCCCTATTTTTGACCATGGCAATCTTTGTGTTGCTGCGACCGACGGTATTGTTCGAGATGGGTTTTCAACTATCGTGCGCCAGTGTTTTTGCCATCCTTTGTTTTTGCCCCTACGCCACCTACGCCTTGGGCGAGCTGGGCATGCCATCGGGTGTCGCCAGCGTTTTGTCTGTCACGTTTTGCTCACAACTCGCGACACTTCCCGTAACCATTCCCGCATTTGGGACGTTTTCGCTCATTGCCCCGCTTGCAAATGCCGTGATCGGTCCGGTGATAAGCGTGCTGCTCGCATCGTCAGTTGTGCTGGCACCCTGCTCGCTTGTGCCGCTGTTGAGCCACGGGACGATCGTGGTGCCCATGATTGTCGCCCGCTGTGCCCTGTTCTTTGAGCAGCTCTTTGCTGCCGTTCCGGGCGCATCCGTAAGCGTGCCGCCCGATACGCCCTTGGTATACGTGGTGCCGTTTGCACTGGCAGTCCTCTTGGTCTGGTGGCCACGCCCCCGCGCACGGAGCATGGCAGCGGGGCTGGTGTGCCTGATGCTTGCAGCGGGTGTTCCGTATATCTATTGGGATCGATGCGCGCCGCCTTCGGTGACGGTCCTCGATGTTGGCCAGGCCGATGCGATTCTGGTTCGTCAGGGTGGCACTGTGGCGCTCGTCGACTGCGGGCTCGATGAGCGCGTGGTGTCGGCGTTGGTTCGCAATAATGTCCACCATATCGACGCCGTCTTCGTGACGCATTGGGACGAAGACCATTGGGGCGGTCTTCCCGACGTACTCGATCGTTTTTCGGTTGGAACCATTGCGGTCGCGGCCGATGCACTTGACGGCGCGCCTACTGAGGTCCTGAATCGCCCGGGTGTAACGTATCGGCAGGTGGCTCGCGGAGACACGGTCGATATCGGCGCATTTCGGGCTCGTGTGATGTGGCCGTTTGACACGGTAGATGGCGAGGGCAATGAGGACTCGCTTGTCTTGCTGCTCTCCTATGCTCAGGAAGGCAAGAGCCTGCGCGTACTTCTCACCGGTGATGCCGAGCTCGACCAAGAGCGAGAATTCGTGCAGGAGGTGGGGGATATCGATGTGCTCAAGCTGGGGCATCACGGCTCAAAAGTTTCTGTCGATACAGACCTGCTGGAAACGCTTAAGCCCGAGCTCTCTATCGCGAGTGCGGGCGAGGGCAACCGCTACGGCCATCCAACCGATGCCTGCATCGATGCCGTTCGCGATGCGGGCGGCGCGTTCGCATGCACCATCGAACAAGGAGACATCACCGTCTCGCCGACCGTAACCGGATTTGCCATGCGATGCCAGCGACCGTGATGCTGCCGTTGGCGCGGGATAAGCCCCTGGGCTAGAATGGCACGGTACGAACACGAGAGCCTGCGGGAGGGGAGCGCGATGTCCGAAACCGGTCTGTTGCCGGCATATCTGATCGTCGGTACCGATGGGGTCAAGCGCGACCACGCCGTCTCGCGTATGAAAGCTCGCTTGGAAAAGTCGGGTATGGTTGAGTTCAACCTCGATGAACGCGACATGACGAAAGATCCCGATATCGAGTCGATCATCGGCTCGCTCAATACCTTTCCCATGGGCAGCGAGTTTCGCCTGGTGATCCTCGACGGCTGCTCCAAGCTTGCCAAGGCGGTCTCGGAACCGCTTGTCGAGTACCTCGCAAGTCCCAGCCCCACGACGGTCTGTCTCATTATTGCCGACTCACTTGCCAAGAATACGCGCCTGTATAAGGCAATCGCCAAGATCGACAAGAAGGCTATCGTCGATTGTTCGGGTACCAAGCGCTGGGAACTGCCGCGCCGCGTTCAGCAGATGGCGACGCAGCGCGGTAAGTCCATCTCGACGGCTGCTGCCGAGGAGCTCGTCTCGCGCTCGGGCGAGAACACCCGCATGCTCGATAACGACTTGGCCAAGCTTGCCCAGATGGTCGAGGCGCCGCAAATTGAGCTTGCCGATGTGGAGCGCTGGATCGTGCGCACGGCCGAAGTTCAGCCCTGGGACTTTCTCAACGCAGTGTCGGCCCGCGATATGCGCCGCTCGCTTGAGCTTTTTGGGCTGCTGCCCGCCAAGAGCTATGTGTGGACCTACACGCTGCTATGCGGTCGCATCCGCGAGTTGATCGTCGCCAAGGCGCTCGACTCTCGTGGGCAGGGGCGTGAGCTCGCCGCGACACTCAAGCTTCAGGCCTGGCAGGTCAAAAATCACCTGACCTGGGCACGCCGCTTTTCGATGGCGGAGCTTGTCGCTGCGCTCGAGGGCGCGGTCGATGTGGAGCTCGCACTGAAGGGTTCTGCCGATTCGGAGACCGCGCTTTTGCTCTGGATTACGAACATCTTGAGAAAATCGTGATGATACCTGCCTATTTGACAAATTCGTTCTATCCCTTTGAGGGGGAGCGTGCTATAGTAGGCGCTTGCATGACCTCACCGTGTCTCAGAGGTGTCATACATTTTTTGCAAGGAACTCGAAAGGAACTCCAGAAGTGGCAAACATCAAGTCTCAGAAGAAGCGTATCCGCACCAATGAGGCAGCTCGCATGCGTAACAAGGCTGTCAAGTCCGAGCTCAAGACGCTGACCAAGCACGTCCAGTCCGCCGTCGCCGAGGGCGACGCCGAGAAGGCCCAGGCTGCCCTCAAGACCGTCACCAAGCGTCTCGACATGGCTGCCGCCAAGCATGTTATCCACAAGAACCAGGCTTCCAACCGCAAGTCCGGTCTTGCCAAGCTCGTGAACAGCATCAACGCCTAAGTTGTAAATTTCACACCACACAGATTACGCGCATAAATGGAGCCTGTTTTATGGAACAGGCTCCATTTTTTGTACCGCTCGGGTAAGATAGTCCGCATGAATACTTCAATTGACATTTCCCACATCCGCAACTTCTCGATTGTTGCGCATATCGACCATGGCAAGTCCACGATCAGTGACCGCATCCTCGAGCTCACCCATACCGTCGACGAGCGTGACATGGAGTCGCAGCTGCTCGACACCATGGATATCGAGCGCGAGCGCGGCATCACGATCAAGTCTAATGCCGTTCGCGTTTCCTATGACGCCGACGATGGCGAGACGTATCAGTTCAACCTGATCGATACGCCGGGCCACGTGGACTTTACCTACGAGGTCTCGCGTTCGCTGGCCGCCTGCGAGGGCGCAGTGCTCGTCGTCGACGCCACGCAGGGCGTCGAGGCCCAGACCGTCTCCAACGCGACGCTCGCCATGAACGCCAACCTGGATATCGTGCCCGCCATCAATAAGATCGACCTGCCGTCGGCGCACCCCGATGAGGTCAAGACCGAGATCGAGGATGACCTGGCGATTCCCGCCGACGATGCCGTATGCGTATCGGGCAAGACCGGCGAGGGTATCCACGACCTGCTGGAGTCCATCGTCTTTTTGATCTCACCGCCCAAGGGCGATGCAAACGCGCCGCTCAAGGCGCTCATCCTGGACTCGTATTTCGATGAGTACCGCGGCGTCGTTGCCACGGTCCGTGTCTTTGACGGCTCCATCAAGAAGGGCGATACCCTGCGAATGATGCAGGCCAAGGGCGACTTTTTGGTCGATGGCGTGGGCGTCAAGCGTCCCGCCGAGACCCCGGTCGATGCGCTGACGGTCGGCGAGGTGGGCTACGTGGTCACGGGCCTGAAGGATCCCGAGGCCGTACGCGTGGGCGATACCCTCACGTGGGCGTCGAATCCCTGCCCCGAGCCACTTCCCGGCTATCGCGAGGCCAAGCCCATGGTCTACACAGGCCTGTTCCCCATCGATAACAAGGATTACGAGAACCTGCGTGACGCTCTCGATAAGCTGCATGTCAACGACCCGTCGTTGGTGTGGGAACCCGAGACCTCGGTGGCGCTCGGCTTTGGCTTCCGCGTGGGCTTCTTGGGCCTGTTGCATATGGAGGTCGTCAAGGAGCGCTTGGAGCGCGAGTTCAACCTGGACCTGATTGCCACGAGCCCTTCGGTGGACTATCACGTCTACAAGACTGACGGCGAGATGATTGATGTTCGCAGCCCGCAGGATCTGCCCGAGGCCACGCGCATCGAGCGCATTGAGGAGCCTTACCTCAAGGCCAAGATTATCTGCCCGCCCGAGTATACGGGTGCCGTCATGCAGCTCGCTATCGAGCACCGCGGAATTACAACCGACATGATCCATCTCACGAGCAAATCGGTCGAGATGCGCTTTGATATGCCCCTCGCCGAGCTCATCTTGGACTTCTTTGACCAGCTCAAGAGCCGCACCAAGGGCTATGCCTCGCTCGACTATGAGTTCAACGAGTATCGTCCCTCCGAGCTCGTCAAGCTCGATATCCTGCTTTCGGGTGATGAAGTGGACGCGCTTTCGTTTATCGTGCACAAGGACAAGGCCTATGGCCTGGCCCGCGGGCTGTGCGACAAACTCAAGGAAATCATTCCGCGCCAGCTGTTCGAGGTGCCCATCCAGGGCGCTATCGGCAACAAGATTATCGCCCGCTCTACCGTTAAGGCGCGCCGCAAGGACGTTTTGGCCAAGTGCTATGGCGGCGATATCTCGCGTAAGCGCAAGCTGCTCGAGAAACAGAAAGAGGGCAAGAAGCGCATGAAGGCCATCGGTTCGGTCGAGGTCCCGCAGGAGGCCTTTATGGCGATCCTCAAGGTGGACGAGTAGGTCCCATGGCGCTTTCTGAATACAGTACGCGGCTGCTGGGTGCCTATGCCGAGCAGCCGTTCCTTATGGCTCCCATGGCTGGCGTGACCGACCCCGCCTACCGCATCATGTGCCGCCGCCGCGGTGCCCATCTTGCCTACAGCGAGATGGTGAGCGTGGCGGGTCTTGCCTATGCCAGCAATAAGACGTGGCGCCTGGTGCTACCGGCCGACGAGGAGCAGCAGATCTGCGTACAGCTCTTTGGTTCCAAGCCCGATCAGTTTGCGAGCGCCGTCGCCGCCGTTGAGGAGCGTGTTGGCGATCGCCTGTCGCTGATCGACATCAACATGGCCTGCCCGGCTCGCAAGGTCGTTACCAAGGGCGAGGGCTCGGCACTTATGCGCACGCCTGAGCTGGCCGAGCAGATTGTCGAGGCGGCGGTAGGCGCGGCGCACGTGCCCGTGACCGTAAAAATCCGCAAGGGCTTTTACGCCGAAGACCGCAATGCCGCGACGTTTGCCCAGATGCTCGAGGGGGCAGGGGCCGCTGCGGTGGCGGTACATGGTCGCTGTGCCACGCAGCTCTATACGGGCCAGGCCGATTGGTCAGTCGTCGATGAGGTGGCCGACGCCGTCGAGATTCCCGTTATCGGTTCGGGCGACGTGTTCTGCGCCGAGGATGCCGCGGAGCATCTGCGCAACTCCGGCGCCAGCGCCGTGTTCATCGCGCGCGGTATCTATGGCAATCCCTGGGTGTTCGGCGATGCCCGCGCCCTTGCGCTCGATGGCACGCCGGTACCGGTACGTAGCTCGGTCGAGCGCCTGGATGCCCTGCGCGAGCACCTGACGCTCACGCACGAGCTGTTGCCGCTCATGTCGCGTGCCCGTACGTACGCAAGCTGGTATCTAAAGGGGATGCCTCATGCTGCGGCCTGGCGCGCCCAAGTGGTGCGTTGCTCCACATACGAGGAGTTCATGGCATTGGTCGATGATATCGAGCGCGATGTGGTGGCCTGCGAGGCCGCACTTGCCGCCGGCGAGTCGGTGCCCGCTCATCCGCTGGAGGCCTAACGGTGGCCGTTACCGCGCTGTACGTGCATGTTCCGTTTTGCGCCCAAAAGTGCCGGTACTGCGACTTTGACTCTCGCAGTTTTGCTCCGTGCGACCTGAGCGCTGCACTCGATGCCTATTTTGTGCAGTTGTATGCGCGCCTCGATGCCTTTGGCGACGCAGGCGCGCTTGCACAGATCCGCACCGTCTATGTTGGCGGCGGCACGCCGTCGCTGGCGGGAGAGCGTCTGGTAGAACTTGCCCGACGTATCTCTGCGTGGTGCAAGCCCTTTGAGTTTACCTGCGAGGCCAATCCTGAGTCGTTGACTTCGCAGCTTGCTGCGGCGCTTGCCGGGGTGGGCGTCACGCGCATTTCTCTGGGAGTTCAGACCCTCGACAACGCCGAGCTTGCCGCGATTGGCCGCATCCACGATTCGCACCGCGCCCTTGCAGCCATCGCCGCAGTGAGGGACGCTGGGCTCGATGTGTCCTGCGACCTGATGTGCGGACTTCCCGGGCAGACCGCCGTAAGCTGGCAGCGCACGCTCGATGGCGTGTTGGCGGCGGCGCCGCATCACGTGTCGGTTTACCCGCTCACGCTCGAGGAGGGCACGCCGCTCTACCGCATGGCGTGTCACGACGAGTCGCTTGAGCCCGACGAGGATTTTCAGGCTGCGTGCATGGATGCGGCGCGTGAGTGCCTGGGTGCGGCCGGCTATCACCCGTATGAGGTGGCAAGCTACGCGCTCGACGGCCATGAGTGCGCCCACAACATTGCCTATTGGACCGGACAGGGCTATCTGGGCTTGGGCCGCTCTGCCGCCGGTATGCTCGATGCCGAGGATTTCGATCGCTTGGCCGGGCTGTTTCCCGACGTGCCTGCTCGCGGCGATGCGTATCGCGTGCGCTTGGTGCAACGTGACGATGATGCGATGGCGTTTGATGCCGAGTATCTGTCGCAGCGCGAGGCTGCGGCCGAGGATCTGATGCTCGCCTGCCGCATGACGCGTGGCATTGGGCCCGACCTGTTGGTTCGCTCGGCAAGCGTGATCGCTGCAGATGGGTTGGCGGCGGCCTGTGACCGTGCTCTCGAGTTGGGCCTTGCCACCTGGGTGCCCGATCATGTTGAAGGACATGCTGGGAGCGTCACCTTAAAAGACGTTATCGCAGGTCGCGTCCGTGCCCGCTTAGCGCCCACCCACTTGGGCTGGCTCGATGGAAATGTGCTGTTCGAGCTGTTTTGGGGTCTAGCTTAGGCCGCTCGGGTAGAATTACCGCAATATATACGCTGCTGTGAGCAGGAGGTTGCCGCGCATGGCGACGATGAACGAAAAAGATTACTACGAGATTTTGGGTGTCTCCAAGGACGCCACCTCGCGTGATATACAGAAGGCCTTCCAGCAAAAGGCGCGCAAGCTCCATCCTGACGTCAACAAAGAGCCGGATGCCGAGGAAAAGTTCAAAGAGGTTTCCGAGGCCTACGCTGTGCTTTCGGATGAGCAGAAGCGTGCGCGCTATGACGCCATGCGTTCGGGTAATCCCTTCGCCGGCGCTCCCACGGCTTCGCCCTATGGCGGCGGCTACGCCGGCAGCGCAGGCTATGGTAATCCCTTTGAGGGCGGCTTTCCCTTTGGTGGCGCCTGGGGTCAGCCGCGTCGCGGGCAGGCTGCCTATAATCCCGAGAACGGCGCCAACGTGGTCGTCGATATTAAGCTCGACGCCAAGGAGGCCAAGGGCGGTGCCCGCAAGACCGTCCGCTATACGCGCTTCGATACCTGTGGCCACTGTGGCGGCTCGGGTTCTGTTTCGTCCGAGCATGCACATACCTGTCCGAGCTGCGGCGGTCGCGGGCACATCGACGTCGACCTGTCCTTCCTGTTCGGTGCCGGCACGTTCCAGTCGGTCTGCCCCGAGTGCGGCGGTTCCGGTAAGGTCGTTGCCGACCCCTGTCCCGATTGCGGCGGCAGCGGGCGTGTCCGTGTGACCTCCGAGCAGACGATTGAGTTTCCTGCCGGCACGCACGACGGCGACGAGGTCCGCATTGGCGGCATGGGTCACGCCGGCACCAACGGTGCCTCGGGTGGCGATCTGGTCGGCCGCGCCCATGTTGAGGCCGAGCGCCTGGAAGGCAAGGCCCGTACCGGTTTTTACCTGATGGGCATTGTGGCGCCTTTTTTGGTGCTGTCGGCCATCTCGGGTGTGTTCTCGGCCTTTGCCGTGATGTGCTTTATTCCGTTTGCCATGGGCCTGTTCATGGTGCTCTCGGACGGCGTACTGCATCGCAGCCTGCTGTGGTGGAAGCGCGGCGCGATGCAGTTTGCCAACGGTTTTGCCAACGGATTTATGTTTGCGCTCGTGTCGGTTTGGTTTGCGAGCTGCTCGCAGCGTGCCATGCTTTCGCCTTACGGAATGCAATAACATCAACCCCTCTGTTTGCGGCCGGCCCAGCTTGGGTATAGGACGCACTGTGACAATAACGAAAGTCGGAAGGATTCGGTCGTGTCGGAAAATAGGGATTACTACGAGGTACTTGGCGTCGACAAGGATGCCGACGCGCGGACGATTAAGCGCGCGTTTCTAAAGAAGGCCCGTACCGTACACCCGGACGTTTCGGACGACCCCGAGGCCGAGGCCAAGTTCAAAGAGCTCAACGAGGCTTATTCCGTTCTTTCCGACGAGCAGAAGCGTGCTAACTACGACCGTTACGGCACTGCCGACGGCCCTGGTGGTTCGGGCTACGTCGACATTAACGATATCTTTGGCGGCATGGGTATGGATGACCTGTTCTCGTCGTTCTTTGGCGGCGGTGCCGGCGGTGGCGCCCGAAATCGCCGTGAGCGTCGTCGCGGCCGCGACATGGCTATCTCCCTTTCGGTTACCCTTGAGGAGGCGGCGCTCGGGTGCAAAAAGACGATCAGCTATGACCGCCTTGCTCCCTGCGAGGATTGCAACGGCACCGGTAGGGCCGAGGGTGCACAGGAAAAGCAGTGCAGCCGTTGCCACGGCACGGGCTATGTCACGACGGTCCAGCGTTCGTTCCTGGGCCAGGTTCAGTCCTCTTCGCCCTGTCCCGACTGCCACGGCGAAGGCACGGTCATCGACCATCCCTGCGAGACCTGTGATGGCCAGGGCCGCACGCCTTCGCACGAAAAGATTGACATCGATATTCCCGCCGGCGTTTCGACCGGTCGCCAGCTGCGCGTGAGCGGTTTTGGCGAGGCCGGCCTTCGCGGCGAGCCCTCGGGTGACCTGATCGTCAACGTGCGCGTCGCCGACCACGAGCGTTTTAAGCGCAACGGCGACGACCTGTACCTCGTGAGCGATATCTCGATTGCGCAGGCTGCGCTCGGATGCGAGATCGAGGTCGAGGGCATTATGCCTGACGAGGTCGTCAAGGTGTGCGTCCCCGCTGGCGCCCAGTACGGCGACACCGTGAGCGTCAACAATTACGGCATGCCGCGTATCGGCGGTGGCGGTTCGCGCGGTCGTCTGATCGTGCAGCTGCGTGTGGTCGTCCCCACGAACCTTTCCAATAAGCAGCGCGAGCTGCTTCGCGCCTTTGCCGACGAGATGGGCGATGACGTCGCATCCGGTAAGAAGTCGGTGACCGACCGTATCAAGAGTGCCCTCGACGACATCCTTGATTAAGGAGCCCGCGTGCTCGCACCTCATATCTCTGTCGTCAACCTCGGCTGCCGTGTCAACCGGGTTGAGTCCGACCGTATCACTGCCGATCTAATGCGCCTGGGCTTTGCGATGGTGGAGCCTCAGGATGCTGAGCTGATCGTCATTAACACCTGTGCCGTTACGGGCGAGGCCGAGGCCAAGACCCGTAAGGCCGTTCGCCATGCGCTGGCCTATCCAAATGAGCCCTATGTGGTCGTGACCGGATGCGTGGTCAATCTGCATCCCGAGGAGCTGCTGGAGCTTTCGGACCGCGTGATCGCCGAGCCGTCCAAGATCGATGTCGCCGAACGCGTCTGCGAGGTGCTGGGCGTTGAGTCCGATAACGTTCCCGCCTGCAGCGACGGCGAGGTTGTCGACGCACTCGGTCGCTCGCGTCTGGGCGTGAAGATCCAGGACGGCTGCAACCATCGTTGCACCTATTGCATTGTGTGGAAGGCTCGCGGCCCCGAGCGCTCCGTGCCGGTCGAGTCCGTGCTCGAGCAGGTTCGCGAGGCTCAGGTGGCCGGCGTGCCCGAGGTGGTGCTGACGGGTGTGAACCTTGGCGCCTACGATGGCAAGAGCGCGACTGACGAACACGTCGAGATTGATGAGCTTCTCGAGGCGATCATGGAGCGCACGTCCATTCCGCATGTGCGCATTTCCTCGGTCGAGCCCATGGATATCTCCGAGTCCCTGCTTAAGGTCATGGCGCGCTATCCGCAGCGCATCGCTCCGTTTTTGCACCTGCCCGTGCAGTCCGGCTGCACAAGGACACTGCATCGCATGGGCCGTCCCTATAGCGCCGAGGCCTTTGAGGAGACGGTGCGCATGATTCGCACCAACTTGCCCCAGGTGTCTCTTTCGTGCGATGTCATCGTCGGTTTTCCCGGTGAGACGGACGAGGAGTTTGAGGAGTCGCTGGCTCTGTGCCGCCGCGTGGGCTTTTCGCGTATGCATGTGTTCCGCTACAGCAAGCGTCCTGGTACCCTTGCAGCCGATATGCCCGACCAGGTGCCGCCCGAGGTTATGGCCGAGCGTAGCCGCCGCATGAGGGCCGCGGCGCAGGAACTCGCCATTGCCGACGCTCGCCGTCGCGTGGGAACCGTCGAGCGTGCCGTGCTTGAGTATGGCGACAACCTGACGCTCGGTTCGTTCCATCATGCCCGTCTTGACGATACCTGTGGACTCACAGCCCCGTGCCTGCTCGATGTTGCTATCATCGGAGTCGATGATTCCGGCTTGGTCCATGCACGCAGGGAGGTTCATGGAAGCCTCGAAGATTAGACTTACCGTTCCCGAGGGAATTGATCCCTCGCGCGTTTTGGGTGCCGGCGACGGCGTCCTTCGTGCGCTGGAGAGCTTGGTTCGCGCCCACGTGGTCGCCCGTGGCGACAGCATCGCCGTGAGCGGTGACCCGGACGAGGTCGAGCTCGTGGCGCGCTTTTTCGAGCATGCTTTTCGTGAGGCGGCCGCCGGACGCACGCTGTCTGCCGACGATGTCTCTCGTTGCTTGGCCATCTTGCGCGACGGTGAGCACGAGGCTACGTCGCTTCGCGATGATGTGCTGCTTTCGTATCGCGGTCGTGTCATTCGTCCCAAGACGCTCGGCCAAAAGCGCTATGTGGATGCCATCCGCTCGCATACCATCACGTTTGGCCTGGGTCCTGCCGGTACCGGTAAGACCTATCTGGCCATGGCGCTCGCCGTTGCCGCGCTCAAGCGTCATGAGGTGGGTCGTCTGATCTTGACGCGTCCGGTTGTCGAGGCGGGGGAGAACCTGGGCTTTTTGCCCGGTACCCTCGAGGAAAAGATTGACCCCTACATGCGTCCGCTCTACGATGCTCTTTTTGACATGATGGATCGCGAACGCATCGATGAGCTTATGGAGCGCGGTGTGATCGAGATCGCCCCGCTTGCCTACATGCGCGGCCGCACGCTGAGCGATGCCTTCGTGGTGCTCGACGAGGCGCAAAATACCACGCCCGAGCAGATGAAGATGTTCCTGACGCGCCTGGGCTTTAACTCCAAGTTTGTGATTACCGGCGACCTGAGTCAGCGCGACCTGGTGGGTCGTCGCGGCGGTCTTGCCGACGTCGAGCAGATTTTAGGCCGTGTCGACGATGTCGCATTTTCTCACCTCGAGCGTGCCGACGTGGTGCGCCATGCCTTGGTGGGGCGTATCGTCGAGGCGTACGATGCTTATGATGATGTGCGCGAGAAACGCGTGCACGACCGAAAGGAGTCCCGTTGAGTGTATTGATCAGCAACGATGCCGAGCTCGATACGCTGCTCGACGCGCAGGAGGTAGAGCACATCTGCGAGGTCGTGCTTGCCGCCGAGGGCGTTGAGCGTGAAGTCGAGATTTCCCTTTCATATGTCGATGAGGACGAGATGCACGAGCTCAACCACGAGTGGCGCGGTATCGACCGCACCACCGATGTCCTCTCGTTTGAATGCGACTCGGCCTTTGACGAGGATATTCCCGCCGACGAGACGCTCGAGCTCGGCGATATCATCTTGGCCCCGCAGGTCATTGCCCGTCAGGCCCCCGGCTTTGGCAATAGCCCTGCCGACGAGTGCCGTCTGATGCTCGTTCATGGCATGCTGCACCTGCTGGGGTATGACCATATTGAGGACGACGAGGCCGAGGTCATGGAGGCCCGCGAGGACGCCATCCTGCGCGATCTGGCGCTTGAGCGCGGTGAGGACCCCAAGCTGGTCCACGTCGGCCCCATCACCAACCACGCCCACGACTAGGAGCCGTCTATGATTCCCGGATCGAACAAGGACCATCCGTCCTTCTTAAAGTCGTTCTCCTACGCTATGGAGGGCTTCGTCACCGCCGTTAAAACCGAGCGTAACATTAAGGTCATGCTCGTGGCGGGCGTGTGCACCGTCATTGCCGGCTGCATCGTGGGGCTCGACATTGCCGAGTGGGCCACGGTTATCATCTGCTGTGGCCTGGTGATTCACGGCGAGCTGTGCAACACCGCCATGGAGGCGATCGTCGACCTGGCGACTCAGGAGCTCCATCCGTTGGCAAAGCGTGCGAAGGATATCGCCGCCGCCTCCGTATACGTACTTTCCATCACCGCCGCGATTGTGGGCTTGCTGGTATTTGCCCACGCACTCGACTTTATTTAGAAAGGGATTTCCATGTCCGACACTATGCTGCCTATCGATGAAACTCTGGATGACGAGTCCCTGGATGCGGTGGATACCGAAGCGGCCGAGGCATACGAGGAGATCGAGGAGTTAGACCCGTTTGAGGGCATGAGCGACGAGGAACTCGACGCCCTGTGCGACGAGGACGATAGCCTCGTGGGCTTTGGCGACGTTGAGCCCGGTTTCCGCAGCGGCTTCGTGGCGCTTGTCGGCCGCCCCAACGCCGGCAAGTCCACGCTGCTCAACGCCTGCTATGGCAAAAAGGTCGCCATCACCTCGCCGGTGGCCCAGACGACCCGCCGCCGCATGCGCGCCGTCGTCAACCGTCCCGGCTACCAGCTGGTCTTTGTCGATACCCCGGGTATTCACAAGCCCAAGGACGGCCTTGGGTCCGAGCTCAACAAGAGCGCGCTGTTCGAGCTGAACGATGTCGATGTCGTCGCGTTTTTGATTGATGCCACCAAGCCGATCGGCAGGGGAGACGCCTGGGTTGCCGATCGCGTCAAGAGCGCCCGTTCCAAGAAAGTCTTGGTGCTCACCAAGGCCGATGAGGCTGATCCCGCACAGGTCATGGAACAGCTAAAGGCCGCCCACGAGCTCATGGACTATGACGATGAGATCGTGACGTCGTCGGTCAAGAACTTCAACGTCGACGCCTTCATCGAGACCGTTGCGCACTTTTTGCCCGAGGGCCCGCGTTGGTTTCCCGAGGACATGGGTACCGACGCTTCCGATGAGACGCTCGTTGCCGAGTTTGTGCGCGAGAAGGTCTTGCGCCGCACCCGTGATGAGATCCCGCACTCCGTTGGCGTGATCTGCGATGCGCTCGAGCAGACCAAGAAGGTGCTGCGCGTGCACGCCACCATTTACGTCGAGCGTGAGGGCCAAAAGGGCATCATCATCGGCAAGGGCGGCGAGATGATCAAGCATATCGGTATCGACGCCCGCCGCGATCTCGAGCGCATTTTTGGCACGCAGGTCTTTTTGGAGCTGGACGTGAAGGTCAAGGCCGGTTGGCGCGACGACGAGGCCCAGATTCGCCGCTTCGGCTACAACGCCGAGGACTAAGGACGCGCGGCGCGCATGGCAGGCTCCCGGACATATCGCACGAAGGTGCTCGTCCTCGATAAGACGAAGCTCAAAGAGACGGACCTGATCTTGACGATGCTTGACGAGCGGGGTCGGCAGGTTCGCGCCGTGGCAAAGGGCGCCCGCAAACCCGGTGGGCGCCTTGCTGCGCGCTGCGAGCTGTTCTGCACCGTCGATATGCTGCTCGCGCATGGACGGTCGCTCGACGTGGTTTCCCAGGCCGAGCTTATGGAGGCGCCGCTCGGCGCTGCGCCCGATTACGAGACGACCTGTGCCGCAAGCGCGATCGCCGAGGTCGCGCGCGTGTGCTCGTTTGAGGACGCCGAGGATCCATTTACCTTTGCCATCACGCAGCGAGCGCTTGCCCTGGTGGGCAGCGGGCTCGACACGGCGCATATGGATCTACTTGTGGCGGCATATGTCTTTAAGCTGCTGTCGCACGTTGGCTATCGACCCGATTTTTCGGCCTGCGTGCTGTGCGGAGACCCCATGCTGTCGTATTTTTCGCCCCGGGCGGGCGGGCTCATGTGCGGGTCGTGCGCGTCGAGCGTTCCGGGTGCCGAGCTGGTGTCGACCGGTGAGGTCGCGTGGCTGCGCGCCCTCATGTCCATGACCTTCGATGCACTCATGGCCGAGAGGATCGATCCCCATACCGCTGCCTTTTTATTGGGGCTTTCGCATGTTTGGGCTGCGACGCACACCGATCAGCGCCTCCGTGCGATGGAATTCATGTTGGGTCGGTGATGATGCGCAGGCGCGGGCCGCTTGTGGTAACATACCGACCTGTTGGTACCTCGACCTTGGATGCTCGCTCCACCGGCGGCTTCCCAGTCCGAGGCGTATAATGTCGCCCGCGGGCGACAAGAAACGAAAGGTGAAACAATGACTGTTTCCAAAGAGCGCAAGGCTGAGCTGACTGCCCAGTTCGGTAACACCCCGGTCGACACCGGCAACCCCAAGGTTCAGGTCGCCATCCTGTCCGAGCGCATCAAGGAGCTGACCGAGCACATGAAGTCCCACCAGAAGGACTTCCACACCCGTCGTGGCCTGCTCATGCTCGTCGGCCGCCGTCGTCGTCTTCTCTCCTACATCAAGAAGAACGACATCGTCGAGTACCGTGAGCTCATCAAGGCTCTGGGCATCCGCGACAACATCCAGTAAGGATTTGTACATGCTAAGAGCGTCCTGCGCAGCGGGGCGCTCTTTTTGTGTAAGGGCGTGAACAATCACGCTCTGAAGCGTGGCGGGGGCAGGGGGCCCGCGTCACATGAGAAGCCCGCAGGCAAGGGGCCTGTGGGGTAAAGGAGAACAATGACACTCGTATCCAAGACCTTTGAGCTGTACGGCAAGACCTACACCTTTGAGTCGGGCGAGCTTGCCAAGCAGGCCACCGGCGCGTGCCTGGTCAAGCAGGGCGACACCACGATGCTCGACACCGTGGTCGTCTCTAAGGAGCGCAAGAACTACGACTTCTTCCCGCTGACCGTCGACTTCAACGAGAAGATGTACGCCGCCGGCCGCATCCCGGGTGGTTACCTCAAGCGTGAGGGCCGTCCCAGCGAGAAGGCCACGCTCACCGCGCGCATGATCGACCGTCCGATTCGCCCGAGCTTCCCGGACGGCTTCCGCAACGAGGTGCACATCGTCGCCACCTCGCTCGTCGCCGACCAGGTCAACCCCTTCGACGTCATCAACGTCATGGGTGCTTCCCTGGCCATGACGCTCGGCGGCGTTCCCTTCGAGGGCCCGCTTGCCTGCGTGCGCATCGGCCGTAACGTGGAGACCGGCGAGTTTATCGTCAACCCCACCTACGAGGAGCGCGAGAACTCGGATCTGGACCTGGAGCTGGGCGGCTCTGCCGACTATATCTCGATGGTCGAGGCCGGCGCCGAGGAGATCTCCGAGGATGATATGCTCGCCGCTATGAAGTTTGGCCAGGAAGCCCTTGCTGCCTTCTGCCAGGCTCAACACGAGTTCGTCGCCGAGTGGGAGCAGGTCAACGGCCCCATCGTCAAGAAGGAGTACCCGCTCGACCAACCCGTCGAGGAGGTCCAGGAGCGCATCTTCGCTCACTACGACGAGATGGCAGCCGCCCTTCGCGACGCCGACAAGCTCTCCCGTATCGGCAAGGTCGAGGCTCTGAAGGAGTCCATCCGTGCCGAGTTCACCGAGGAGGAGCAGGCCGCTTGGGAGCGCGAGATCCCTGTGGCGCTCAAGAAGCTCGAGAAGAAGGCCATGCGCACCATGGTCGTCGAGACCGGTGAGCGCGTCGACGGCCGTGCCGCCGATGAGATCCGTCCCATCATGGTGAAGGACAACTACTTGCCGCTCGTTCACGGCTCCGGCCTGTTCCAGCGCGGCCAGACCCAGGTGCTCTCCGTCCTGTCGCTCGGCATGCTCAACGAGGGCCAGCGTCTTGATACCATCGAGCCCACCGAGGGCAAGCGCTACATGCACCACTATAACTTCCCGCCGTTCTGCACCGGCGAGACCGGCCGCATGGGCAGCCCCAAGCGCCGCGAGATCGGCCACGGCAACCTTGCCGAGCGCGCCCTGCTCCCGGTGCTCCCCGACGAGAACGAGTTCCCCTACGCCATCCGCGTGGTCTCCGAGGTCATGGAGTCCAACGGCTCCTCTTCGATGGCTTCGACCTGCGGCTCCACGCTCGCCCTTATGGACGGCGGCGTGCCCATTAAGCGCCCGGTCTCCGGTATCGCCATGGGTCTGATCCAGGAGGAGGGCAAGACCGTGGTCCTGTCCGACATCCAGGGTCTCGAGGACTTCCTGGGCGACATGGACTTTAAGGTCACCGGCACCACCGAGGGCATCACCGCCCTGCAGATGGACAACAAGGCCACCGGCCTTACCTTCGACATCCTGGCCCGTGCCCTGCAGCAGGCCAAGGAGGGTCGCGCCTTCATCCTGCAGAAGATGCTCGACGTGATCCCCGAGCCGCGCCACACCACGCGCAGCACCGCTCCGCGCATCGTCTCCATCCAGGTTCCGACCGACAAGATCCGCGACGTCATCGGTTCCGGCGGCAAGGTCATCCGCGGCATCCAGGATGAGACTGGTGCTTCGGTCGACATCCAGGAGGACGGTACCGTCTTTGTCGGCGGCACCGGCGAGTCCGTCGACCAGGCCGTCGAGCGCATCAAGCTCATCATCAAGGTTCCCGAGCCGGGCGAGGAGTACACCGGTCGCGTGGTCTCCATCCAGCCCTTCGGCGCCTTCGTCAACCTGCTGCCCGGTAAGGACGGCCTGCTGCACATCTCCCGCGTCGCCAAGGGCCGCGTGGAGAAGGTCGAGGACGTCCTCAACGTGGGCGACGAGGTCAAGGTCGTCGTCATCGAGGTCGACGATCGCGGCAAGATCTCGCTCGATCGTCTTGACAAGCCCGAGGCCCCGGCTCGCGCCGAGGGTGCCTCCGAGGGCGACTGCGAGCACTTCCAGCGCCGTGAGCGTCCGCGTCGCGAGCGCTCCGAGCGCAGTGACCGTCCGCGCCGTCCCGGCGACAACGGAGGCCGCAAGCCCCGCCGTCACCACGACGCCGAGTAACAGCCGTACATAATCAGCTCAACAAGGGCGACTCCTAAAGGGGTCGCCCTTTTGCTATTCCCGGCGGGGTCCGCGGGTAAAGTTTCCTGCTCTACAGTCCTGCTCGCGCGGAGAGCACATTAAGTGCTCTCCGGCTCGTGCGGAACTCGCGATAAACTTTACCCGCGGCCCCCGCCGGAAATAGCAAAAGGGCTGGTGGGTGCTGCTTGCGATTTTGTCAGATAGTCTATTCAGTTTTCTTATTTTCTGAGCTGTCGATACCTGCACCCTTGGCATATCCCCTGATAAAACCGCCCAAAATAAACCTGTCCCTTTTTGGCAGGTCTGGGGCCATCGGGGGCCGGGGCGAGTTAAGTTTGTCGCGAGTTCCGCACGCAAAGGAAAGCACTTAATGTGCTTTCCGTCTTGCGCAGGACTGTAGAGCAGCAAACTTAACTCGCCGCGGCCCCCGATGGCCCCAGACCGGCGGGATAGACCAGTTCAGATGGGGCTTTGATGCATGGGTGGTCTGCTGGTGGGCAAATGGGTATCATACTGTGGTTATTGCATCGACTCTGTGATGCATGTTTGTACGTTCCCGGCGGTCGGTTTGCCAGAAGCGCCCCGTCGGTTGTTCCAGACCCGTTTCGAAGAAAGGAAACCACACGAACCTATGGCAGCTAAAAAATCATCTCCCTTGAAGATCATCCCGCTCGGTGGCCTTGATGGCATCGGTAAGAACATGACGGTCTTCGAGTGCGGCGACGACATGGTGCTCGTCGACGCCGGCCTCATGTTCCCCGACGACTCCCAGCCCGGTATCGACCTGGTGCTTCCCGACTACACCTATGTCCTGGAGAACGAGGAGAAGCTCCGCGGCATCATCGTCACCCATGGCCACGAGGACCACACCGGTTCGCTTCCGTACCTGCTGCAGGACCTCAACAACAAGGTGCCCATCTTCTCGAGCAAGCTGACGCTCGGTTTTATCGAGGGTAAGCTCTCCGAGTTCCGCATTCGCGCGCCCAAGTTCCGTGAGGTCAAGGGCGGCAGCCACGTCAATCTCGGTGGCATCTCGCTCGATTTCTTCTCCATGACGCACTCCATCCCCGGCGCTCTGGGCGTGTTCATTCGCACCAATCAGGGCACCGTCATGCACACGGGCGATTTTAAGCTCGACCAGACGCCCATCGATGGCGTCACGCCCGACTATGCCGCCATCAGCCGCTTTGCTAAACAGGGCATCGACCTGCTGCTTTCCGACTCCACCAACGCCACGGTTCCGGGCTTTACCAAGTCCGAGGCCGAAGTCGGCCCCAACCTGCTGCACGCCATCAAGAACGCCCCGGGCCGCGTGTTCGTCGCGTCGTTCTCGAGCCACATCCATCGCCTACAGCAGATTTGCGACGCCGCTCGCAAGTGCGGCCGCAAGGTCGTCGTGACCGGACGCTCCATGCTCACCAACACCCGCGTGGCGCGCGAGCTGGGCTACCTCAACATCGACGATGCCGATATCCTCGATGCCTTCGATATCGATAACCTGCCTGACGATAAGATCGTCGTCATGTGCACCGGTTCGCAGGGCGAGCCGCTGTCGGCCCTGTCCCGCATGGCTAACGGCGAGCACAAGACGCTCTCCATCCACGAGGGCGATACCGTCATTCTTTCGGCAACTCCCGTTCCCGGCAACGAGAAGGCCGTCCAGCAGGTCGTCAACAGCCTGGCCAAGCTCGGCTGCGACGTCTGGGATAAGAATCGCGCACTCGTTCATGTCTCGGGCCACGGCAGCCAGGAGGAGCTCAAGCTTCTGATGGCCATGGCCAAGCCTACCTACTTTATGCCGGTTCACGGCGAAGCCGTGCATCTGCGCGCCCATGCCCAGCTTGCCCGTAAGATGGGCATCAAGGACGATCACATCTTTATCCTCGACAACGGTGACACGCTCGAGATGCGCGGTGGTATCGTAAAGCGCGGTACGCCCGTCGAGTCCGGCGTCGTCTATGTCGACGGTCTGCGCATCGGTGACACCGATCCCATCGTCCTGCGCGATCGCCAAAAGCTCGCCAACGACGGTATGGTCACGGCCGTTGCCATCGTCTCGCTCAAGCACAAGAAGATCGAGGCTATCGAGTTCTCGGGCCGCGGCGTTTCGTTTGCCATCGACGATCAGTTCTCCGAGGATGCCTCCGCAGCCATCATGAAGACGATCGAGAAGGGCAAGTTTAGCTTTACCAGCAGCGGCTCCGATGCCATTCGCAAAGCCGTGCGCGATTCGCTCTCCAACTTTATCTGGAGCCGTACGCGCACTCGCCCGATGATCATCCCGGTCGTCATGGAGGTTTAGTTTGGCGCGCGGATCTGCACAAAACGCCAAAGGCAATAAGGCCAACAACCAACCGGCATCTGCGAAGGGTGCCGGTTCCCATCTGCGTGCCAATAAGGGCCACGAGTCCGAGTTCGATGAGTTCGAGCCCCTGGTCGAGCCTTCGGCCAATCGCGATATCGCCGGCGTGGTCATTGCCGTTTTGGCGATTGCATCCTTCATTGCCGTGATTTCGCCGGCAACGGCGCCCGTGACGGCTGCTGTCGCCGGCTTCTATCACCTCGGCTTTGGCCTGGGCGCTTACGTGCTGCCGATCGTCATCTTGCTGTTCGCCGCCACGCTCTTTTTGGGTGAGGACTCGCCGCTCAACATTCGCTCGGTCGCGGGCGGCGCCGTGGTCTTTGTGGCCATTGTCTCTATCCTGTCGCTGATGGTGCCGGGCACGAGCGATTCGTGTGACCTCATGTTTACGCCGCAGAACCTTTCCGCCTCGGGCGGCTACATTGGCGCCTTTATCGCAAGTACCTTGCAAAACGCCCTGGGTAAACCTATTGCCATGGTTGTCTTGCTGGGCCTTGTCGTCGTTGGCCTGGTCATTATCGGCTTCTCGGTGGGCGGCGTTTTGCGCTCCGCACGCGATCGCGCCGCCGATTTTGCCGAGCGCCGTCGTGCCGATGTCAATGCGAGCCCGTGGGGCGACGAAGAGGCCCTGTCGGTTCCCGGCGTCGCCCGTCCGCACCTGAGCATCCTGCGTCAGAAGGGAACTGACGCCGCCGTGACCACGGTCATGGGTGGCGATGTCGATTCGGTTTTGGATGACGACGAGGACGATGACCCGTTTGTCGATGTGTCCGAGACCGTGGAGGCCGAGCGAGCCAAGACCACGTTGCTGCCGCGCCGCCATACCAAGAAGGGCAAGGCCGCGCCCAAGCTCAACACGAGCGAGCCCGACCCGTCTTGGTCCGATAGCGAAATCGAACTCACCGAGGGCGATGACGAGGACGACGAGGCTCCGCTCGAGACCGCCAAGACAACCTTACTGCCGCGTCGCCGTGCCAAGGCAGGACAGGTCACCGGACAGTTTTCGATGGAAGACGATCCGGACAAGGCTGACGAGTCCGAGCCGCCGTTTGCCGTGAATCCCGTTTCGGCAGCTCCGCAGATCCCTGACTTCCTAAAGCATCCCAAGGTTTCCGATGCCTCCGCCCCCACGGCTTCCGCTGCTTCTGTTGCAGCCGGCGATGGGGGAGCGGACGGTACCAATGCCGATGCCGAGGGCGACCAAGAGGACGGCCTCAAGCTCCCGCCGCTCGAAATCCTGCATGCCAACCCGCAGTCGGCGTCCTCCGCGTCTTCTGACAAGGAGCTGGAACAGACTGCCGAGTCGCTGCAGTCCACCTTGCTTGAGTTTGGCCGTAGCGCCCGCGTCGTCGGCTGGATTGCCGGCCCCACGGTCACGACCTTTAAGCTGCAGCCCGGTGAGGGCGAGCGCGTGAGTAAGATCTCGAGCCTCGAGGACGATATCGCGCTTTCGCTTGCCGCCCAGTCGGTGCGCATTTTTGCGCCGATTCCCGGCACCTCGCTTGTGGGTATCGAGATCCCCAATCGCAAGCGTCAGAACGTCAACCTGGGCGACGTGCTTCCCTATGTGAAGGGCGGTCCGCTCGAGCTTGCCATCGGTCGCGATGCCGAGGGCACGCCGGTTGTCGCCGACCTCGCCAAGATGCCCCATCTGCTGATCGCCGGCACCACCGGTTCGGGTAAGTCGGTCATGATCAACTCCATCATCACGACCTTGCTCATGCGCGCCCTTCCCGAGGACGTTCGCCTTATCATGGTCGACCCCAAGCGCGTCGAGCTTGCGGGCTATAACGGCCTGCCGCATCTCTATGTGCCCGTGGTGACCGAGCCCAAGCAGGCTGCCAGTGCGCTGCAGTGGGCCGTGTCCGAGATGGAGCGTCGCCTGAAGGTCTTCGAGCGCCTCAACGTTCGCAAGATTTCGACCTATAACGAAAAGCAGGCCGCCGGCGAGTTCGAGCATTACGATAACCCGCCGCAAAAGATGCCCTATCTGGTCATCATCATCGACGAGCTTTCGGACCTGATGATGGTAGCCGGCAAGGATGTCGAGGCCTCGATCGTCCGTATCGCCCAGCTGGGCCGTGCCGCTGGTATTCACCTTATCGTGGCTACGCAGCGCCCCAGCTCCAACGTGGTGACGGGCCTTATCAAGGCCAACATCACCAATCGTATTGCCTTTAACGTGGCTACGGGCATCGATTCCCGCGTCATTATCGACCAGATGGGCGCCGAAAAGCTTACTGGTTTGGGCGACATGCTGTTCTCCAAAGTCGACTGGGGTAAGCCCCGCCGTATCCAGGGCTGCTTTGTTTCGGACGACGAGATCAACGAGATCGTCGAGTTCGTTAAGTCGCAAAGCGAGCCCGACTACCATGAGGAGATTCTCTCTGCCGTGGCGCCCGCTTCCATGTCCATGGCTGGTGGCGGCATTGTTCGCACGGGCGTTGCCGAACCGCAAGATGACGACCCGCTTATCTGGGAGGCCGCCCATATTGTGGTGGAATCGCAGCTGGGCTCCACATCTGGGCTGCAACGCCGCCTCAAGGTTGGCTATGCGCGCGCCGGGCGTATTATGGACATGCTGGAAGAAAAGGGTGTCGTCGGCCCGCCCGATGGTTCCAAGCCGCGCGAGGTCCTGCTGGACGAGGAGGGGCTCGCCGCGTTGGAGTCTGTCGACGCCGAGATGGCACGTGAAGATCGTGAGTTTGGAGGATTCTGATGGCTGCACGCTTTGGTGACATGCTGCTCGAGCAGCGTCGCCGGATGGGCCTTTCCATCCAGCAGGTCGCCAACACCATCAAAATCAGGCCGCAGATCATCGAGTTTTTCGAGACCGGTAACTTTGCATCGATGCCTCCGCGCGGCTATGCGCAGGGCATGATTTCGAGCTATGCTCGCTTTTTGGGGCTTAACCCGCGCGAGGTCGTCAACGCTTATTTTGATGACCTCATGGCATATGAACGCGAGACCTCGCAGCAGGGCGGTCGTTTTCAGGATGCTGCCGGCTACGTTAACTCGCGTTCGTCGGTCGATAACGGACGCTTTCTGATGGTTCAGGGTGGTCGCTCGACGCGGTACGGCCAGCGCCCTCCGCAGGCGGGCTATATCACCGAGACGGGCTCCAGCGAGGAGATTCGTTCTCAGCGAGATCGCTTTCGCAGTACGCCCATGCCGGATGATCGTGCGCTTCCCGCCGCTCGCGGGTTGAGTCGCGATCCCCGCGCCGGTTACGGCGACGGTGGCTACTCCGGTCGTGGTTATCGCGGAGTTTCTGCCGGGCGTTCCCACGGTGGATATGCCGACGCCGATACCACGCAGGTGACGCCGCGCCTCCGTTCTCAATCGCAGCCTTACGGGCAACGCTCTTCGGCGCCTCGCTCTGGCCAGCGTGGCTATCAGAACCGTGGCGAGCTTGCGCCGCGTTCGGGTCAGCGCGGCTCGCAGAGCCAAGGCGGATATCGTGGTCGTCCCGATAGCAGTCGCGGCCGTATGCCGCAGGTAAACGGTCGCGGTGGCTCTAATCGCGGACGCGGCGGTGGACGTGCCCCCCAGAACAATGGACTCGATCCGCGCATCATCTACGCCGGCATCGGTGCCGTGGCGCTTTTGTTGATTCTGCTCATCGTGGTCCTCCTGCGTGGCTGCGGCTCTTCTGCACCCGAGTCGACGCCCGAGACGCCCGCGGCCACCAAGACGACGACCAAGAAGTCTTCCAAGACGACCGAATCTGTTGACGAGGATGAAGGCACCGACGAGGCGACGGATTCTGCCGATTCCGATGCCGCCAAGGCGAACGCGAAAAAGAAAGAGGACGAGGTTATCAAGGTCAAGGTCTCCGTTGCCAAGGGCAAGACCGCCTGGATCGAGGTCAAGGTCGACGGTAAATCGGTCTTTGGCGCCCAGGCAACCGGTCCCTTTGAGCAGGAGTACACGCCCGAGTCCTCGATCGAGATCACCACGTCCAAGCCCTCCGATGTCACGGTTACCAAGAACGGTGAAAAGGTTCGCTACGACACCAAGACATCGGGCGTGGCGCGCGTGACCATTACCGTTCCTAAGAAGGAGACCACTGACTCCGAAGACGGTGAGAGTGCCGACGGCACCGATACCGCCGACGGCACCGACGCCCAGTCTACCGACGGCACCGACGCCCAATCTACCGACGGTACCGACACGGCATCCGACGGCCAGACTGCAAACGATTCAGATGACTATTCGTACGACAGCTACTAAGGCTCCCCGTACCGAAAGGAAGAACCATGGCTAAAGATTCCAGCTTCGACGTTGTGTCCGAGGTCAATATGCAGGAGGTCGATAACGCCTTCCAACAGACCACCCGCGAGATCTCTCAGCGCTATGACCTCAAGGACTCCGGCGCCACCATCGAGCTTTCGAAGGGCGACAAGCTCTTTACGATCAATGCCCCGGCCGATTTTGTCTCCAAGCAGATCATTGACGTGCTGAGCTCTAAGCTCATCAAGCGCGGCATCGATCTTAAGGCTGTCTCTTGGGACGCGTCGCAGGCGGCTTCGGGCGGTACCGTGCGCGTGCTCGGCCATATCGTCGAGGGCATTGACCAGGCGACCGCCAAGAAGATCAATAAGGACATCAAGGATCAAAAACTCAAGGTCAAGGTGACCATCGAGGCCGATAAACTGCGCGTTTCCTCGGCCTCTAAGGACGCGCTGCAGACCGTGATCCAGTTCCTGCGCGACCAAGACTACGGCCAGCCGCTGCAGTTTACCAACTACCGCTAACTTACTCGAAAGGACCGTTCTCCAACATGGATACACCTTTGGGCTCCGTGCTCTACATCACCCTCGGGTGCGCTAAGAACGAGGTTGACACCGACCGCATGCGTTCGCTGCTGACCGCCGCGGGCTATGAGGAGGCATTCGATCCGCAGGATGCCGATATCGCTATCGTCAACACGTGCTCGTTTCTCGCCTCGGCGACGTCCGAGAGTATCGAGACCACGCTCGAGCTCGCTAACGAGGTGCAGGACGGCGTTCGCGCATGCCCCATCGTCATGTGCGGTTGCGTGCCGTCTCGTTACGGCGACGACCTGCCCGACGAGCTTCCCGAGGTCGCGGCCTTTGTGAAGGCCGATGAGGAAGACGGTATCGTCTCTGTCATCGATGGCGTACTGGGCGTGGAGCGCGAGATCGCGGCCTATATCCCGCAGGTCAAGCGTACCGTCGAGGGTGCCGTTGCCTACGTCAAGATTTCCGATGGCTGCAATCGTTTTTGCAGCTTCTGCATGATCCCCTATATTCGCGGTCGCTATCATTCGCGCAATGCCGAGAGCATTATCTCCGAGGTGCGTGACCTGGTTGCCGGCGGTGTGCGCGAGATCGTGCTGATCGGCCAGGACACGGGCATTTGGGGCACCGACTTTGCCGACGAGGACGTCGCCGAGGGCTCGCCGCGCAATCTGGCGCAGCTGCTGCGTGCCGTCGCCGAGGCTGTGCGCCCGCATAACGTCTGGGTCCGCGTGCTCTATCTGCAGCCCGAGGGCATGACCGACGAGCTTATCGAGACGATTCGCGATACGCCCGAGGTGCTGCCCTATATCGATATCCCCGTACAGCACTGCGATGCGCGCATCCTCAAGGCCATGCGTCGCTCCGGTTCGCGCCAGGAGCTCGAGGATCTGTTCCGCGACCTTCGCGAGCGCATCCCCGGTATTGTGATTCGCTCCACGGCCATGGTTGGCTTCCCGACCGAGACCGACGACGAGTTCCGCGATCTTATCGACTTTATGGACACCGTCGGCTTTGACTACACGAGCGTCTTTGCCTACTCGCGTGAGGAAGGCAGCCTGGCCGCCAAGATGGAGGGCCAGGTCGATGAGGAGGTCAAGCTCGAGCGCGCCCAGGAGGCCATGGATCTGGCCGAGTCGCTCGGTTTTGCCGCCACGGCGGCCCATGTGGGCGAGCGCGCCCAGGTGATCGTCGATGGCATCGAGGAGACCGAGGACGGCGCCGAGCTGATCGGTCACGCTTGGTTCCAGGCGCCCGATTCCGATGGCGCGGTGCATCTGGATGCCAGCGAGGCGTCCGTGGGCGATATTCTGACTGTCGAGTTTACCGATAGCTTCTGCTATGAGCTTATCGGTCATGTTGTGGAGTAGGAGAGCGTTGTGGCAAACGAGAGCAATAAGGAACTGACGAGTGTTTGGACGCCCGCCAACATCGTGACGTGCGTTCGCATCGTCTTTATCCCGGTGTTCATGATCGTCTCGGCTCTGTCTCACGCGAGCGTTGCCGGTACGGACTGGAGCACCTTCGACGGTCCGCTTGCAGCCGCCGCCTTCATTCTGTATGTGATCCTGTCGTGCACCGATAAGGTCGACGGTTATCTGGCACGCTCGCGCAACGAGATCACCGATTTCGGCAAGTTCTTGGACCCCATCGCCGACAAGCTGCTGGTGTTCTCGGCCCTGCTGCTGTTCCTGGATTTTGGCGCGGTGACCGTGTGGTCCGTGTTCATTATCCTGTTCCGTGAGCTGTTGGTGAGCGCCCTTCGTATGGTCGCAAGTGCTGCCGGTGTGGTCGTTGCCGCCGATAAGCTCGGCAAGTATAAGACGGCGACCACGATGGTCTCTATCTGCGGCTATCTGTGCGTCTTTGCGATGGCCGGTCTTCAGCTGGGGCCGGTGTCGCTGCTGCTCGGTGTCTATTCGGTGTCGCGCTTCCTGTACGTCATCGCCGTGATTTTGACCATTGTCTCGGGTGCCCAGTACTTCTGGAACTGCCGTAAGATCGTCTTTTCGGTCTAGGTCCTGGTGGGTATGACGGAGTCTTATTTGCAGATCGCCGCAAACAACGAGGAGTTGGCGCGCGATATTGTCGAGCGCGCGAGTGCCCGTGGTGTGACGGTGTCGACGGCGGAGTCGCTGACGGCGGGCATGATCGCCTCGACGATTGCCGATATCCCGGGTGCCTCGGCGGTGCTTCGTGGCGGTGCGGTGACCTACTGCGATGAGATCAAACATCGCGTGCTCGGCGTCGAGCAGGAAACGCTCGATCGGTTTAGTGCCGTGTCGCATCAGACGGCGCGCGAGATGGCCGCGGGCTCGCTTGAACTCTATCAGAGCGATATTGCCGTAAGCGCAACGGGCTACGCTGGGCCCGGTGGTGGCACCGAGCAAGACCCTGCCGGCACGTTCTATATTGGCTGGGCGTATCGCGCGGCCGATGGGGGAGCGCCGGTTGTCGAGTCTGCACGTTGTCATTATGAGGGCGATCGGTCGTGCGTTCGGGCCTATGCGGTCGCGGAGGCTTTGGAGTGCATTGTCCGCGTGCTCAATTCTATGGAATAGACGTGGTTTAAGGGGCCTTAGGGCCCCTTAATTGTGGAGATAGGGACCTTTGACGGTATTGGTGTTTGCGCTGGTATATGGCCTAAATTTGTTCGAGCAGTCGTATTTGTGATTGGCGCGGTCAAGCGTTTGGTCGGTGATTGGTCGGCGTTTGGTCGGGTTTTGGAATGGTCAGGTGCATATGATGAATCTGAACGGTTGACCACGAACAGCCGTTCGTTTATTATCGTTTCAGGTTGTTAAGAGGAGGGCTATTCATGGCCAAGAATTCAGGTCCCGTACGTACCGTTCATGCACGCACGACGGGCAAAGAGCGCGACGAGATGATCGCCACCACCAAGGCCGAGATCGAGAAGAAGTTCGGCCAGGGCTCTATTATGAGGTATGGCGACGGCGGTCCCGAGCTCGAGGTCGAAGCTATTCCGACGGGCTCTCTGGCGCTCGATGCCGCCTTGGGTATCGGCGGCGTGCCGCGTGGCCGTATCGTTGAGATTTATGGCCCCGAGTCCTCCGGTAAGACGACGCTTTCGCTCGAGATTCTTGCAGAGGCGCAGGCCATGGGCGGCGTTGTGGCATTTATCGATGCCGAGCACGCGCTTGATCCCACCTATGCCGCGCGCATCGGCGTCGATATCGATGAGGTCTTGATTTCCCAGCCCGATACGGGTGAACAGGCGCTCGAGATTGTCGATATGCTTGTGCGCTCCGGTGCCATCGACGCCATCGTCGTCGACTCTGTTGCCGCCTTGACTCCGCGTGCCGAGATCGAGGGCGAGATCGGTGACACGACGGTGGGTCTGCAGGCTCGTTTGATGAGCCAGGCGCTCCGCAAGCTCGCCGGCTCGCTTTCCAAGTCCAACACGACCTGCATCTTCATTAACCAGCTGCGCGAGAAGATCGGCGTCATGTTCGGCAACCCCGAGACCACCACGGGCGGCCGCGCGCTCAAGTTCTTCTCTTCCGTACGAATCGATATTCGCAAAATCGATACCATCAAGCTCAAGGACGAGGTTATCGGCAATCGCGTGCGTGCCAAGGTTGTTAAGAACAAGGTGGCCGCTCCGTTCCGCTCGGCCGAATTTGACATCATGTATGGCACCGGCATCTCTAAAGAGGGCTCGATTCTGGATATGGCCGTCGAGTGCGGCATCTGCAAAAAGATGGGGTCCTGGTTTGCCTATGGCGAGGATAAGCTCGGCAACGGTCGCGAGGCCGCCAAGACATTCCTGCGTGAGCATCCCGATTGCGCTGACGAGATCGAGCACAAGGTTCGCCTTGCCTGCGGCCTTGAGTATGACGATGATGCCCCCTCCGAGGTTGAGTTGACCGGCCAGCCCGCCCCCGAGGAGTTTGATGAACTGTACGCCATCGATGGCTCCGCAATGCTCGACGATGACGACGAGTAGCGGATGCCGACATGTCGTATACGGTGACCGACGCCACGGTCGTCTTTCCCGATAAGAAGGCGGCCTCCTCGTTCTCGAACGGTTATGCGTCTAAAAAGCCCTGCGCGTATATCGATTGCGATCTTGAGGGCGGTTTTGAACGTTCCATTTGGATTCCCGTGCGCGTGGCGCGCCTGTACGTTAAAAACCGCCCCGATCTTCCCTGTGATTGGGATGACTTTCGCGAGGCGGTGCAGCTTATCGAACGTAAATGTGCACTCACCATGGTGACCGAGATGCTTTCGCGCCGTGATCATGCCACGGGCGAGGTGCGCGATAAGTTGGCGCGCTATGGCTTTCGACAGCCCGCGATCGATTTTGCCGTTGCTCGTGCGACCGAGTATCGTTTTTTGGATGAGAACCGTTTTTGCTCGTACTTTATCGAAGAGCGCAAACGTCGCGGCTGGGGACAGCGCAAGATCGAGGTTGAGCTCAAGCGTCGTCATGTCGTGCTTGACGATATCCCCGGGTATCCCGAGGCATATTTTGCCGTGGATGACGACTTGGCCCGCGCTTCGGCCTTGCTCGCTAAACGTCGCGTCCCCGAGGTCCGTGCATTCGAAAAGCTCGTCAGGTTTTTGATGGGTAAGGGTTTTTCGTATCACATCGCCGCCGATGCCGTTAAGGCACGTCTCGATGCCTTAAGCGAGGAGTGCGCCGTGTAAGCATAGCACCCGTTACGCCCCTGCCGTTCACCGCTCGATTGGCGCCGTGCCGGGTGCGTTTATTTGACAGTTGTTGTGGTTCAACGTAGGATAAATACCGTCATTTGCTTTGTGATATGTGCTCATCTGTGATGAGTTTGTTTATATGTTTATCTGTATCCGACCCGCATAAGCTGCGCCCATATTACTCAAATGTCGCGAGCCGTTCGTAAGGACGGTTCGCTTTGTTGTGTAACGAATCCATAAAAAGGAGTGAGCATGCCTATCATTGCAGCGCTCGTTGGCCTCGTTTTGGGTGCCATCGCCGCCATTGCCTACATGCGCACCGCCAAGCAGGGTAGTCTTCACGAGGCCGACGAAAAGATCCAGTCGGCACACGCGCAGGCAGAGTCCCTGATCGGTGATGCAAAGCGTCAGGCCGAGACCCTCAAAAAAGAGGCCCTGCTCGAGGCCAAGGAAGAGATCATCAAGAACAAGCAGGCCGCTGAGGCCGAGGACAAGCAGCGTAAGAGCGAGATTCGCACACTCGAAAATCGTGTGATGCAGCGCGAGGAATCGCTCGATCGCCGCAACGATGCGCTCGATAAACGCGAGCATCAATTGTCCAGCCAGGCCGGTCAGGTCGAGAAGCGCTCTCGCGAGCTTGAGGAGCTCTGCGCCAAGCAGACTTCCGAGCTTGAGCGTATTGCCGACCTTACGCGCGAGGACGCTCACAAGGAGCTGCTCGACAAGGTCCGCGGCGAGGTTACCCACGAGGCGGCCACCATCATCCGTGAGTCCGAGCAGCAGGTCCGCGCCGAGTGCCACAAGACCGCTCAGGAGATTCTCTCCCTGGCGATTCAGCGTTGCGCCGCCGACCATACCGCCGAGGTCACCGTCACTTCCGTGCATATTCCCTCCGATGACCTCAAGGGTCGTATCATCGGTCGCGAGGGTCGCAACATCCGCACCTTTGAGCAGGTGTCCGGTGTCAACCTCGTGATTGATGACACCCCCGAGACCGTTGTGCTTTCGAGCTTCGATCCGGTCCGTCGTGAGACTGCTCGTGTGGCGCTCGAGAATCTCATTGCCGACGGTCGTATTCACCCCGCTCGCATCGAGGAGATGTACCACAAGGCCGCCGACTTGGTTCAGCAGCGTGTGCGCGAGGCCGGCGAGCAGGCCGCCTTCGATACCGGTATCCACGACCTGCATCCCGAGATCGTCAAGACCCTGGGCGCTCTGCGCTACCGCACCTCGTTTGGTCAGAACGTGCTGCAACACTCGCTTGAGGTCTCCGACCTGTGCGGCGTTATGGCCTCCGAGCTTGGTCTGGATGTTGTGACCGCCAAGCGCGCCGGCCTTCTGCACGACCTGGGCAAGGCCATCGACCACGATGTTGAGGGCCCGCATGCTGTCATTGGCGCCGAGCTTGCCCGCCGTTATGGCGAGAAGCCCGTTATCGTCCACGCGATCGAGGCCCATCATGCCGATGTCGACCCCAACACGGTGCTCGACGTTCTGGTCCAGGCTGCCGATGCCGTTTCCGCTTCTCGTCCCGGCGCCCGTCGCGAGTCGGCCGAGAACTACATCAAGCGCCTTGAGAAGCTCGAGGAGATTGCCAACTCTCACGACGGCGTCGAGCGTACCTATGCCATGCAGGCCGGTCGCGAGGTTCATGTCATGGTTCAGCCGGACAAGATCTCCGATGCCCAGTCCACGGTGCTTGCGCACGATATCGCCCATCAGATCGAGGAAGAGATGGAGTATCCCGGTCAGGTGCGCGTCGTCGTGATTCGCGAGAGCCGTGCCGTCGATATCGCTAAATAACATGAACGACGCGAACGAGCTCATCTCATTTATCGCGTCGATGTCGGGGGAGGGCAACCTTCGCGTCGAGGAAAACCTTGGCGAGGGGTATGTCCGCCTCCGCGTTTCGGAGGCCGAGCGCCGTCAGGCCAAGCATGACATTCAGCATGTAGAGGACATTGTCATCGAGATGCTGCGTAATGCTCGCGATGCCGGAGCCGATAAGGTCTATCTCGCCACGACCAAGGAGGAGGGTGTTCGCACCCTCCTCTTCCTGGATAACGGTTCGGGTGTGCCGCAGGACATGCAGGAGCGTATCTTCGATGCCCGTGTCACCTCCAAGCTTGAGAGCATGAAAATGGACCGTTGGGGTGTTCACGGTCGTGGTATGGCGCTGTTCTCTATCAAGCAGAACACGGATGAGGCACGCGTTGTTACATCGGGCGTCGATTTGGGTTCTGCGTTTAAGGTGTGCGTTGCCACCGATCGCTTGAGCGAGCGCGCCGACCAGTCGAGCTGGCCTCAGGCGGTTAAAGACGAAGACGGTCGCTATGTATGCGCTCGTGGACCCCATAACATCATTCGCGCAGCGTGCGAGTTTGCCCTTGAGGAGCTGCGTGGCTGCGATGTGTATCTGGGCTCTCCGTCCGAGATTGCTGCGACCCTGTACGCTCAGGCTTCGAGCCGTCTCGATACGTCGCGCTTGCTCTTTATCGATGACGAGTGCGAGCTTCCGGTTATCGATCGTTTGGGCCTTGCCTCTGATGCCGAGGACTTTATCCGGATCTGCTCCGGGCTGGGTCTCGAGATGTCCGAGCGCACTGCCCACCGTATTCTGTCGGGACAGATTAAGCCCGTCCGCGGCGTGACCGCGCGTCTGCTGCGCGAGCGCGATTCCACCTCGCATGCGCCGGCTCCCGTCGATCTTGCCAAGGACCGTCGAGGCCTTCGCATCGCCAAGGATGACATGGCGCAGTTTTCGCGTGCTGTCGAGCGTGACTTTAACGACCTTGCCGCCCGGTATTACCTCAATCTGTGCGGCGACCCTAAGATTCGCGTTTCGCGTGATCGCATCACGGTGACGTTCGATCTTGCCAAAGAGGAATAAAATCTTTACCGAGTTCGCTCGGTACGATACAGTTATTGCAGTTAAAACGTACTTTTAAACGCAGGAGTTTCTTCATGGATTGCCTGAAGGTATCAAGCAAATCATCGCCCGCGTCCGTTGCCGGCGCCATTGCCGGCATGGTCAAAGATGGCGTCCCCGTCAACATTCAATGCGTCGGCGCTGGCGCCGTCAACCAGGCCATCAAGGCCGTCGCCATTGCGCGCGGCTTTCTGATTCCGACCGGCTTCGATGTCTCCTGCGCGCCGGTGTTCTCCGACATTCTCATTAACGGAGAGTCGCGCACGGCAATTCGTCTCTCTATCTACGTTCACCAGATTAATCGGGCTGCTATGGATAATGTCGTCATGGACGACGTCAAGCCTGTTGCGTAAGCGAGCCATCTGCACGCTCGTAGCACCTATGCGCCCGTCGATACCATCGTTAGGATGTAAGCTCATGGACCAGCGTTCCGTACGCGATATTCTTGCCGGTAAAACCTACTTTATCCGCACATTCGGCTGCCAGATGAACCAGCACGACTCCGAGCGCGTGAGTGGCCTGCTCGATTCGTTTGGCTGTCTTATGGCGCTCGATCCCGAGCATGCCGATATTGTCGTGTTCATGACGTGCTGTGTACGCGAGGCTGCCGATACGCGCCTGTATGGTCAGTGCAATTCCTGCAAGAGCCTTCCTCCTTCGCCTTCGGGTAAGCGCGTGGTCGCCGTGGGCGGCTGCATCGCCCAACGAGATGGCGAGGGCTTGCTCACCAACGTCGATAACGTCAACGTCATTTTTGGCACCCATTCTATTGCGCACGTGGCCGAGCTCATTGCCGAGGCGTTTTTGGATGGCAAGCGCCATATCCGTACGAATGAGCATGAGGATACCGACGCCATGAGTATGCCGTGGCATCGCGAGACGCAGTATCACGCATGGGTGCCCATCATGACGGGCTGCAACAACTTTTGTACGTACTGCATCGTGCCATACGTCCGTGGTCGCGAGAAGAGCCGTCCCTTCGAAGAGATTGTCGACGAGGTGACCGGGCTCGTGCGTCAGGGCGTGCGCGAGATTACGCTTCTGGGCCAAAACGTGAACTCCTACGGTCGCGATCTCTTTGGCAAGCCGCGCTTTGCCGACTTGCTGCGCGCTGTGGGCGATACGGGCGTCGAGCGTATTTTCTTTACCTCTTCGCATCCTAAGGATCTGCTGCCTGAGACCATTGACGCCATGGCCGAGACACCTGCCGTCATGCCGCAGCTCCACCTGGCCGTTCAGTCGGGTTCCACGCGCATCCTTAAAGAGATGAATCGTCGTTATACGCGCGAGGATTATCTGGGTCTGGTCGATCGTATTCGTAACCGTATGCCCGATATTGCGCTTTCGACCGACATCATCGTGGGCTTCCCGGGCGAGACCGAGGAAGACTTTGAGCAGACGCTCTCGCTTGCCGAGACGGTTCGTTATGCCCAGGCCTACACGTTTATTTACTCCAAGCGCGCCGGTACCCCGGCAGCTGAGATTTATGATCCCACCCCGCATGAGGTTATCCTTGAGCGCTTTAACCGTCTGGTCAAGGTTATCGAGACGACGGCTCACGAGTATAACCAGGGCGAGCTTCACACCGTGGTGCCTGCGCTTATTGAGGGTACGAGCAAGAAGAACGACGCTGTTCTTCTGGGGAAAAGCCCCAAGAACCAGACGGTGCATGCGCCGATTCCCGCTGGCTGTAGCATCGATCAGCTCGTCGGCAAAATCGTCGACGTTGATATTGATGTCGCCAAAACGTGGTATCTGTCTGGCTCCGTCGTGGGCGAGCCTCGCTAATGATTTCCACCGGTGCAAGCCTTTCTGCCGTAGCGATTGTCGGTCCGACGGCGGTCGGCAAAAGCGATGTTGCCGACCGCCTGGCCGCTCGTCTTTCGTCCGAAGTGTTGTCTTGTGACGCGATGCAAATCTATCGTGGCATGGACATCGGTACGGCCAAGATGATGCCCGAGGAGTGCTCGGTGCCCCTGCGCCTTGTCGATATCGTGGATCCGGGCGTCGCGTATTCAGCTGCGCTCTATCAGACGGATGCCCGGGCGCATATCGAGCGTTTGCTTGGCGAGCAACGTCTTCCGGTCTTTTGCGGCGGTACGGGCCTGTATCTCAAGGCTGCACTCGATGAAATGGATTTTCCTTCGGGAGAACTCAAGGACGAACGCCGCACGGGCTATCAGGAACTTGCCGAGCGTATTGGCGAGGAGGCGCTGCATGCCCTGCTTGCCGAGCGCGATCCGGAATCTGCTGCCGTGATTCATCCCCATAACGTGCGTCGTGTGATTCGTGCGCTCGAGATGCATGATGACGGTGTGTCGTATGCCGAGCAGAAGTCGAAATTCAGCGTCCCGCGCGAGCGTTATCATGCCTTGTGGTTTGGTCTGACGCGTAGCCGTGAAGTGCTCTATGAGCGCATTAACCTGCGAGTCGACCTTATGTTTGAGCAGGGACTGGTTGATGAGGTCCGTGGCCTTTTGGACCAGGGCTTGGGTGATGCACTCACATCGATGCAGGCAATCGGTTACAAAGAGATTATTGATGCCTTGCGTGGCGCTATTACCATGGATGAGGCCCGTGAGCTTATCAAGATTCGCTCCCGTCGCTATGCCAAGCGCCAGCTTTCCTGGTTTAAGCGTGACGATCGTATTGTGTGGTTCGATATGGATGACTTCACGATCGATGAGGTCGTCGAAGATATTTATCGTCGCATCGAGGCTGTCTAATGGCTCGTTTCCCTTTGGTCCCCACGGCTCCTGAACCCGAGCGCGCCATCTTGGTTGGTGTTGAGTGGCGCGATAATGCCTGGCCGCTTGACCGTTCGCTCGATGAGCTTGAGCGTCTGGCCCACACTGCTGGTGCTCAATGCGTGGCGCGCTTGTCGCAGCGCCTAGTCAAGCCCTATCCCAAATCGTTTATCGGCTCCGGCAAGGTCGAGGAGCTGTGCGGTTTGGTGCATCGCATGGATGCGGATGTTGTTATCTTCGACGACGACCTGACGCCCTCACAGCAGTCCTATCTTGAGAAAGCCGTGGGCGAACCGGTCAAGATTATTGACCGTACGGCGTTGATTTTGGATATCTTTGGCCTGCATGCCCAGACGCGTGAGGGCCGCTTACAGGTTCAGCTGGCACAGTTGCAGTATCTGCTGCCTCGTCTGCGAGGTATGTGGAGCCATCTTGCAAAGGAACAGACGCGTGGCGGCATTGGATCGCGTTTTGGCCAGGGCGAAAGCCAGCTCGAGGTCGACCGTCGCCTGATTCGCAATAAGATCGCGGCGCTTCGACGCGAACTGAAACAGGTTGAGCAACGTCGCGATGTGCAATCGAAAAGCCGTATTGAATCGCCGGCGTTTCGCGTGGCGCTGGCTGGTTACACCAATGCCGGCAAGTCGACGTTGCTTAATCGTTTGACGGGATCCACGGTACTTTCGCAGGATAAGCTGTTTGCCACGCTCGATCCTACAACGCGCTCGTACCGTTTGCCCGGTGGCCGTGGCATGACGATCACCGATACCGTCGGCTTTATTCAAAAGCTGCCCCATGGCCTGGTCGACGCGTTTAAATCTACGCTTTCTGAGGTGCTCGGCGCCGATTTGATTCTTAAAGTTGTGGATGCTTCCGATGAGGATTACGAGCGTCAGCTTGAGGCGGTTGATCGTGTCCTTGACGAGATCGGTGCCGGTGAGCGCTTGACGCTTACCGTGTTCAATAAAATTGATCTGCTCGATAGCGTCGATCGCTTGAGCTTTCGCCGGCGCTATCCCGAGGCGGTGCTGTTCTCGGCTCAGACGGGTGAGGGTCTTGATGACTTAGTCGACCGCATCGCTCGTGAAGCGGCCGCCACGGACGTGTTGCTCTCGGCCGATATCCCGTATCGAGAGGGCGCGTTAATCACGCTCGTGCACGAACAGGGAACCCTTCTGCACGAGGAATACCTCGAGGACGGCGTTCGTATTGTGGCAAAGCTTCCGGACCGTATCGCACCACGTCTTGAGCGTTACCGAACGGAATAAATCAGCTCCAGTACACCCAAGATAACCGGTTGATGAAGCAGGTAGAACGGCAGTGCATGGCGTCCGAGGCTTGCGAGCGCCGGGATGGGATTTTCATAGGCCCATGCTGGCGCTTTACGGTTTGCTTTTTGTACCGTGCGGGCGGCAAAGAAGCCTGTGAGGTACATAAATAAGAATGGTATGAGCGGATAGTAATCACCGGAGACGAAGTCTGGACTTGGGAAACCCAGCCAAGCTAGATAGGGGATAGGGTAGACCGCTTTAGGAATGCTCCAGGTACAGGCAAAGAGTATGAGGCAAATCGATATACCCCATACCGCCGGCAACCTATCGAGAGCCGGGCGCGCGAGTGCAACAATGGCTGTGCATGCCGCCATGCAGAAAATGATGCCGAAGTTCACCGAGTCATCGACCGAGACGAGCGTCGTTGCGACCCATACAATTAAAGTGGCAACGGCATATTTGGCGGCACGCTTGATGTTGTTGCGCGAGAGAGTGCACATCCAGCCGGCAATAAACAAAAATACCCAACTGATGCTGGCGCGCCAGATGTCTTGGAAGATGGTCTGGGTAAACCAGGGCATCTTCCAACCATATAGGTAGGCAAGGTCGTAGCAGGCATGAAATCCCGCCATCGACAGCATGGTAAACCCGCGAATGGTATCAAAGACCGTGATGCGTTTTTGTATTACGAGAGCCGGCGCATCAAGCCGACGACCTTGCCCAGGATTGTGGGATTTGTCGCATAGATAGGCTCCATAGTGTCGTTTTCGGGCTGCAGGCGAACGCGTCCCTGTTCCTTATAGAACGTTTTGACTGTTGCGGAACCATCGATCATGGCCACGACAATCTCGCCATTCATGGCGCTCTTCTGCTCGCGGACGATGATGTAGTCGCCGTTATAGATACCGACGTTAATCATCGAATTGCCGTGGACCTCGAGGATAAAGGACCCCTGGTCCGTTGCGATCTCGGTTGGGATGGTAAAGGTGTCCTCGATATTCTGCTCGGCAAGAATAGGAATCCCTGCAGCGACACGGCCTACGAGAGGCAGCGATACGGTGCCGCGAGGCGCCGTGGGCTCATCGGACTTTGAGATGGATACGGAAGATCCGTCCTCGTCAAAGAGCTCGAGGGCGCGAGGCTTGGTGGCGTCACGCTTGAGCAAGCCTCGCGCTTCGAGTGCGGAGAGATGCGCATGTACGGTGCTAGGGGAGGAAAGGCCCACAGCCGAAGCCATCTCGCGCACACTGGGCGGATAGCCCTTTTCCTGCTGATATTCCTTGATGAAGTCGTAAATTTGCTGCTGACGCTTGGTAATTTTGCGAGCCATCAGGGATTCCTCTCTACCCATACCAAACAAATGTTCTATTATTGCTTGACAGGAACAACTGTTCGAAGATAATAATAACCGAACACTCGTTCCCGCGCTAGACTTTTTTGTCCCCGCGGCTTGATAAAACAGTTCTCGTCAAAACAAACGAGAGGGGAACAGAATGAACGCAGCGGATATGGTCCAGGGAAACCTTGCCCTTAAGCTCGAGGCGCCTGCCTCGCCTGCCTTCACGGTCGTGAAGGGTGGACGCTCTCATTTTCAGGCCGTGGCCACTAAACCTGTTCGCACCCAGCGTGCAGCCGCTGCTTCGGCTCCTGTTGCCCTGAAGGCTTCGACGATTGTTGCTGTTGCTGTAGCAATTACCCTGTTCTTTGTGCTCGCCACGTCAGTTTTTTCTGCTCGTCAAGCATCGTATGCCGATTCCGTAGCCAACGTCACCTACGAGACGGTTCGTGTGCAGTCCGGCGATTCCCTATGGTCGCTTGCCCAGGAGCATCCCATCGATGGCCTTTCCACGCAGGAGACTTCCGACATGATTCGTAGTGTCAATCACCTCGATCGCGGCTCCCTTGATGCCGGTGCAGTTCTGAAAGTTCCGGCTCGTTCGTAAGATTTCCGCTCGGTCGCATGGTACCCTTGTTATCGTTTAGGAGGAGGTACCATGCGCTGTCCCAAATGCGGCAAGGCACATACCCGCGTTGTCGATTCCCGCATGCAGGAGTCGAACAACACTATCAAGCGTCGTCGCGAATGCTGTTCGTGCAATTATCGTTTTACGACGTTCGAGCGCTGCGAAGATCCCATCGAGGTTATCAAATCCGACGGGTCTAAGCAGCGGTTCGATCGCAACAAGCTGCTGGTCGGCCTGATGCGCGCCACGATTAAGCGCGATATCGACACGAAAAAGCTCAACGAGATCATCGATGATATCGAGGTGGAGTTGCGTTCGCGTACGCTGACGGCTGTTACGTCCCACGAACTGGGCGATATGGTGCTCAAGCGCCTGGCCAAGATCGACAAGGTGGCCTACATTCGCTTTGCCTCGGTCTATCGCGATTTCAAAGACGTCGACGAGTTTTTGCAAGAGCTCGACAAGCTAAGGTGATTTCATGTCCAACATTACCGTTAACATTAAGCGTCTCGATCCCACGGTCGAGCTTCCCAAATACGCACATCCCACGGATGCCGGCCTTGACCTCCGTGCCAACGAAGACTGCACCCTCAAGCCCTTTGAGCGCCGCTTGGTCTCCACTGGCTTGGCCATTGCGCTGCCCGATGGCTACGCCGGCTTTGTCCAGCCCCGCAGCGGTCTAGCCATTAAGCAGGGCCTGTCTATAGTCAACACGCCCGGTCTCATCGACGCCCACTATCGAGGAGAACTTAAGGTCATCCTCATCAACCTGGATCCCACCAACAATATCCAGATCAACAAAGGCGACCGCATCGCCCAACTCGTCATCCAAGAAGTCCCCACGGTCAATCTCGTAGAAGTAGAAGAACTAGACAAAACCGACCGAGGCAACGGAGGCTTCGGCTCCAGTGGCGTATCCTAGTCGTTTACGTACTGTCCGCTGACCGGCCCGACCCGCCTATATATCATCCCATGCTCAAACATTCTCGCTTCGCTGCGAAACTGCGCGTGGGACGATATATAGGCGGGTCGGGCCGGTCAGCTGCGTTTACGCACTACAAGCTGCGCCGGATCCTCATATTAGAAGCTGCAAAGGTGAACCAAAGTAATTAATTGCAGTTAGCAGATGCGGCAAGGGGATTGATCCTTTGTCGCATCTGCATATCAGAAAGATTGATTATTGTTTTCAAGCGAGTAGACGCCCGCCCACCTCTCACACATATCGTTCCACGCGCAGTTTCGCAGCGAGCGAAGCGAAGCGAGAATGTTTGAGCATGGAATGATATGTGTGAGAGGTGGGCGGGAGGGATGCGAGCGCCCCGCGAGAATGTTTGAGCATGGAATGATATATGGGCGGCTCCCGCCGAGCAGCGAACTTTCGGCTAGCGGATATGCGCAGGTTTTCCGCCCCAGTAGAAGCGGCAGAAGGCTCGTTTGCGCTTTTGGGGCTTGCCTGCAAGTTCCATGGTTGCGATGGCGATATCCTCGGCTGCGCGTGGACGGCGCAGCACTTCGCCGTTAATGAGTAGCGCCTTGAGCGACTCGGGATGATCGTGGAGATGGCGAAGCGTCACGATGAGCTCGCGTGCGGTGGTGACATGCATGCTGGCACCCATGCCGGTGAGCATGGTGGTGTTGGCCTTTTCCTGGCCATAGGACTTGCCCAGTAGAATCATCGGCAGGTGTGCGCACAGGCATTCGGTAACAGTGAGTCCGCCCGATTTGAGAATTGCCAGGTCGCAGCCGTGCATGAGCGCTGCCATGTCATCGACATAGTCAAGAACCGTGACGTTCTCGAGTTTCATGGCGTCGAAGAGCGTTTTGAGGCGGGTGGCATATTCGGCATCCTTGCCCGGCAAAAAGACAAAGTGCATGTCCTCGAAACTGCGCAGGAAGGGTAGGGTGCGGTCCATCTCCGCGCGAAAGCGAACGTACGGTTGAGGCAAACTAGCGCCTGCCATCACCAACACAATGGTCTTGTCGGTGGGGAGATTGAACTTCTCGAGTTCTTCCTCGCGGTTGTAGTCCGTATCAAACCCGGCGCGAATGGGGATGCCCGTAATGCGGATCTTTGCCTCGGGAACCTTACGGGGTCGGAGTGTTTCGGCCATAAACTCGTTTGCCACGCAGAACAGGTCGGTGTCCTTATGGGGCCACCAACCCTCGACTTCGTAATCGGTCGGTACGCAAATGACGGGATAGTCGATGCCCGTAATGACGCGCGCGCCGACGGCGACGTTGGCTGCCGTGATATGTGTGGCTACCACGGCAATGGGCCTGCGAGTTCGAACGTAATCGTTAAATGCGGGGAACATGATGCGCGACCATGCCGTGCCACCGCCCCAAAGCAGGTGTCCGGTAAGGGTATAACGCCAGGTCAAGTCATAGATTGGGCGCGTGACGCCGGTAAACGAGGCGGCCGTTTTGTTGCCGTCGAATTTTATGCGTCCAAAATCAAGGATATCGAGCACTTCAATCTCAACATCCTCTGGGATGCCATTGGTGCCGCGGATGTGGTCGAATGCCTGCGCAATCGCATTTGCGGCGGCCTTGTGGCCCGAGCCGACCGAGGCGTGCACGATAGTCACGAGAGGTTTTTGCTGAGCCAAGAGCGTGGTTTGTCCCGATTGGGGAGTGCTGTGCGTGAGCAGGGGAGCGTCATCGCTCGTCTGCGTCTGATCCATCGATATCTCCCCTTCATCTTTGTTTCACAGAGAATCATTGTAGTGCATGAGTGTCACGTTCGCATAAATTTGGGTATGAGCGCAAAGAACGCCAATCTTTCGACAGGAGGTCTTTTCATGACTACTCATCAGCCGATCGATGTTGCGATTATCGGCGGCGGGCCTGCGGGCTATGCTGCAGCCATTTACGCGGCGCGCGCCAACCTAACGACGACCGTGATTGAGCAAGGTATGTCGGGAGGACAGATCGCCACAACCAATGAGGTCGAGAACTATCCGGGCATTCCGCTCTTGAGTGGCGCCGAACTCGGCGAGCGGTTTCAGCAACATGCAGAGGGCCTGGGAGCACAGGTTGCATGGAGCATGGTTGCGGGTATCGATTACGATGCGGATGTGGCGCTGTTTACGGTGCATCACGATATGGGCGATACGCTGGCCTCGAGCGTTATCGCTTGCATGGGTGCCACGCCGCGATCTGCTGGTTTTGTTGGCGAGGATACGTATCGCGGTCGTGGCGTTTCTTATTGCGCGACGTGCGATGGCATGTTCTTTCGCGGTAAACAGGTCTTTGTCATCGGTGGCGGTAATGCTGCCTGCGAGGAAGCCCTGTTCTTGTCAGAAATCGCCAGCAGCGTGAGCATCGTCTTGCGCCGCGATCAGTTCCGTGCTCCCGATGGCGTAGTTCAAAAGGTGCTCGCAAAAGATAATATTTCAGTTAGGTACCAAACTAGTATTGTGGAACTTTCGGGCGAGGCCATGCCCACGACTATCACCTTTAAGGACAACGCTACGGGTGGCACTTATTCTGAGTCCTTTGATCCTGGTTCGTTTGGCATTTTTGTCTTTGCTGGCACGCAGCCCCATACTGAGCTTGTAGAGTATCTGGTAGATCTGGCGCCCGACGGCGGTATTGTGACCGACGAATCGATGGCCACCCGCACGCCTGGCTTATTTGCTGCCGGCGATATCCGCTCCAAGCGTTTACGTCAAGTTGTGACCGCCGTTTCGGACGGAGCCATAGCGGCTACCAGCGCATACGCTTTCTTACGCGGATAAGTACGATAATATATCTTATGTAAGGTTGTTATCTTCAAACAAAGTGGTTGGGCAGTGCATCAATGTGCTGTCAAACCACTTTTACTTAACGGCTATGTGATATACAAAACTAGATGACCTAGAATACAATATAGATAACGAACGGAGGATCCTTATGAACCACGTCAAACATGTTATCCCGATGTCCGATACATCGGTCAGCATTAAGCCGGAGGATATTCAGCCGACGGTGCTGCCGGATGCATTTATTCAGTCCGATATGGTGGGTAAGCTCAACGCTTTGAGCCTGCCACGCTATGACCAGCTGCCCAACGTAACGCTCTATCGCGATCAGGTTATTGAATATGTTGCGCTGTGGATGGAGCCGCTTTCGATTTGCGTAGAGCAGCCCGTTATCACACCATCGATGATCAATAACTACGTGAAGGTCGGTCTCGTTCCTGCTCCGGTTAAAAAGCAGTATGGCCGTGAGCAGATTGCGCGTCTCATCGCCATTTGTATCTTTAAGCAGGTGCTGCCCATCGCTGCGGTTCAGGCACTCTTTAATATTCAGCGCTTGAGTTACGACGCTCCGACTGCTTTCGATTATGTAGTCGATCAACTTGAGGCATCGATTCGTGCGGCGTTTTCCGTCGAGCAGACTCCCGTGCCCGATACCGCCCATCAGGTCACGCGCGAGTCGCTGCTCGTGCGCAGTGCGGTATCGTCCTTCGTTTCGAAGGCATACCTGATGAGCTACCTTAAGTTTAATGGGTTTAATAGCTAATCGAGGCATAAGACGGGCGGGATAAAGAGCCATTGGCCCCTTATCCCGCCCGTGCGTTTGTCTAGTTGGAAATTATCGGCCCGAAGCCACGCCCATGCCGTAGCCGATGATGAGGCCGTGCATCTCGGCATAGTATGAATCTAGCCCGTTACAGGGCATGATGATAGTCTTGGAGCCTGGCCAGCGCTCCGCAATTCGGCTGGCAAGTGCCTGGGCGCCTACCTCATTCTCGACGTGGTCGATAACGACCTCGCCGCCAGTAAAGCCTTCGGCCTCCATGGTGTCGACAATCTTGGTGAGCATCTTCTTTTCGCCGCGGGTGTGACCAACGAGTTCAATTTTGCCCGCTTCGCTCGCCGTGCCCAAAATGCGGATATTGAGCTTGTTAGCAATAACGCCGGCCGCCTTAGGGATACGTCCGGCCTTCGCAAGGTTTTCGTAATTGCACAAACTAAAGAGGATCTTGCTGTTCTGCTCCAAGCTATCGAAATAGGCGCAGGCGTCCTCAAAGGAGGTATCTGGGTTGCCTGCAAGATAGCGGTCGAACAGCAGGAAGATCAAATCCATTTTGCCACCTGCGGCTCGCGAGTTAACCAAATGAATCTGACGGTCCGGCTCCTCGGCAAGCACCATGTCACGTGCGGTGGCCGCGGCATTGTAGCTTCCCGAGACTCCCTCGGAGATGGGCATGCAAATCGTCTTGTCGGCAAGCCTAAAGAGTTCGGTCCACTCGCCTACGCTCGGACAGGCGCTCGAAGAAGCGCTCGACTCCGCCTGCACGGCGCAATTGAGTTCGTGAACATCGAGCGTGAGGTCATCGACGAACTCGCGCTCCCCCACTCGAATTTTGAGGGGTGCAAATGCAAAGGTGGTATGGGGCGCGGTCGGTTGCCAATCGCGGAGGTTGCAGCTCGAATCGGAGATAAGTGCCCAGCTCATAGAGGGTCCTTTCTAGATGTTTCTCATTTATTATAGCCATCTTGCTTACCTTTGAAACGTGCATCTAGTATTGAAAACTAGCTCATTGGGGTCATGTATGGAGCACGGTCACAAATAAATGAACCTCGCAGCCCAAAGGCCACGAGGTTCACATTCGTATGCTATACAGAGTGACTTAGTAGCGCACGAAAATGTAGTTGTTGTTCATGCCGGCTGCGACGGAGCTGATGATGACGCCCGTCTTGTAGTCGGAAGCATGGATCATCTGACCATTACCGATATAGATGCCAGTATGGTAGGAGTTAACCACGACATCGCCCGGTTGCGGGTCGGACACGCGGGTCCAACCCATGAAGGTGCCGGTGGTGCCCAGACGGCAGTAGCGGCCCGTGAGACAGTAGCTTACAAAACCGGAGCAGTCAAAGCTGTCCGGTCCAATGCCGCCCCAGGAATAAGCGCAACCCAGCTTGCTGTAGGCACGCGAAACAACGGAGCCGCCGTCAACAGACTGGTTCGGTGCGGAAGGCGTCGGAGCCGGAGCCGGAGCCGGGGCGGGCTGCGGCGTAGGGGCCGGAGCGGGCGTAGGAGTGGGCGCGGGCGTATTGCCGCCATCGTTGGTGTTCTCAGTCGTACCGGCGGTGTCGTTGCTCACCGTAGCCTTCTCGGCGGTGCTGGCGTTAATGCCGGCCTGAAGTGCTGCGTTGGCTTCAGCCTCGGCGGCAAGCTCGGCCTGCAGCTGGGAGTCCAGGGAGCTCACGACACTCTGGGCCTCAGCCTGCTGGGCGTTGAGCTCGTCGACCTTCTTCTGCGTCGCGGCGACGTTCTTCTCCTGCTCGGCCTGCTTATCGGTGAGCTGCTGCTTAAGGTCCTTGACATCCTGAATGGTCTGGGCCTGCTTGTCGGAAACCTTGCCGTAATAGAACAGACGGTTGAGCATGTCGCCCAGATCGTCGACGCCCGTCAGAACCTGAAGGAGACTCAGACCGCCGGTCTTGTACTCACCGGCAACGTAGCTCGAAAGCTTTGCCTGGCCCTCGGCAATCTCTTGCTGCTTTTGCGTGATCTCGCCTGCAGTCTGATCAAGCTCCTGCGTCTGTGCGGAGAGTTCTTCATGAATTTGCTGGGTTTGCGTGCCGATCTGCTCGAGTTTGGTACGAGCGGCGGCAAGGTCGGATGCGGTATCGGCATAGGCAGGAGCCGCGAGGCCCAGGCCCAAAACACAAGCGAGGGTTGCCGTAGCAGCGCAGCGTGCCATGTTTTTATGCGTGTTTGCTGTGCGCATGGAGCTTCCTTTCCGGTATCTAAGGGTAACGTCTAGTCCACCGTTACCAGGCTAAAGAGCTCAACGTCCTCGTTGGAAGGCGTGAGCTTCTCGCGCGGGTTGAGAAACGCAAGCTCGAGGATACAACCGTAACCCACAAGCTTTGCGCCCATATCTCGCACCAGTTTACCTGTTGCCTCGACGGTTCCGCCCGTCGCGACCAAGTCATCCAGAATCAACACGGTATCTTTAGAGGTAATGGCATCGGCGTGGATCTCGATAGAATCCGTTCCATACTCGAGCTCGTAGCTCTCGCTCACCGTCTTGCGCGGCAGTTTGCCAGGCTTACGTGCGGGAACAAAGCCGGCGCCCAGTGCGACAGCCACGGGCACGCCCACCATAAAGCCACGAGCCTCGGGGCCGACGACCTTGGTAATGCCCATGCCGGCAAAATGCTCGGCCAGGGCATCCACCATGGCCTTTAGCGCCTCGGGATTGCCAAAGAGCGGCGTGATGTCCTTAAAGACGACTCCGGGCTCGGGATAGTCGGGGATGTCGACGATGTGAGATTCGAAGTCGTACATGGCATGACCTTTCAGGGGAGGATTGTTTGCGGCAGCGTCTATTTGTTCGCGCTGGCGGTGGCGGCGTGCGAGGGGGCAATAACTTTGAGCGGCTGCACGAGGGATTCCTCACGCACGGGGACCGCGGAGGTAGATGCCTCTTCGCTTTTGGCCTTGGTGGATTCAGAGCGTGCGATCTCCTCGTCGAGGGCATCGATATCGGCGTCCTCGACTACGGCGTTGAGCGACTCGAAGACGCGGTTCTTGAGCAGAGCGGTATGCACGCCCTCGGTGAGGTCATGCAGCTTCTTAAAGGCACGCTCGAGCTTGGCATCGCGCTCGTCGTCGGAAGTATCCATACCGAGCATGCTTACGAGCACCTGCTCAAACATCGAGGACTCGCGGTTTGCGGACGATACGTACTGGCGCAGGTTGCGCGGCTCGATATGGAAGCGCGAAAGCTCGGAGCAATAGCGGATGATCGGGAAATCGCGGCCATCGACAAGCTCGCGATTCTGCGGACTCTTGATGATGCGAATGAGGTCGTTTTCGGCCAGGGAGCGGATAAACGAGATCTCGACGCCGAGCATATCGGGGATGGTCTCGATGGGATGCAGCTTTTGCTTAGTCTCCTTGGGTTCCGTCTTGAGCGGAACATCGGACAACAGGCCTACCTCGTAGGCGAGCGTAGACAGGTCCGTGGCGTTTTCCAGGCGCTGCTTGATCACGTTGAGCGGCATGTAGCGAGTCTTCTGGAGGTGCAGAATGACCTCCAGGCGGTCAACGTCCTCCTTGGAGTACTGACGATAGCCCTTAGGCGTGCGATGAGGGGTGATGAGCCCCTCATCTTCGAGAAATCTAATTTTTGAGTTCGAAAGATCGGGGTATGCGCCTCGAAGTAGATTGACGACCTGGCCGATACTCAGATAATTGCGTTCGGCCATGCCCTACTCACCGGTTTCGATGCGCTCCGGCGTGCTCTCGTGGTAGATGAGCGTAAACGTACCGATCTGGACGGAAGAGCCATCGTGCAGCGGTGCGCCGTTGACGATAGCGCCGTCAACCCACGTACCGTTGAGCGAGCCCAGGTCCTCGATGCGGGCACCAAGACCCTCGCGAATAATGCGCGCGTGGCTACGCGACACGGTCATGTCGTTGAGGAAGATGCCGTTGGCGGGATCGCGGCCGATGGTGGTCACATTATCCTCGAGCTCAAAGGCTGCACCGGTTTGAGGGCCTTTGACGATAGATAAGACGGGCGCGGTGATGTGCACGTTGGCCATAAGGTCGGGAACAGTGACATCGCTCGAGGGAACGCGGAAAACGCAGGTAGCGTCCGCAGTCTTATCGTTCTGAGGCATATTGTTAACCTTGTTGTCCATGACAACCCCTATCTAACGCGGCGACGCCGCAAAGAATGAACCGTACGTAATCATACCCCAATGAATCAGTCTTCGATTTCGGGGTTGAGAAAGTCGGTGTCCTCGTCCTCGGGATGCGCAATGGCCTGTTTAATGGCCACCCCTCCCTTAATGGAATAGATGACAGCGGTGAGCATGGAGAAGATGACGCCGCCGTACACAAAGAAGATGCCGAGGGGCACCGAGCTGCCATTGAGACCCGGGAATGCCGTGAACGTGGCGGGCAGCAGATGCCAGCCGTCTATGATGGGGAACCCAAGCAGCATGAGTGAGAAGCCGGTCATGAGCAGCGCCGTGGCAATCTTGCCGGGAAAGACGACATCGATGGGACGACGGTGATAATGGCGCACGATGAGCGATCCGATCCCTAAGTAAACATCGCGACCGATGATGAGTATGCAGACCCAGATGGGCAACTCGCCGCGTACCACCAGGCCCAGCACGCCGGTAAACAGCAGCGCACGGTCGCAGATGGGATCCATAACCTTGCCGAGCCACGAGACGGTTTTGGTCATGCGGGCAATCTGGCCGTCCATCCAGTCGGTGGAGGCCGCGATAGCGTAGATGACAATGGCAACGACACGGTTGTTGTCCGTCACAAACAGGTACAGGAAGACGAGCGTGAGGATCAGGCGCGTAAAGGTGATGAAATTGGAGATCGTAAAGATCTTATTCGACGGGTAATCGGAGGTGCCGATAAGCTCCTTTTTGATCTTCTTTTTGATGCCCACAGGACTCCCCCGCTGGTAAACGACAAAACTTTCGATACTATACCCGTTCTAGCGATGTCTATCCAGCGTAAGCATAGAGAGTCCAGACATGTGGAGGACGCTGTCGCAACGTGAATGTACCGTATTTGTGTACGTCAGCCTCCAAACATTTCATAAATTGTCGTTTTTGGAGGGTGACGTACAAGTTTTTGTTGAGCGAAAGTATCGATCAAGAAAGCCGTTGATTCTTTGTTGCTTACTTTGTTGATTCTTAACAAAAAAGGTCAGGCACTAGGCGCCTGACCTGCAAACTTCTGGTCGGGACGACTGGATTCGAACCAGCGACCCCTTGACCCCCAGTCAAGTGCGCTACCAAGCTGCGCCACGTCCCGAAGCTTTTGTTTGTTGCTCTGCTCTCGCTCGCAACAGGGAGTATATTAACCCGAAACTTTGGACTTGTGCAAGAACTTTTTTAATTATTTTTGAGCAAGTCCAAAATTGTATCTGCGAGCTGGGGTTTTGTTAGTACGGGAAGTTCTTGCGTACCTGCCGTGCTCACAATCCAGGCCTTATTGGTGTCGGTTCCAAAGCCCGAATCGGCGCGCGAGACATCGTTGGCGATGATCGCGTCGCAGCCCTTACGGGCAAGTTTTCGCTCAGCGTACTCCACGACGTTATCGGTCTCGGCTGCAAATCCGATTACACGGCGCTCGCCCTTCTGGCGCGAGAGCTCAGCCAAAATATCAACGGTCTCGACCAGTTCGATGCGATCCAAGCGTTCGTTGGCCTTTTTGAGCTTGTGATCCGCAGGAGCGGCAGGTGTGTAGTCGGCGACAGCCGCCGCACAAATGGCCGCATCGGCCGTCTGAAAGGCGCTCAGTGCGGCCTGCAGCATCTCTGCGGCGGTCTGCACGCGTACACACTCCACGCCGCGACCCACGTCGAGTGACGTCGGCCCCAGCACGAGCGTGACCGCAGCGCCGCGGCGTACGGCCTCCCCTGCCAGGGCAATGCCCATCTTGCCCGACGACCGATTACCGATAAAGCGCACCGGATCGATCGGCTCATGTGTGGGGCCGGCAGTGATGACGATGCGCTTGCCTGCAAGGTCCTGTGGCACGGGATTGAGCACCTCGCAGATGGCTTCGACGATGTCCTCGGGCTCGCTCATGCGCCCCGTGTCCACGTCACCGCAGGCAAGGTAGCCACTACCGGGGCCAACCACGTGCACCCCGCGGTCGCGCAGCATGGCCATATTGGTCTGGGTTGCCGGCGCCTTCCACATGCCATTGTTCATGGCAGGCGCGATCACAATGGGTCGCGGCGTGGCGAGCAGCGTCGTGGAGATGAGGTCATCGGCGATACCGTTTGCCATCTTGGCGATGATATTGGCCGTCGCGGGTGCCACGACCACCAGGTCGGGCTCCTGCGCGAGCGAAATGTGGTGGATGGGGTCGGAGGGGTCATCAAACAGACCTACCGCGACCGGCTCATTGGTGAGCGCGCGGAAGGTGAGCGGGCCCACAAACTCGGTGGCATGCTCGCTCATAACGACCTTGACGCGTGCGCCGCGCTTTTGCAGCAGGCGCACGATATTGCACGACTTATAGGCGGCGATCCCGCCGGTAATGCCCAGCAGGATCGTTTTTCCCTCAAGTTGCATTGAATTGTTGGGTGCCGCCGTCATCATTTAAGCTTCCTTGCTGGGGAGCACGAGCAGGCGGTGGCAATACGGGCAGTGCGTAATCTCACTACCGTCGTGGTTGAGGTCGCTCATGGACGATGCCTGCAGCGCGGTATGGCAGACCGTGGGGATGTTGCCCTGGATGGTCTCGACGGCCAGGCCGCGGAACTGCTTAAGCAGGCGCTCGTAATCGGTGAGCACGTCAGTCGGCAGCGTGGCGGCAAGGGCGGTGCGCTCCTTGGTGGCGGCATCAATCTGGGCCTGCAGGTCGGCGGCCTTGGCTCGTGCGGCCTTGGTGTCAGCCTTCACGCTCTCCTCGAACTTGGCGATGATGGCCTGCGCGCGGGCCTCGCGGTCGAGCGCTTCCTTATGGGCGACGATGACGTCCTTGCGGGTGTGCTCGATCTTGTCCAGACGCTTGGCCAGGGTGGCAAGCTCATTCTCCAGGTCCTGCACCTCGCGGTAATCAGAACCGTCGACGTGACGCTTCTTGGCAGCCTCGATGGCGTTGTTGGTCTGAATCTCGGTGGTGTTGAGATCGTCGAGCTCAATGTCCAGGTCCTTGCGCTGGGCGTAGAGCTTGGTCATCTCGGACTTAAGCTTCACATAGGTCTTACGCTTGGAAGCGAGCTCCTTGAGCTCCGGCATATTGGCAAGTTCGCTCTTGTTGCGGGCGAGCTCCAAATCGATCTGTTGCAGCTTGAGTAGCGTAGCGCCGGCGCTCATAAGTTCTCTCCTTTTGTCACAGTCCACCATTGGCAAGGGTTCAGTATTTTAATCGCATGACGGGGGTCGACCCCGGCGTCAACTGCAGAGTTCATCAATATATCAACGAACGGCTCTTCGGAGCGGTCGTGGCCGAGCAAAATCACGCTCAGTCCGCGCAAGGCAAGGTCCTGCGCCACGTGGTAGCCTGCTTCGCCCGTCACGACAACGTCGGCGCCCGCGGCGATGGCAAGCTCACCAAAATCGCCGAGGGAGCCGCCCAGAATGGCGACGGAACGGCACGGGCGCTCGGCATCGCCCCAAACGCACGGATCGCTGCCATAGGCCGTGGCGGCACGGTTGGCGAGATTGCGCAGGCTATAGGGGTCGTTAAGCGTTGCAAGCGCGCCCAGACCGGTGAGCTCAGGCTCGTTCACATGCTCCAGCGAGCTCATGGGCTCAGCGCCCAGCAATTCACTCAGGCGGACGCGCGCTTCATGTGAGCGGTCCAGGTTGGTATGGAGCGAGATGATGCTCACGCCGCAACGAGCTGCCTCGTACAGCGCAGCGCTGCACTGGGGACGCGCGGAATCCGCCGGACAAAACGCCTCGGGCGCCTTGATATAGATGGGATGATGCGTCAGCAGCACGTTGGCGCCGGCCTCGAGAGCGCGGTGCACGTTGGCTACGGTCGCGTCGAGTGCGCAGGCAACACCGGTGATCTCAGCATTGGGATCACCCACAGATAGCCCTACATGATCCCAGCCCTCGGCGTCCGCCTTGGGATAACGCGCCAGCAGCGCACGTTCAAGCTCGGAGACGATCATGCGGCGCCTACGATCGAGAGCAGCGTCTGGGCAAAGTCGTCCAGATCGCTCGGATTCACGCGGTCATCAAACGAGATGCGCAGCGACCCCAATGCCTGCTCGCGACCAATGCCCATGGCGCTGAGCACGTGGCTCGGGTCCATGCTGCCGCTCGAGCAAGCCGATCCAGCCGAAACCTCAAAACCGGCGGCATCGAGCTTGATGATGAGCTCCTCGGAGTCCATGCCGTCGACGTAGACCGAAACCATACCCGGCAGTCGATCGGCCTGCGCATAGTCGCCCATCGTGGCGTGAATGCGAGGATGGGCCGTAAGCGTGGCGTAGAGCTTGTCGGACAGGGCCTGCAGGGTCGCGCGCTCCTGGGCCACGTTCGGCAGTAAAACGGAAGCGGCAGCGGCAAAAGCCAGCTGCGTGCGCAGATCCTGCGTACCGGCGCGACGGCCTGCTTCCTGACCACCGCCAAAGATGCGCGGACGCAGCGGCGTGCGGTTTTTAAGGTAGAGCGCGCCGGATGCCACAGGGCCGCCGATCTTGTGCGCGGCAACGGTCATGGCATCGACGCCCAGCTCGGTGACATCGAGCGGAATATGCAAGTAGCCCTGGATGGCATCGGTATGAAACAAGGCGCCGGCAGCATGTGCGGCGGCGGCCAGCTCGCGGATGGGCTGCACCACGCCGGTCTCGTTGTTGGCGACCATAATGCTCACGAGTGCCACGTCATCGCCGAGCAACTCGACAAGCGTGGCAGGCTCAATGTAGCCCGCGCGGCAGGGCTGTACCAGCTCGACGGTAAAACCCGCGGCACGCAGCAGCGGCAGGTTGTCCAGAATCGAATCGTGCTCGATGGCCGAAACGATGACACGATCGCGCTTGCGATCGCGCTGACGGGCGCCCTCGGCAAGACCGAGCAGCGCCAGCTGGTTGGCCTCGGTGCCGCCGTTGGTAAGGATGATCTCGGACGGGCGCACGCGCTCGCCAAAGCTGCGAGCAATCTCGCGACGTGCCACCTCCAGGCGCGCGGCGGCCTTGCGGCCGAGCGAATGCAGCGAGTTGGGGTTGACGCCGGCGAGCTCGCTGTCGTCATATTCGCGCTGGGCAAGGAGCGCCTCGGCGCGCATGGGCGTCGAGGCGGCATAGTCAAGATTCACGGGTATGCGGTTTTGACCTGCGGTCATAAGGGTTTATGCCTCCTGTGCGGCCTCGTTGCCCAGCTTCTGCAGCAGCGCAACCTCGGCGGCGGGATCTTCGGACTTAAATACGGCGGAGCCGGCTACGAGCACGTTGGCGCCGGCCTTGACGACCTCGGCGATGTTCTTGGAAGAGATACCACCATCGACCTCGATCAAGGGCGACACGCCGTGGCGCTCACACATGGCCTTGAGCTCGTGGAGCTTAGGCAGCGTGCCCGGGATAAAGCTCTGGCCGCCAAAGCCGGGGTTCACGCTCATCAGCAGCACCATATCGACAACGTCGATGATGCTTTCGAGCACGCAGACGGGGGTGGCGGGGTTGAGCACCACGCCGGCTTTGACGCCGCGCTGCTGCAGATGGGTGAGCGTGCGGTGCAGGTGCGTGGAAGCCTCGTAGTGCACGGTGATCATGTCGGTACCGGCATCGGCGTACCAATCGACCGTCTCGTCGGGGTTCGACACCATCAGGTGCGCGTCGACCGGAACATCGGTGGAGCGCTTGACGGCCTTAAGGATGTCAACGCCAAAGGTCAGGTTGCCGGTAAAGTGACCGTCCATGACGTCGAAGTGCACGTAGTCGGCGCCGGCGATCTTGTCGAGCTCGCCCTTCAGGTTAGCCATGTCGGCCGAAAGGACGGACGGAGCGATTTTGATGGAACCCATGGTAGTAGCCTTTCTGCGCTAGTCGGCGAGTCCGTAGAACTCTTGAGAGGGGACGCGGTCGGTGAGAATCTCGAGCGCCCTATCCAAAGTAACACCGTTGTAGAGCGTTTGCTCCACGGCAAAGGTGAGCGGAATGTCTACGCCCAGTGAACGGGCGAGTTCGCTGACACTGCGAGCCGCGACGGCACCCTCGACCACCATATGCGTGCGTGCCTGGTACTCGTCGAGCGACACGCCATGAGCGAACTCGTAGCCAAAGGTCCGGTTGCGCGAATGCTCGGAGGTGCAGGTAGCGATAAGGTCGCCCATGCCGGCAAGCCCCATGCAGGTCATGGCTTGACCGCCGCGGGCGTGCACCAGGCGACTGATCTCTGCCAGACCGCGCGTCATGATAAGGGCAAGTGTGTTATCGCCCGCACCGGAACCGGCGGAAATGCCGCACACGATGGCGATGACGTTTTTCATGGCGCCGCAGACCTCGACGCCCGTCATATCCTGCGACAGGTAGATGCGGAAGGCCGTGGAAAGCAGCAGCTCCTTAAAGGTCTCCCCCACCTGCTGGTCTTCACTGGCGATGACGGCGGCCGAAAGCCCGCCGCGGCAGATTTCCTCGGCATGGTTGGGGCCCGAAAGCGCCGCCACGCGCGACTCGTTGCCGATCTCGCTGGCGATGACCTCGCTCATGAGCAGGCCGGACTCGGGCTCGATGCCCTTGGTGAGGCACAGAACCGGCGTCTCGTCCGCGATGAACGGCGCCGCCTGGTGGCAGACGTCGCGCAGGTGCGTCGAAGGCACGGCAAAGATGATGGCTTCGGCGCCGTCGAGCGCCTGGGCGAGCTCGGTCGTGGCGACAACGTTTTCCGGCAGCACGTAGTCCACCAGATAGCGGGGGTTGCGATGCTCACCGTTAATGCCGGCGGCCGTCTGCTCGCTATGGGCCCACATGGTCACGCGCTCGGCTCGCGCAGCGGCAAGGCCGGCGACGGCGGTTCCCCAGGAGCCGGAGCCAATCAGCGCAACATTCATGACTCTCTCCTACTTATCGTCGGGCTCGGTGACGCGCTTGGTAAACGAGAGTTTGGACTCCTTACCGGTCATGAGCTTTTTGATGTTCGCGCGATGGGCCCACACCACGGTGATGCCGATTAGCGCCATGCAAAACTTGAGGCCCAGGCTGCTGTACGGAAAGACCGCGCAGGCAGCGATGGGAAGTCCGATGGCAGCGGCGAGCGAGCCCACCGACACAAACTTGGTGATGGCGACGGCCACGATAAACATGCCCAGCAGCGATAGGCCAATGGGCCAGTACCAGGCAAGAATTACGCCCAGGCCCACGGCGATACCCTTACCGCCGTGGAAGTTGAGGTAGGGCGAGAAGATATGTCCCCACACGGCAGCCAGGCAAATGACGCCGATCATCCAGTCACCGGCGGCACCAGGAGCCATGATGCTCACGGGAAAGCCATAGCCCACGCTCGCGATGAGTGGACGGGCGATAAGGACGCAGATGGCGCCCTTGAGGCAGTCGAGCAGCAGCGTGAGCGCGGCCACCTTGGGGCCGGCTACGCGCAGGGCGTTGGTGGTGCCGATGTTGCCGGAGCCCGCCTTGCGAATGTCCGTGTGGTTGAACACGCGGCCCAGGATCAGGCCAAACGGAATCGCTCCGATAAAGAACGAGACCACGGCGCAGATGGCGGTCAGCAGGATCGGATTAAGCATCCTTTTGCTCCTTCTTCCTAAAGAAGAGTCGAATGGGCGTACCGGCAAAATCGAAGGTCGAACGCATGCGGTTCTCCACGTAGCGCTGGTAGGTGTCGTTGACCAGGTCGCTGTGGTTGACGAAGAACGTGAACGTCGGCGGGTTGACGCCCGTCTGGGTCACGTAGTGCATGCGCAGGCGGCGCTTGCCGTCCACCACGGTGTGGCCGAACTCGCGCAGGTCGGTGAGGAACGTATTAAGACGTGAGGTGGTGATCTTTTGCGAGCGCGTCTTCTCAGCAGCGTCGACCATCGCCCAAATCTTCTCGACGCTGCGGCCGGTAAGAGCAGAGATGCGCAGGTACTGGGCCCAGGGAGCCATGACGCCCAGACGGCGGTCGACGGTCTCCATGCAGGCCTCGCGCTTGCGGTCGTCGTCGAGCAGGTCCCACTTGTTGAGCAGCACCACGATGGCGCAGCCGCGCTCGATGGCCAAGCCCATGACCTTCTGGTCCTGCTCGGTGACGCCCACGGAGGCATCGACGACGAGCAGCGCCACGTCGGCGCGGTCGATGGCACGCAGGCCGCGGACCATGGAGTAGTACTCGATGTTCTCGTACACGGTGCTCTTCTTGCGAATGCCCGCGGTGTCGACCATGCGGTAGTGCTTGCCGTCGCGCTCGACGACGGTATCGATGGCATCGCGCGTGGTGCCGGCGATGTTCGAAACGATGGAGCGGTCGGCACCCAGGATGCGGTTGAACAGCGACGACTTACCGGCGTTGGGGCGGCCGATGATGGCGACGTTCAGCGCATCGGGGAACTCGTCGGCGACCTCGTCCTCCTCCTCGGGCAACAGGGCCACGATGTCGTCGAGCAGGTCGCCCGTGCCGTGGCCGTGAAGGGCCGAAAGCGGCGTGGGCTCGCCGATGCCGAGCGAATAGAACTCCCAGATGTTGTCATTCTCGCGATCGGGATTGTCGAGCTTGTTCACCAGCAGAAAGACCGGCTTGTCGCAGCGCTTGAGCATGCGGGCGACCGACTCGTCCTCCTCGGTGACGCCGGTGCGGCCGTCGACTACAAACAGGATGACGGCGGCTTCCTCGGCGGCGGCGAGTGCCTGGTCGCGGATGGACGTGGCAAAGACGTCGTCGCTCTTGAGCGGCTCGATGCCGCCTGTGTCGACGATGGTGAACTCGCGGCCGTTCCAATCGGCCGTGTGATACGAGCGGTCGCGCGTTACGCCGCGGGACTCGTGGACAATGGCGTCCGAGGTCTGGGCCAGGCGGTTAACGAGCGTGGACTTGCCCACGTTGGGGCGTCCGACGACGGCGACGATAGGTTTCATCTGCTCTCCTTTAATGGATAGGGTCAGCGGAATTAGTAGAGTCGGCAGGCACAATGCCAAGGATGTGCTCCAGGGTATCGAGCAGCTCATGTGGCATGGTCGACACCACATGAACCTCGGCGCCGCGACTGGTAAGGCTTGCGAGTAAATCGTCACGATGATACTCGTCAAGGGTCATACCGTCGGCGTTGAACATGAGCTTAGGCACAAAGAGCATAACCCCCGACAGGTTTTGCGGCAGCTGCTCCAGGATGTCGCTTGCGACGATGAGGCCGGTCACGTCCACGTTGCCGCCAAAGTAGCGGTTCTTGATGGCCGTGACGGTGCCGGAAAGGCCGTGTGGAGACTCCACGAAGCGGGCGACGGTATCGCGTGCGCTGGCGCCCGAAAGACATAACAGGCGCTGGTCGCGGTCGGTCATAGCCTTGCGAACGCGGGCAAGGCGCTCGGCGTCGGTGGCAAGCACGTCGTCGGTCTCGTCCAGATACGAGCGGATCATGCCGATGCCGTCGTAGTACTGCGGGTAACCGTCGTAAAAGTCCGCCTCGGGCGGCTCGATGCCGGCGTCCAGATAGAACTCGTCGCTCATCTGGAACGTGTGGCGGCCAAAGCGCTCGTACGCGCGATCCTGGAAGGGTCGGATCATGGCAATGGTTTCGCGCGCGAGCTCGGGCTTGTCGCTGTAGGACCAGCTAAAGCGGTTCTGGTGCTTGGTAAAACCGAGCGGCACAATGCCCAGGCTGGTAATCTGCTCGTGCTCCTCGCAAAAGCGCAGGGTCTTTTCCAGCTCCTCGCCGTCGTTCATGCCGGGGCACAAAACGATCTGCGCGTGAATTTCGATGCCGGCGGCCATGATGGCCTCGAGCACGTCCATGCCGCGCTGGGCGTTGCGGCCCATCATGCGGCGGCGGACGTCGGGGCTTACGGCGTGGACCGAGACGTTCATCGGGCTCATGTTGCGTTGGATGACGTTTTGCACGTCCTCGTCGGTGAGGTTTGTGAGCGTGACGAAGTTGCCCTGCAAAAAGCTCAAGCGGTAGTCATCATCGCGAATGTAGAGCGTGGAGCGACCGCCCTTGGGCAGCATGGTCATAAAGCAGAACACGCAGGCATTTACGCAGGTACGCATGCCATCGAAGATAGGGCCATCGAACTCCAGACCCCAGTCCTCGCCGGGAAAGCGGTCAAGCTCGACGGGGGTGACGGTGTCGTCGCGCGGGTCGAATACCTCCAGCTCGACAGTGTCGTCATCTGCCTCCCAGAGCCACACGATCATATCGGTCAGTTGCTCGCCGTTGACCGTGAGCACGCGCATGCCCGGCTCGATACCCACATCCCATGCGGGCGATTCGGGGCGCACGTTTTTAACGAGCGCGCCCTCACCCGGCTCGGGGTCGCGGCTGCGCCCGTAATCGGCCACCTCAGCGGCGTATGCGGGTACGGTCTGGTCCATGATTAGCGGCAAAGCTCCTTGATGCGCTCGACGGCGCGTTCGATGTGTTCTTGCGGGGTGGAGGCTCCGGCGGTGATGCCGATGTGGTGAGCGTCGGTAAACCACGCGGCCTGAAGCTCGGAAGCTTCCTCGATGTGATACGTACGCTCGCAGGCGTTTGCGCAAATCTGCGCCAGGCGGCGGGTGTTGCCCGAGTTCTTGCCGCCCACCACGACCATGCAGTCGCAGCGGTTGGCAAGTGCGGCTGCTGCCTGTTGACGCTCACTCGTGGCGGCGCAGATGGTGTTGATCACGCGCAGTTCCTGCACGCGCGGCGTGATGGCAGCCACGACCTCGGCCAGGTTCTGCGCGGTCTGGGTGGTCTGCACGACGAGCCCAACCTTGCCCTTGAGCGGCAGCGCGTCCGCATCGGCGGCGCAGCTCACGACTTGAGCGTCATCGCCGGCATGGCCCAGGATGCCCTCAACCTCGGGGTGGCCCGGCTCGCCCACGACGATCACGCGGTAGCCCTCGCGTACCAGGCGCTCCGCCGCCACGTGGACTTTTTTCACGTAGGGGCAGGTGGCATCGACCACGTCGAGACCGCGCTCGCGAGCGGCCTCGATCACCTGCGGCACCACGCCGTGCGCGCGAATGATCACGGTGCCCGACGCGGCGTCGTCCAGGGTCTCGGCCAGACCGACGCCCGCCTCGGCAAGCTCTCGCACCACGATGGGGTTATGAATGAGCGGGCCCAAGGTGTGGACCTGAGCGGTCTCCCCCGCCTGCGGGGCGGCCGCCAATGCCATATCGAGCGCGCGTTGCACGCCGTAGCAGGTGCCGGCGTGGGCAGCGATTTCGATGGTGGGGGCGTCTGCCTTGCCGGGCATAGCCTCGACGGTGTTCATGACTTCCTCGCCCATAGCTAGAACCTACCCGGGTGCTCGGCGCACATGTCATCGCGCATGGCGTAGACACGATTCATGGCCTCGGACTCAAACCATGCCAGGCGCTCCTTACGCTTGAGCTCGGCCGGTGCATCGGAAAGCGAGATGGCCTTGCCGGCACGGATCCAGCACTTTTTGGGGCGCATGAGCTTTTTGCCCGCAGGCGTGATATCGGACCAGCCGCAGATGGCGAGTGGGTTGACGGGCGCCTTGCCCATCTGGGCGATGAGCGCAAAGCCGCCGTGGACCTCGGGCTTGATCTCGCGCGAGCGGATGCGCGTGCCCTCGGGGAAGATCAAGACGTCCTCGCCGCGTTGCAGCGCATGCTGGGCGGCACGCAGGCACTTCATGTCGGCGGTGCCGCGCTCGACGGGAATGCCGCCCACGCGGCTAAAGGCCCAGCGTACGATCTTGCTCTTAGCAAACTCGGATTTAAAGATGGGGCGAATGCGGCGGCCGCCGAAGAACAACGCCGTCTCAACGGCCAGCAGCTCGGCCATTGAGGTGTGGTTGCAGATGACCACGCTGCCGCGGCCTTCCTGGCGCTCAAACAGCAAGTCGCTGTCCTCGACCTTCCAGCGCCACATGAGCTTGGAGAAGACCCACAGGATGCCCATGACTACGGCGACGGTGCCGCGGATGAGCGCCGGAAACTCGGCGTAGGGGGCGTTGTAGTAATCCTCGGGCGTCTGCTTAAACAGGCGCATGGGCTACCTCCTTTGGTTGATGAGGTCCTCGATGATCGAGACGACCTCGTCGATGGTGTGGGCGGTGGAGTCGACATGCACGGCGTCCTCGGCGGGCACAAGCGGCGCGACCTCGCGGCTGCTGTCGAGCTTGTCGCGCTGCTTGAGGGCGTCGAGGGTCTCATCGACCTCGGATTCGAGCTGCTCGGTTGTGAGCGGCTGGGCGTCGTTTTGGTGGCGCTGCAGCACGCGACGACGGGCGCGCTCGCGCGGGTCGGCGGTCAGGAACACCTTGACCTGTGCGTTGGGGAACACGACGGTGCCGATGTCGCGACCCTCGGCGACGATGTCGCGGTCCTCGGCGGCGCGGCGCTGGTGGATGAGCATGGCCGCGCGCACGCCCGGGTAGGCCGAGACCTTGGACACGTTGGCGTCGACTTGCGGGGTGCGGATGGCGGCCGAGGCGTCCTTACCGTCGATGGTCAGACGCGTGTCCTCGCCGGTGCCGTTGGTAAAGCGAATCTCGATCTGCTCGGCGAGGGCGTCGATGGCCGCCTCGTTATCCAGGTCGATGCCGCGATCGAGCGCGGCGAAGGTGACGGCGCGATACATGGCGCCCGTGTCGAGCTTGTTAAAGCCCAGCTGGCGGGCGATCTCCTTGGCGATGGTGGACTTGCCGGAACCGGCGGGGCCGTCGATGGCGACGATCATGCAATGCTTCCTTTCGGTGGTTGACTTGCTGGTATGGGACGCAGGCGCTGCGGTTTGGCGGGTTGCCTAGCTCGTGTAGCGTTCGCGATAGGTGTTGCGCTTAGGCGCGGAGCCGTGGCTGCCGTGGTGACGCGTGTGACTCGCTGTGTTGGTCGCCGGCGCGGCGGCGCGCTTGGAGTTGGCCTGCTTGGGCGGGATGCCGCCGGCCTTGAGAATCTGCACCTCGCGGTCGGTGAGCTCGCGCCACGAGCCCTTGGCCACGTCCTTGAGCTCCAGGCCGGCAAAGTTGCAGCGGTGCAGGCGAATCACCGGGTGGTGGATCTTGCTCAGCATGCGCTTGACCTGGTTCTTGCGGCCTTCGCGGATGATGACCTCCACGGCGGTGGTACCGGGCTTTACGCCTTGCGGAGCCACGGCCTCAGCCTCGCGCGCGGTAATGACGCGGCAGATCGCCGGTTGGCACAGGCCGTCGTCGAGCTCGATGCCGCGACGGAGTGGTTCCAAGTCGCGATCGGTCAGGTTGCCGTCCACGAGCGCCTGGTAGGTCTTGTAGACGTGCTTGCTGGGGTGCAGCAGGTCCTGCGATAGGTCGCCGTCGGTGGTAAAGAGCAAAAGGCCCGTGGTGTCGCGGTCCAGACGACCCACCGGGAAGAGCCCAGGAAAGCGGTCGCGCGGAACCAGATCGGCCACACAAGGGCGCTCCTGCGGATCGCTCATGGTGGTGAGGTAGCCGGTCGGCTTGTAGAGCATCAAGTACACGGCGCCCTGGTTGAGCTTGACGGGCATGCCGTCGACCTCGATATGGTCGCGGTCCACATCGACCTTGGTGCCCAGCTCGGTCGCGATCTCGCCGTTAACCGTCACGCGGCCGGCGGTCATCAGGTCCTCCGAACCGCGGCGGCTCGCCACGCCCGCGCGCGCCAAAAAGCGCTGCAGGCGCATGGTATGCGGGTAGACGTGCTGGGCGTCGCTCGCGGACGCCGGGGTGTCCGTGGCGTTTGCAACGCGCGTCTCCCCTGCTTCGTTAGTCCTCGTCATGTATATCCTCCGAGGTAACACCTGTGGGCAGAAGCTCATCGCCATCGGTGTCCTCAACATCGGTATCGATCAGTTCGCGCTCTTCGTCCAGGTCCTCGGCCTGCTCCTCGAGCGTTGACTGAATGCTGCGGCCGCTCAGGCGCTCGCGGATAAACTGGCGCGACTGCTCGTCGGGGGCAAACTGCTCCAGATCGGGCAGGTCGCGGGTGGAGCGTAGGCCGAACTTTTCCAAGAAGGCGTTGGTCGTGCCATAGATGATGGCCTGACCGCGTTCGGGGTCGCGGCCGAGCTCGCGCACCAGACCCTTGTCCACGAGCGACGCGATGACGCCGTCGGAGTTGACGCCGCGGATGCCCTTGACCACCTCGCGCGTGACGGGCTGGTGGTAGGCGATGACGGCCAGGGTCTCGAGCGCCGCCTGAGACAGTTTTTGCGTGTCCCAGCTCAGCACGTAGGCCTCAACCACATCGTGGTAGGCGGGGTGTGTAAACAGACGCCAGCCACCGGCGACCTCGCGCAGTTGAAAGCCACGGTTGGCCTCCTCATACTCAACCTTGAGCTCGGCCAAAAGCGACGCGCATTCGCCCGGGGCGACATCCAGCGCACCTGCCAGCGCTGGTGCGCTCACGGGGTCGCTCGACACCAGTAGCAGCGCCTCGAGGGCACCTTTGAGGCTGTTTGCCTCCAGCGTGGAAAGGGTTGACATGGTTGGTCGCTCCTATTCGGTGAGCTCGGGGCCCTCGCCGGGCACGTATGCCTCGGCGCCCTCGACGCGGTTGATTTGAATGGTTCCAAAGATCTCGTCCTGGCTCAGCGTAAGCGAGCCGCGCTTGGCGAGCTCGAGCATGGCCAGGAAGGTGACGACGAGTTGCTCGGTGGTGGCGTCGCCGTCCAACAGCTCGCGGAAGGTGCAGGCTTGGTGCGCCATGGTAAAGCGGTCGACCGAGGCCACCGTCAGGTCGAGCGGCACGCGGTGCGGTGCCACGTGCTCGGCCTCCAGCAGGAAGGTCTGGCGCTTGCCGTCCAGATCGGCGCAGATGACGGCGAGACCGCGCAGGGTAATGCCGGCCAGGTAGTCGGGCATAAGGCCCAAAAACTCGGGGTCGGGGCCGGCCACGCGCGGATGCATGCGGCTTTCGGCCTGCATGCGCGCGCCGAGAGCCGCCGCCGCGCCCTTAAACTGCTTGTAGGCGATCAGGCGCTGAATCAGGACTTCGCGCAGGGCGTCTCCGTCGAGCGCGCTGAGTTCCTCGAGACCTTCGTCGTCATCGTCATCGTCGTCTGTCTTGCGCGGGGCCTCCTGGGGCACCAGCGAGGCAGCCTTGATGTCCAAAAGGGTTGCCGCGACCAGCAAAAAGTCGCTCGCCACGTCCAGGTCCAGGGCCTCGATGCGCTCGACCTCGGCCAGGTATTGCTCGGCCACCTCGCTGATCGAGATGGCGCCGATATCAACTTTTTGGCGGGTTACCAGCTGCAGCAGCAGGTCGAACGGTCCGCTGTAGACCTGTGTCGACACGCGATACGACATCTTCGACCTCCTTTGACGGCGCCTTCGCGGCGCGGTTTGGGTGCATGTTGGGACCGATTTGCACGGTCGACCTGTAAGTTTACCTTAGATACCGGCGATTGCGAAGTTGAGCAGCCACTCGGCCAGCGGATACACGGTAACGTCGAAATACCGCCCGATCACGTCGATGCCGGTCCACATGGGCAGCAGGTACAGCACGATGATGAGTATGGGCATGGCGTATTGCTGCAAGTGGTAGTAGTTGGCGAGTGCCTTGCCCTTGAGGAAGGGCACGATGATCGATGAGCCGTCGAGCGGCGGGATCGGGATGAGGTTAAAGAACGCGAGCGACAGATTGACCACGATAAACGTGGCACCGAAGTTCATGATTTGGGAGGCTACGGCAAAGGACATGCTGGTGTAGAGGTTGCCGTATGTCGCGTGCATGAGGGCGGCTGCGAGACACGCGAGCGCGATGTTCGATACAGGACCGGCCGCGCTCACCAGGACCTCGTCGCGCTTGGGGTGCTTGAGGTTGTTGAGGTAGACGGGCACGGGCTTGGCGAAGGCGAACACCGGACCGCCGGCGGCAAGCATCAGCAGCGGCAAGATGACGGTGCCGAACGGGTCGATGTGGTTGAGCGGGTTGAGCGAGACGCGGCCGCGCGAACGGGCCGTCTTGTCGCCGAGCGCCCAGGCCGCGGCGGCGTGCGCACTCTCGTGGATCACGATGCCCACGATGACGGCAACGGCGCTGGCGACCAGGTTCATAAAGTAGCTGCTGGACATGGCGCTCCCCTAGCGGACGCGACGCGAGGCGCGCGTGAGCAGGTAATCGGCCACAAAGAGGATAACGGCCACGATGGCGTAATCCAGGCGGAACACGCCGCCAAAAGGCGATGTGATGACGCCGTAGCCGGCGATGGCACCCGGCAGCGCGCGAGAAAGCTCAACGACAAAGCCAACGATTTGCAACTTGGCGGTGAGGCCGCTAAAGCACAGCAGCACGGTCATCGCGCTCATAAAGATGCCGCAGATGCGACAGGCGATGGCGATGATGCTCATCGCCACGGCAGCGGCCTTACGAGAGTTCACGCGCGGTCTCCTCTTCGATCTGGGTGGAAAGCTCCAGCCATTCGTCCTCGAGCTTGGGCAGCTCTTGCTTAAGGCCGTTATATTCCCCCAGCGCGGCGTTGAACTTGTCCTGATCGGCATAAAGCTCTTCGCTTGCCATCAATTCCATAAGCTCGTCATAGCGGGCACGCTTTTTGTCCAGCTCTGCCTCGATCTTTTTGAGCTGGTTGCGCACGCCCTTGAGCTTTTTGTTGAGCGCGGCACGGGCCTGGGCCTCGGCGCGCTTTTGCTCCTTGGTCTTTTTGCCCTCGGCAGGCTTGGGAGCCGCGGCGGGGCTGCTGGCCTGGGCGGCGTTGGCGGGCTTAGTGCTCCTGCTTGCCTCCGGCGCGCTCTCCCCTGCCGTCTCGGCGGCGGCGCGGGCTGCGAGGTCCTCGCGCTTGAAGAGGTAGTAGTCGTAGTCGCCGTCGTAGACCGTGACCTTGCCGTCACGGATGTCGATCACGCGGTTCGCCACGGCGCGCACCAGGTGCTCGTCGTGGCTGATCAGCACGATGGTGCCGGGGAAGTTTTGCAGGGCGTTTTCGAGCATGTCCACCGAGTCGATATCCAGGTGGTTGGTGGGCTCGTCCAGGCACAGGAGCGCCTCGGGGGCCACGAGCATCTTGGCCAGGGCCAAACGCGCCTTTTCGCCGCCGGAGAGGACGCGGACCTGCTTTTCGATTGCGTCGTTGTCGCTAAACAGGAAGGCACCCAGCAGGCTGCGCTGTTGGGGCACGGTCCACTTGGGCGTGACGGTGTCGATCTCTTGCAGGACGGTGTTCGATTCGGTCATGCCCTCGAGCGCGTGCTGGGCGTAATAGGCCACGCCCACGTTGGTACCCAGGTCGCGCGTGCCGGTGGTGGGCGGCTCCAGGCCGGCGAGGATCTTCATGAGGGTGGACTTGCCGGCGCCGTTGGGGCCGACAAGCGCCACGTGCTCGCCGCGGTAGAGTTTGAGATCGATGTCGCTGTAGATGTGCTTGTCGCCGTAGGACTTGGAGACGCCCTCCAGGCTCACGACCATATCGCCGGAGCGCGGCGGGTCGGGGAACTTAAAGTCGATGTGCTTGTGGCCCTCGGGCAGGATGACGAGCTCCTTTTTGATTTGCTCGATCTTGCGGATGCGCTCCTGCGCCTGGGCGGCCTTGGTGGGCTTGTAGCGGAACTTGTCAACGAAGACCTGCATGTGGGCGATGTCGCGCTCCTGCGCGGCGCGCTTGGCGCGCATCTGCTCCAGGTTGTCCTCACGCTGCTTGAGGTAGCTGCTGTAGTTGCCGGTGTAGGTGGTCACGCGGCGGTTTTCGAGCGCGGCGACGTGGTCGACGCAGGCGTCCATGAAGGCGCGGTCGTGGCTGACGATGAGCACGGCGCCGTCGTAGTTGGCGATAAAGCCGCGCAGCCACTGGACGCTTTCGAGGTCCAAGTGGTTGGTGGGCTCGTCCAGCAGCAGCAGGTCGGGGTGGCGCAGGAAGAGCTTGGCGAGCGCGATACGCATCTGCCAGCCGCCGGAGAACTCGGAGCACGGGCGCTCAAAGTCGGTGACCTTAAGGCCCAGGCCGGACAGGATCTTGCGGGCGTTGCTCTCGAGCTCGTAGCCGCCCAGATGCTCAAAGCGGTCCTGGACCTGGCCGTACTCGTTAAGGAGTGCGTCGACGTCCTTGCCTTGCTCGGAAAGCTCGGTGATCTGGGCCTGCAGCTCGTTGGCGCGCTCGCCCATGCGGCGGATTTCCTTGGCGGCTGCCATGACCTCGGCAAGGATGGTGGTGTCCTTTTGCTCCAAGTTGGTTTCCTGCTCTAGGTAGCCCACCTGGCAGTCCTTGGCGTACTGGATCTGGCCGGCGTCGGGGCTGTCGATGCCCATGATGATCTTGAGCATGGTGGTTTTGCCGGCGCCGTTGGGTCCCACGAGCGCAAAACGCTCGCCGGGGTTGATCTGGAAGGACGCGCCGCTAAAGAGGACACGCGCGCCGAAGCTTTTTTCGATCTTGTCGACCAGGAGGATCATGGTGCCGCCTTTGACCTTGTGTGCCTATATGAAAAAAGGCCCCAACTTGCGTTGGAGCCTCATTCATTGCTCGGGTGGAGACGAGGGGGATCGAACCCCTGACCTCTTGACTGCCAGTCAAGCGCTCTCCCAGCTGAGCTACGCCCCCGTGCGAAGAAGTACTATACGGGAACTCGGACGTCGATGCAAGGACAATTTTGGAAAAACTTTCGCGGACGCTGGCGCGGGGGCGCGGGCCCGCTCAGGTCCGAGGAGCCCGCGATGCCCGCGGGGGCAGCGGTCCACGCACGGACCGTGCGCCGGCCGACTAGGCGCGCGGAACACGACTCTCCCCGTGCAACAGGGTTTTCCGTGCACCGCCAGTCCCATTATCGGGTCTGATTGCGAAGCGCCCCTCCCCTGCGCTTCAGAACCATGCCGGTTTACTACGATGAATCAGGAATGTCCGACCACACTCGCCTTTTGGCGTAACCGGCGGGCTTCCTACCTGCGGTTTTGCAAATGGAGAACACGCGGTGCTCGGGCATCGCCGATCCGTCGTAGTAAACCGGCATGGTTTTGAAATGTCATCAGGTTGATTTCACACATAAATATGTTGGAGCCCTGAAATATAGGCTTTAACTTTTTCTAAAACACGTCTTTTCCGCGACGCGCCTAGATTAGCTGTTGTTTAACATCGGATTTGATCTTGCGTTGTGCGACTTCCTCGTGCATGGTAGTATTTCACGACGTGAAGCGAAGAAATTGGGCCTGAGTTGGCTTTGTTAGAATTGCATTCACCGTTCATAAGGGCTCTTGGCGCAACGGTTAGCGCAGGGGACTCATAATCCCTGGGTTCTGGGTTCGAATCCCGGAGGGCCCACCAGAGTATTTCGAGGCCGGGCATTACGCCCGGCCTCTTTGCTAATGGCACTGCTGACTAGCTTTGCCATCTAGAGACGCAAAGTCATCAACATTCATATTCGTAATTAACAATGGGCATGTCGCCAAGATGCTACCCAGTCAACACATGACCTAAATCTATAGATATGAAAAAAGGCCCCAACTTGCGTTGGAGCCTCATTCAATGATCGGGTGGAGACGAGGGGGATCGAACCCCTGACCTCTTGACTGCCAGTCAAGCGCTCTCCCAGCTGAGCTACGCCCCCGTGCGAAGAAGTACTATACGGGAACTCGGACGGCGATGCAAGGACAATTTTGGAAAATATTTTGCGGCGCGTTGAACGGGAGCGGGGCCAAAGAGACACACGATGCCCGACATAGCCCGCGGGGCGAGCCCCGTGGGCGGCGGCAAGCCCGCCGCCTTCCTTTGCAGGGCTCGGCATGTCGCCCCAGACGCCGCCGGCCAGACCAAAGCGATCCGCGGTGCATCCGTGGGCATGAGCCCTTCCGCACGCCTTCGGGCCAATTTACGGAACCGTGCGTAGCTCGCCCCAGCTGGTCGCTTCATAAACAGACCGGTTTACTACGCCGATTCCCGGATTTCCGACCTCACGCCTACTTTCGCAAAACGGGCAGGCAATCTACCTGCGGTTTTACGAGCGGCGAAATCAGTGTGTTCAGTCACCCTCAATCCAACGTAGTAAACCGGCATGGTTTTAAAATGGCACTTAATTACTGACAGCATATAAAGTATTAAAAATGCCCACTTGGCCATTATTACTTACCAATACCGAGCCAATTGCACAGAACGTTGGCCCGCAATCTGGTCTCAGCGCATCTCATCGCCTCGGTTTTTGGCTTGTAGCGCAACTCTAATCGCTCACACACACTGTGAATGATGGCATCAAGCTGATCGTGATCATTGAGCATGTCATGGGTTACAAGAAATACGTCGTATCCCATGCTTTGCAATGCTGTCAT
>CABRYP010000001.1 GCA_902475245.1 uncultured Collinsella sp. | reverse complement strand
CTTTTTGCCGTTGAACGGACATCTGACTTGAAAAAAATCCCGATTACATGGGTATTGAGTGGGTTTAAATTTGAGGTCGATTAGGTGAACGTTTATTGTTTTCGCCACTCCCGTACCCTCAGGAAGACACGCCCGAACAGACAGAACAAACATGGCCCCGCCGGGAACACTCCCGACGGGACCATGGTCAATAGCGCCCTATGCGAACCCATTTACCGCTACAGGCAGACGCCATCCTTCCAAATGCTGATCTCGTGGCAGCCGCGACGCTCGGCACTCGTAAGCTTGCCGCTCGCCGTGTCCAGCACCATCTGATACAGGTCGTCGGCAGCCTCATCGAGCGTGCGCTCGCCCGTAGCCACCACGCCGGCGTTAAAGTCCATCCAGTTGGCCTTGTGGTCGCATAGACGCTGGTTGGTGAACACCTTGAGCGTGGGCGCCGGCGCGCCAAACGGCGTGCCGCGGCCGGTCGAGAACAAAATCACGTGGCAGCCGGCAGCCGTCAACGCCGTGGTCGACACCATGTCGTTGCCCGGGCCGCACAGCATGTTCAGACCGTGCTTAGTTGCCTGACCGGCATACGGCAGCACGTCGACGATGGGGGCAGATCCGCCCTTTTGCACGCAGCCGCAGCTCTTGTCCTCGAGCGTGGTGATGCCGCCGTCCTTGTTGCCGGGGCTCGGGTTCTCATAGACGACCTCACCGTGGCTGATAAAGTATTCCTTAAAGCCGTTGAGCATGTCGGAGGCAGCGCTAAAGACCTGCTCGTTCTCGCAGCGATCGAGCAGAATGCTCTCCGCGCCAAACATCTCGGGCACCTCGGTGAGCACCGACGTGCCGCCGCGGGCGACGATCATATCACTCACGCGACCGATCGTGGGGTTGGCGGTAATGCCTGAAAGACCGTCAGAACCACCGCACTTAAGGCCAATGACCAGTTCGGAGGCCGGAATGGGCTCACGCTTGGCTTGCCTGGCCAGGTCAGCTAGCTCGGACAGAATCTTGTGACCCTCGGCCTGCTCGTCGGCGACATCCTGGCAGGTGAGGAAGCGAACGCGCTCGTGATCGAAGTCACCGAGCTCATCGAGCACCTGCTGATGCGTGCAGTTTTCGCAACCAAGGGACAAGAACAGCACACCCGCAGCGTTTGCATGACGCGAGAGCGCCACCAGCAGGCGACGCGTCTGGGCATGATCGGCGCCGGTCTGCGAGCAGCCAAAGGGATGCGGGAAGTAGTAAACGCCCTCCAGCGAACCCTCGACCAGATCCTGGGCCTGCTCGCACATGGCACGCGCGACTTCGTTGACACAGCCGACCGTGGGGATGATCCACAGCTCGTTGCGCGTGGCGGCGCGGCCGTCAGCGCGACGGAAGCCCATAAAGATCTCGGGCTCAACCGGCTCAACGACCGGATGCGTCGGATTGTAAGCGTATTCGACCTCACCCGAAAGGTTGGTCTTGACGTTGTGCGTATGAAGCCACTGACCGGGCTGGACGTCGCCCGTCACATGACCGATAGGAAGACCGTACTTGATGACGTTCTCCCCCGCGGCAATCGAGCGCACGGCCATCTTGTGGCCCTGCGGAATATCCTCCGCGGCCACGACCTCTCCCACCCCGGGAACCGCGACGGTGGTGCCCTTGGCAAGCGGCGACAGCGCGACGATCACGTTATCGGCCGGATTGATCTGGATAGTGTTCATTACAAATGGTCCTAACCTAACAGGTTGAGCAGAAGTCGAGGCGCGGGCAAGCCGTCCCGCGCCCGAGCCGGAAATCATGCCTGAGCGTTGGCGAAGGCCTGCTTGGCACCCTCGGTGCGCACGACGGCGAGCGCGCCGACGACAAACTCCTCAAGACCAGCGATCTGCGTAAGGTTCTCGCCCCACATCTGCTCATTGGTGAGCGCGTCGTGCACCAGCTCGGCATCGTCGGTGCCGGCATGGGCGGCGTAGAAATCGAGCACGAAGGCATCGTCCTGAGCGGTGTACTCGGTGCCGTCGGCGCGACGCAGGTGCAGGCCGTCTCCCTCGCGAGCAACGAGCTCCTGCGTATAGAAAGCGATGAGCGTAGCGAGGCTCGTCGCCAGGCACTTGGGCAGGCTGCCGGTCTTGGCAACGTAGTCCTTGAGCGTGGGCAGGTCGCGGGCACGCCACTTGGCGGTGGAGTTGAGACAAATGGAGAGCAGCGCGTGGTCGATAAACGGGTTGTCGAAGCGGTTCTCGACGGCGGCGGCAAAGGCCTTGCAGTCCTCGACATCCAGGTCGGCGGCAAGCGTCGGGATGACCTCGTCGTAGAGCATGGTGTTCATGAAGCCGCGAACGGTCTCGTCGTGCATGCAATCGCGCACGATATCAAAGCCAGCGACCCAGGAACCCGGCACAAAGGCGGTGTGGGCGCCGTTGAGGATGCGGACTTTGCGTTTCTTGTACGGGGTGACGTCGGGGGTCACAAAGACACCCGGCAGGCCGGCCTTCACAAAGGGAAGCTTCTCGGCAAGCGACTCGTCACCCTGGATGCCCCACATCTGGAAGGGCTCGCGCACAGTCAGGAAGGGATCCTCATAGCCCAAGCGCTCGGCAACCGCCGCAGCCTCGGATGCGTCGCGGATACGACCCGGCACGATAGTGTCGACGAGCGTGGTGCAGACGGTGCAGTCGTTGGACATCCACTGCGAGAACTCGTCTTCCCAGCCCCAGTCGCTCACGTACTGGTTCATGATGCGCAACAGCTCCTCGCCATTGTGGTCGATGAGCTCGCAGGCAAGCACGATAACGCCCGGCTTGCCGGCAGCCCAGCGGGCATGCAGGACCTGAACAAGTTTGGCGGGGAAGCTCGCAGGCGGCATGTCGTCGGCCTTGCAGGACGGATCGTAGGCAATGCCGGCCTCGGTGGTGTTGGAAACGATGATCTCCAGATCGTCGGAGACAGCGACCTCCATGATGGCGCGATAGTCCGCCTCGCGATACGGATTGAGGCAGCGGCTGCAGGCGCTGATCACGCGGGACTCGTCAACCGTGTCGCCGTTCTCTTTGCCGCGCATCAGCACGGTATACAGGTCGTCCTGGGCATTGATGCCATCGGCAAAGCCAAAGGCGCCGTTGATGGGCTGGACCATGACGATCTTGCCGTTCCAGCCGGTTGCCTCGTTGCCCATGTCAAAGAAGCGGTCGACGAAGGCGCGCAGGAAATTGCCCTCGCCAAACTGCAGAACCTTCTCGGGCGCGTCCTTGGGCAGCAGGTAGCCCTTGTAGCCGATCTTCTCGAGCGCATCGTAGCTGATGTTCTCCATCTATGTCTCTCCTTAGATAGCTGTTGGCGTGCAAGTAAAACGGGGCGCCGCGTGTGGCAACGGCGCTCCCGAGTTCGATGTGATTCGATGCGGGTTTAGGCCTCGACGGTGTCCAGGTCAAAGCCAAAGTAGCGGACCGCATTGTTGTAGCTGATGTCGCGCACGATGGTGCCCAGCAGCTCCATGTCGGCCGGGTACTTGCCCTGCTCGACCCACTCGCCGATCACGCTGCACAGCACGCGACGGAAGTACTCGTGACGCGGATAGGACAAGAAGGAACGGGAGTCGGTAAGCATGCCCACAAAGTTGCCCAGCACGCCCTCGTTGGCAAGGGCCGTGAGCTGCTCGCGCATACCGACCTCGTTGTCGTTGAACCACCAGGCAGAGCCGTTCTGGATCTTGCCGGCGGTTGGAGCCTCCTGGAAGCAGCCCATCACAGTATCGATCATGGTGTTGTCGATGGGGTTCAGGCTGTACAGGATGGTCTTGGGCAGACCCGTGAACTCCTGGATGGAGTTGAGGAAATCGGCCAGCTGGTCGGACGGCGTGTAATTGGAGATGCAGTCGTAGCCGGTGTCGGGACCGAGCTTGGCGAACATAGCGCGGTTGTTGTCACGCTTGCAGCCAAAGTGCAACTGCATGGCCCAGCCCAGACGGACGTACTCGCCGGCGACAAACTGCATGAAGGCCGTCTTGTACTTGAGGACCTCGTCCTCGGTAAGCGGCTCGGCGGCAAGGCCCTTGGCAAAGATAGTCTCGATCTCGTCGGCGGTAGCCGGAACGTACATAACGTAGTCGAGCGCGTGGTCAGAAGCGCGGCAGCCCAGCTCGTGGGCGACATCGTAGCGCTTGGAGATGGCGGCCTTCATGCCCTCGAAGTCGCTGATCTCAACGCCGGCAACCTCGGAGAGATGCTTGCAGTAGTCGGCGAACTCCTGGCCACGCTCGATGCGCAGGGCGGCATCGGGGCGCATGGCAGGAACGACCTGAACGTCAAAGCTGTCGTCGGCGGCAATCTTTTTATGCCACTCAAAGCTATCGGCGGGATCGTCGGTAGTGCAGATCATGCGGACGTTAGACCGCTTGATCAGGTTGCGGCAAGTAAAGCTGGACTCGGCGAGCTTGGCGTTGGCAAGGTCCCAGACCTCCTGAGCGGTTTTGCCGTTCAGAACGCCCTCGTAGCCAAAGTAGCGCTTAAGCTCCAGGTGGCTCCACTCAAAGACGGGGTTGCCCACGCAACGGCCCAGGGTCTCGGCCCACTTTTGGAACTTCTCGCGGGCGGGGGCATCGCCGGTAATGAAGCGCTCGTCAACGCCGTTGGCGCGCATCAGGCGCCACTTGTAGTGGTCGCCGCCCAGCCAAACCTCGGTGATGTTCTCGAAACGCTTGTCATCCCAGATTTCCTTGGGAGAAATGTGGCAGTGATAGTCGACGATGGGCATGCCCTCGGCAAAGTTGTGGAACAGCTCCTCGCCGGTCTTGGTGCTCAGCATGAAATCCTGATCGTCCATAAAGTTTTTCATCAAACAACCCCTTTGTTGGCAAAACGGGCGCACGGCGCGCTCGTTATCCTTTAGGTGAACGTTCACTATACTAGTTCATTACGGCTGAAAAGGTGAACGTTCACCTAACCCTCACGGGGCGAACGGTCGATTTTGCCCGTTCAACGGTTGTTGGAGCTGTAATCTGTTTATGTTGCGGCTCGGCTGGCGTCCCCGAACACCAAACATGAGCGCTTTTGTCCAGGTGGGTCATGTCCCGACGTTCATTTTTGGGACTATTCAGCATCGGAGCGCACCGCGTACCGTCCTTGACGCCCTATTTGATACGCATATTGCGCCCGATCGGAATAAATAAGTGCCGCCGATGGCGAATTACGCCACCGGCGGCACGTAAAACAGTCGTTCTGTCCCTCTATCGGAACATGCGTTTGCTGAATATTCCCAAAAATGTACGTCGCAAGAGGGGGTACCCGCCCAAGCGGCTAAATTCCCGCAAGCTTGCAGTAGCGGTCGACGTTGCTGGCAAACACCATCTCGACGGAACCCTTCTGCACGGGCTCCGCCGGAGTCCTTCCCCACAGCAGATAATCGCCCAGCGTCTTAGCACCGCGGTATGCCAGACTCACCGGGTCCTTATAGACGATATTGGTAAAGATGCCACGGCGCAAAGCCAAAGCGCTTTCGGGAAATAGGTCGTTGCCAATTACCATGACCTGGCCAGCCTTGCCGCTCGAAACGAGCGCGTCGGCGACCACTTCGGAACCAACGGCAAAAACACTACAGATAAGTTCGGGGGCGTTCGGTGCACTCAAGCGCTTCTCAAGCTCGCACTCGAGCTGTTTGACTTGCGCATGGGCGCCGACAAGGTCCTCGACCTGCCACGGAATATCATGTTCGCGCAGGTAATTATGGAAGGCGCGGGCGGTTAAATAGTGCGAATCGGTATAAGGGTCGCCTGTCAAGAGGAGCACGCGAGCGTCAGCACCAGAAGCATGGACCAGGTTTGCCGCCTGCTCGGCCATAAGGCTGCCTGCCGTCGAATAGTCGGCCAAGCTCGCACCCAAACGGTTCAAATGCGGGCGGTCGCCGTCTACGAGCTCGATTGTCACGCCCGCCTCGGCAATCTGCCTCAAGAGCTCGGTCGCGCGGTCATCGCCCGGAACATAGGCAAGCAGACCATCGATCTTCTCGCCTACCTGCAGACGCTCATCAATCTGCTCGAGCGCATCGGCGTAGCCGCCCACGCCAAATTCTACGCGCTCAACCGTAATGCCCTGATCGATGACCTCCTGCTCAAAGCGGTTGCAGCCTTCCCAAAGGTAACGGAAAAAGTACGCCCCCTCGCGCGATGCGCGGGGCAGGCAAAACACCAGGTTGATATCCTTGCGGCGCAGGCTCGAGGCACTTGTGTTGCGATGGTAGCCCATGGCCTCGGCCTTGGCATTCACCTTGGAGCGCACGGATTCGCTCACGCCGGCCTTACCCGTCAGGGCCTTGTGCACGGTATTGATGGAAACGCCAAGCTCGGCGGCAATGTCCTTCATGGTTACGCGAGCGCTCATGGGGTTACTCCGTTATAGATAAGTTGCCAATTAACAGTACAGGTAACGATACCCCAAAATCACTCTTCAACTCGCCGCGCTCGCCGCCAAATGTGCAAAGCGCCCCGCAAACGGATGCTCGCGAGGCGCTTGGATGACGGACCTTACTTGATACCGCGGCCCAAGTCTTCGGCAATTTTGTCCACGCCCTTAAGTGCGGCGCAGGTTTTTTTGTTGGAACAATGTCCCGTGCAAACGCCGCCCTGAGCGCAGTCGGCGCAGGTGCCCTTGCGATAAATGCGCACGCACACGGCGACAAACGCAATGCCGATAACAGCCAGTACAACAATATCGATAGGTGCCATAGCAAGCCTCCTCTAGTTAACCACCACTTACTTTACCCCATTCTCCACCTGCCAAAAAGGGACAGGTATATTTTGGTCGGTTTTATCTGCGGAAACGCCACATCTCCCTCACCAAAAAGCCCGAGTGTCGCTGGGACACCCGGGCTCGTGGAAAGGGGCTGATCCTTATTCGGACTTAAGCGGAAACTGCAGCGGAAGCGGTGTTGGTCTCGTCCTCGTCGGTCCAAGCGTGCTTGGGCATGGGACGGAAGATCTGGAAGAGCATCGCAGCCAGCAGAACGATGGCTACAACCGTCCAAATACCAAACTGGCCAAGGACAAGCAGGTTGTAGAACTGGTTGATGAACAGGCCGATCACCCAGGCAAAGGCGCACTCGTAGCCGATGGCAATCGCGGTCCACTTGCCGGAGTCCATCTGGTTGCGGATAGTGCCCATGGCGGCAAAGCACGGGGCGCACAGCAGGTTAAAGGCGCCAAAGGCAACGCAAGCGCCCATAGTCGGGAACATGCCGGCGAACGCGGTCCACAGGCTCGGGTCGGTCTCGGCGGCGTCGGCAACGGACAGCAGCGAGCCGGCGGTGGCGACGACGTTCTCCTTGGCGACAAGTCCAGAGACAGTCAGCGCGGTGGCCTGCCAGGTGCTAAAGCCGAGCGGGGCGAAGATCCAGGCGACCAGGTTGCCCAGCATGGCGAGCACGGAGTAGTCCATAAACTCCTCGGGGATGCCGTCCATCGCAGGCAGGAAGCCGAAGGAACCGTTGTAGCTACCAAAGTTGGAGAGGAACCAAACCACGACGGTGGACGCGAAGATGACCGTGCCGGCCTTCTTGATAAAGGCCCAGCAGCGCTCCCATACATGCAGCGCCCAAGAGCGGATTGCCGGGAAGTGATAGGCGGGAAGCTCCATAACGAACGGCGTCGGGCGACCGGCGAAGAGCTTGGTCTTCTTGAGCATGAGGCCCGAGGCAATGACGGCAAAGACGCCCAGGAAGTAGAAGAGCGGGCTGATCCACGCAGCGGTGGTAGAAGAGTCGCCAATGATGGAACCCATGAGCAGGGCGATGATCGGCAGCTTGGCGCCGCAAGGGATGAACGTGGTGGTCATGACCGTCATGCGACGGTCCTTCTCGTTCTCGATGGTCTTGGTGGCCATGACGCCGGGGACGCCGCAGCCCGAGGACACGAGCATGGGGATAAAGGACTTACCGGACAGGCCAAAGCGGCGGAACACGCGGTCCATGATGAAGGCGACGCGGGCCATGTAACCGCAGTCCTCCAAGAAAGACAGCATCACAAAGAGCAGGAACATCTGCGGGACGAAACCCATGATGGCGCCGATGCCAGCCACGATGCCGTCGCAGACGAGCGAATCGACCAGACCACCGTCCTCGGTACCGCCCGCCACGAGAGCGTCATGCACCGCGGTGGTGATACCCGGGACATAGGGGCCGTACTCCGCCGGGTCAATCGAATCGGCGTCGTCGCCCGCGGCCTCGACAGCCTCATCGTAGGCGTCGCGACCCTGGCCGAGCACATACCAGCCGTCGGTGCCGAAGAGCTGGTCGTTGGTAAAGTCGGTCACCGTGCCGCCCAGGGTGGAAACGGCAATGTAGTACACGCAGAACATGATGACCACAAAAATCGGCAGACCCAGGATACGATTGGTAACCACGCGGTCGATCTTCTCGGAGGTGCTCATCTTGGCCGGAGCCTTGGTCATGCACTCGTCGATAATGTGGGCAATCACGCCATAGCGCTCGCCGGTGATGATGGACTCGGCATCGTCGTCGCAATCCTGCTCGCACTGGGCGACCAGCTGCTCAACGCGATCGGCCTTCTCCTTGGTAAGGTTGATGAGCTTGCAGGCGTCCGCATCGCGCTCAAACAGCTTGACAGCGTAGTAGCGACGCTTGTTGGCGGGAACGCTCGCCGGCAGGTTGTTCTCGATGTGGTCCAGAACGTCCTCGATAGAGGAATCGAACTTGTGCTCCGGCACCTGGCCCTTGGAAGCAGCGGACTTCTTGACCTGCTCAAAGAGCTCGGTAATGCCCTTGTTCTTAAGAGCCGAGATCATCATGACCGGGCAGCCGAGCTTCTTGGAAAGCTTGTCCGTGTCAATCTTGTCGCCGTTCTTCTCGACCAGGTCGGCCATGTTGAGGGCGACGACCACGGGCAGGCCGGTCTCGATAACCTGAAGCGCCAGGTACAGGTTGCGCTCGAGGTTGGTGGCATCGACCACCTGGACAACGACATCGGGCTCGCCGCTCATGAGGTAGTCGCGCGAGCACTGCTCCTCGGGGCTGTAGGGGGAAAGCGAGTAGATGCCGGGGAGGTCCGTGATGGTAACGTTCTTGTCGCTTAGGAGCTTGGCTTCCTTTTTCTCAACCGTGACACCGGGCCAGTTGCCAACGTAGCCGTTGGCGCCGGTGATCAGGTTGAAAAGCGTGGTCTTGCCGCAGTTGGGGTTACCCGCCAGCGCGACATGGATCTGAGAATCCGCCATTCAATCCTTCTTCCTTGTGTGCCCGCGCTGCTTTCTCCGCACGGGCTGGATAATGTGCTTCAACATTGCAAATTTAAGTTAGAAAAACCTAACTTTATCTGCATAAATACTTGCCGCGGGCCCTTACTGGACCTCGACGACGGCAGCCTCCTCCTTGCGGATGGAAAGCTCGTAGCCGCGCACGTTGATCTCGACCGGATCTCCGAGCGGTGCAACCTTAACGACCTTGAACGAAGTGCCCTTGATGAGGCCCAGGTCCATAAGGTGACGGCGAAGCGCGCCCTCGCCGTGAAGCTTGACGATGGTAGAGCTCTCGCCCACCTTAACGTCACCCAACGTCTTCATATTCTTTTCCCCCTTTCAGCTTTTATGAAATGCTGCGAACTAACCGACGGTCATGATGTGCATGGCGACCTTGGTGTCGATACCAAAGCGTGCGCCCAGCACGGTGACGATGATATTGGCGCCACTCGAGCTCACCACGTGAACCTCACTGCCCTCGACAAAGCCGAGGTCCTTGAGGTGGTGCTTCATGTCCTCATTGCCCTTTACACGAGACACGTGCACGGTTTCGCCCGCTTTCACCATCGAAAGCGGCATGGCCGGCATCTGCGGTCCGCAAGACATGAGTGTGCTCCTAACGTCAGTTCGTCCTCAACATCGACGCAGCAAAAGTTAACCACGTCTATGTTCGCTACAGTAAACTAGCACGTGGTTAACTTTTTGGAAAGGGTTCCTATTCAGTTTTCGAAAAAGTTTCCCATATGAAACAGGTGTGACAAGGGGACAGCCCCTTTGTCACATTGTTGCGTTTAGAGGGAGAGGTTTCTGATCGACGTGACGCACGAGGCCTCGTCTACGCCCGAAATGCGGAAGATGATGTCCTCGCCGCACTCGCCGTAGAGAGCCATGAGCCCCATTACATCGCGGCCGTCGGTATGGCGATCGCCGATGCTGACCGATACGTTGCTACGATGCTTGGCAATAATGTCGTAGAGCAGCGCAACCGGGCGGGCATGCAGTCCCAACGGATCTTTAATCGTCTTTGTAAACTCGACCATGTCCCCTCCCACGGCATCGCACATTCGGCCGGCAAACCCAGCCACGTGGTAGTTATTGTAGCGTTAGATGCATGTCGAGAGCTCCTCTGAACACCTCGTGGGCAAAAAGTGGCAAATATGAGTAATGTCACCAATTTAGTAGCAGCAAAATCGAGAGCAAATTGCCTCCTTTGAGCGATTCGAAGAGGTTGAAAGCCGTCAAACGCCCTTTAAAGGGGGTTATATAAATTGATTTGAGCCCGTTTTTGCTCAGAACAGGCCGGAAAATATGACACCTCTTTTGCAACAGTACTCATATTTGGCATTTTTTGACCACGGGGTCCAAAACCATGCCCCAAAACACAAAAGGAGGGGCCTCGTAAGGCCCCTCCTTAGGAAAGGGAATCGATTTATTCCACAGCCGTAGATTAATCCTAGCCGCTACTCCATCATGTCGAGGACGGAGGGGCGCAGCTCGCTCTCGGCGGCCTCGGGATCGGTCTCGCGCAGGCGGTTGATATAGCGGTTGTACCACATCACGGCAAGGCCCAGGAAGACAACCACACCGCCAACGTTGTAGACCAGCGTCAGCCACAGCGGCTGATCGAGCGGGATGGTGCCGCAGACAAGCACAAAGCAGAAGACCACGAGCAGGAATGCGGCAACGACCAGACCAAAGCTGCGCGAGCCCATGCGAAAGTCACGGGGAGCGGCGTCGAAGTTCTTGCGCAGCATAAAGTAGGCAAGCAGGATCAGCAGCGGCGGGAGCAGAGCAGTGGCAGCCGTCATGTTGGTGACGATCATGAGCAGGTCGTCGAGGTTACCAGAGCCCAAGGCCGGGATGATCAGGATGGGGACGACGATGGCGAACTGCAGCCAAGCGGCGCGGGCGGGAATGCCGTGCTCGTTGAGCTCGACGATCTTGCTACCAAAGACGCCCTTGGGGATCTCGGTGAAGAAGACCTTGATGGGAGCAGAGGTCCACATCATGAGGGAGCCCAGCGTGGCAGCGAGAAGGATCAGGCCAATGACGCGCGTGGACACTTCCATGGGAATGCCAAAGTGGGCAAAGACAGCGCCGAATACGTCGAAGATACCGGTGGAGATGGCAACGCCGCCCTCGGGAATGAACAGGTTGACCAGCAGCGAAGCGCCTGCGTACAGAAGGCCGATGGTCAGGCCGGCGATAACGACGGTGCGCACGAAGGCCTTGACGCCGCCCTTAAGGTCGTTAAGGAACACGCCGACAGACTCAGCGCCGCCAACGCCCTGGATGATCCAGGCAAGCGTACCGAAGAAGCCCCACATAGTTGCGAAGTTACTCATGTCGGGAGCCATGTTAGCGGGGGTAGGAGCCGTAGCGAACTCGACGCCGCCAAAGGCAGCAGCCAGGGACAGCAAGATGAACACGGCAGTCAGGCCGAGAGCCGCGGTCGAGCCGAAGGAGGAAATGGAGCCGATCCACTTAGCGCCCTTGGTCGAAACCCACGTGGCGATAGCAAAGACGACGATCTCGATAATGGTGATCCACAGCTGCGAAAGCTCGGCATTGGCACCAAAGAACACGTAGCTCGCGTAGATGATGACGTTGGGCAGGACGGACGCAAAGAAGAACAGGTTAACGAACCAGTAGCTAAATGCCGTCAGGAACGCCCAGCGACCACCCATCGAGGTCTTAACCCATGCGTACACGCCAGACTCGGAGTCCTTGTTGAGGCCGACGAACTCGGCGGTAACCAGGGTATAGGGGACAAAGTACAAAAGCGTGGCGAAAAAGAACGACGGCGCTGCTGCCAAGCCGATGGCCGCGTTGTTGTTGATGATGTTCTTGATACCGAACACGGCGGCGACCGTCATGCCCAGCAGAGCGAACGAACCGATCGTTCCTCGTTTTTCAGAGCTCATAAGCCCTCCCAATCATCTATTAAATGTCATCTAAAACCGTCCGAGCTGCAAGTGCAATCGCGGACGGCGCACCTGCTAAGGGGAATGGGGAAAAGGGAGTCAACAAAGCCATCCCCCTTAACGGCGCGAAGCAAACGTCCAGGCGGACGAATACTACTTGTTGGGGAAGGAATAACCTTCGACCGTCACGTGCAGTACCACGACGCGGGGATCCGAAGCCTCGGCGATAACACGGTAAGCCTCGTCGATCTCGACGACGGCAACGCCGCCGGCGGGAATCGTCACGGTCTCCCCCGCCCCCTCAAAGCGCTCGCGATCATCGATATCGCTGTAAGCGCGGGTGCAGGTGAGGTCTGCCTTGGGGGCAACCTCGACGGTCAGGTCGCCGTCGAGCGGAGCGAGCACGGCATGGTAGCGACGGTGACCGACCAGATCGGCGGTTGCGGCCTCGCGGGCATAGACCCACCAGTAAACCAACGAGTCGCCGATGGAGTAAGCCACGTCGTGCTGTAGGTCGGCAACACCATCGAGCGCCTGGCCGGTGCGCATCCACTTCTTGACGGACTTCATCTGAGCGTCGAAATCGGCGCGCGAGTTAAAGACATGCATGGCTTATGCCTCCTTAATGGGTGCCAGCGCCTGAGCCAGATCGGCAGACGTCAGCGGTCGCAGGGACACCTCAAAGCTGAAGCTCTCAAAACGGGTGCGATAGGAATCGAGCACCTCGGAACCCCAAGAGTTCGAGCCAAGGCCGAGCAACTGGTCGTTGATGTTGACCGTAACCGTATCGCCCTTGACAAGGTCGTAGACGTGCTTGGCGTTATCGATGGCCTCGCAGCTATAGGGCCATGCCGAGAATGAGAACGGGTTGGAGGCGGCGTCAGCCGGACGGGTCACCAGCACGCCGTCGCCATGGCTAGAGCGCAGAGCAACCCAGCGGGTACCCTCGCGGTTGGCGCAGTCCTGAGGCATAACGTAGGGCGTGAACATGTCGTCGACCGTAGTGTGGTAATGACCGACCGGGTTGGCGCGCAGCGAGTCCGGATAGTTCTCGCCCGGGCCGTGGCCATACCACTCGACGGCACGATCGCAACCGGGGACTTCGAAGGAGATGCCGATGCGCGGGATAATATCCGAGTAATCGCCGTAGGGCTCGCCGGAAACCTTGAGGTCGACACGACCGCTCGGAAGCACGGTGTAGACGAGCTCGACGCGCATGCCGAACGCGCGGACGGGAGGAGCGATACGCTGGCTCACGGTCACGACGACCGCATTGCCATCCTGCTTCCAAGAAACCTTGCGGGTAGACGTCTGCATCACATCGATGAAGTTGTCCTTCCACAGTGAGTCATACTCCTGCGCATGGTTATCGACGAGCGGATGCCAAAAACCAACCTGGGGACCAGAGGCCATGACGTCGCGGCCGGATGCCTTCCACTCGCTCACGGTACCGTTGACCTTGCTGAAGGTCAGCTCGCCGTTGAGGAAGTGAATGCGAATCTCCTGCTCGGTCTCCTCGACCGTAAGCTCAGGACGAGTGGGAGCCGCAATGGCCGGCGCCGGATGGTTTGCGATGGCAAACTGGCTTGCGCCCAGTTGGAACATCGGCTCGCACCAGACGTGAGCGGCCATGGTGTAAGCGCGCACGGTCAGCAGGGTCTCGCCTACCGCGGCCTCGCGAATCACCAGCGGAAGCTGGACGGACTCGCCGGGGGCAACCGCGCCGGGCATAAGCGTCTTGCGGCAGACCACGTCGCCGTCCACCAGGGTCTCCGCCGACAGGCAGACATCCTCGAGGGTGGTAAACCAACGTTTGTTGGTGACGGTCAGCTCGCCCGCCTCGGCATCGTAGGCCATGCGAACCGGGCAGATGACCTGGCCATACTCAGTGAGGCCCGGGCTCGGCTGCTGCCAAGGGAACACCATGCCATCGATGCAGAAGTTGCTGTTGTTGGGGTAATCGCCGTTGTCGCCACCGTACATATCGTAGGCAACGCCGTCCTCGGTCACAGCAGCCAAACCGTGGTCGCACCATTCCCAGATAAACTGGCCTTGGATGCAATCCCAGCGATCGAAGACCTCCTGATACTCGGACAGGCCTCCGGGGCCGTTGCCCATGGAGTGACCGTACTCGCAGTTGATGCGCGGCTTGGGGAATGGATGCTCACCAAAGTCGTTCATCTGCGACACACGGGAGTACATCGTGGAAATGACGTCGACGGTATCGGCGTTGCGATCCTCCTCGTAGTGAACCGGACGACCATCGAGCTCGTGAGCCTTGGCGTACATCGCGCGGATGTTACAGCCATAGCCGCTCTCGTTGCCCATCGACCACATAATGATGCAGGCGTGGTTGCGCTCCTGCATCACCAGGCGCTCGATGCGGTCGACGTAGGCCGGCTCCCATGCCGGGTCGTCGGTGACCAGGGCGATATTGCCGATATTCTCGAAGCCGTGGCTCTCCATATCGGTCTCGGCGACCAGCATGATGCCATACTCGTCGCACAGCTCGTAGAAGCGCGGGTCGTTGGCGTAGTGGGACGTGCGCACCGCGTTGATGTTGTGCTGCTTCATGAGCTCCAGGTCGCGGCGCATGCGATCGAGGCCCACGGCGCGGCCCTTGTGATCGTCGTGATCGTGGCGGTTGACGCCATGCATCTTAAAGTAAGTGCCGTTGAGGTAGATATGATTGCCCTCGACCGTCACCTCGGCAAGACCCTGGCGATGCGGAACGTACTCGCTGACCTCGTCACCGTCGTAGACCTCAAACGTAAGGTCATAGAGGAAGGGGTCCTCGGGGTTCCAGAAGTGGGCATCGGCAACGCTGCACTCGGCATGGCCGTCGACGCACTCACCCGTAGCCACCACGTTCTCGTCATCGCTGAGCGTATACACAATGCGGGTAGCGCCCTCGGCCACCGTATCGAGCGTGATCAGAGCGGCATCGCCCTCGCGGTGCGTGCGGAACCTAAAGTCGACCAGGTGCGCGGCGGGACGCTGCATAAGGTACACATCGCGGAAGATGCCCGAGGCCCACCACATGTCCTGATCCTCGATATAGCTGCCATCGCTGTACTGCAGGACCTTGACCGCAAACAGGTTATCGCCCTCGACGAGCGCATCGGTCACGTCGAACTCGGCAGACAGGCGCGAGCCCTTGGTCATGCCGATAAACTTGCCGTTGACGTACAGCTCGCCATAGCTCTCGATGCCGTCAAAGCGAATGATCTCGCGAGCGCCGGCAGGCACGGCGGGAAGATTGACGATGCGCTGGTACACGCCCGTGGGATCGTCAGAGGGAACGAACGGCTGATCCACCGGGAACGGGAAACCCTCGTCGGTGTAGGCAAGGTTGCCATAGCCGTCTACCTGCCACAGGTGCGGAACCTCCACGTGATCCCACTCGGGCTCGTACGTGGAGAGCTCCTCGTTGGAGACGGCAGCGGGGCCCTCAAAGAGGCGGAACTGCCACGAGCCGGACAGCTGGACAAACCCGTGCGACAGCTCGCGGCTGTACGTAGCGGCGAGATCGGCGGTCTCGTAACCCATGAAGTACGCATGGGGTGCCAGGCGGTTCCTGTGGGTGAGCGCTTGGTTTTCCCAATCGTTAATGGCGTCCATGGTGATGCTCCTTCGTCATCGTAGTGATTCTTGTGCAACCGGTTGTACAACCGCGACACTTATGTCACCCTGAGTATCGAAACTCAGCGCAAGACATCGTTCTTAAGCTCGTAGGCAACCGCCACGCCCGCTGATATCTCACCCATACGAGACGTATTCGATTGCGGCTTGGTTGCAAAACGACACCGGTCACCGGATATCATGAACGCTGTTCAGGCGCACTATAGTAAGCTGTATCCGCACCAGCCCGTATCAGCGACAACATCGACCGCATTCTCCAGGAGACGCCATGACCCAACCAGTTCGCACCGCACCTACGCTTGCCGAGGTTGCCGCAGCTGCCGGCGTGTCGCGCTCCACGGCATCGCGCGCTCTCAACGATTCGCCCCGCATTAGCGAGGAAACCAAAAAGCGCGTCCGCGCGGCGGCCAAGGAAGTCAATTTTGTCCCCAACGCTCGTGGCCGAGCGCTCGCTGTCGGGCGCACGGAAATCATCGCCGTGCTCGTGACCGAGCCCCTGAGTGAACTCTTCAGCGACCCCACCTATAGCGAGTTTTTGAGCGGCATTACCGAGGAACTGTCGGAGTCGTCCTATCTGCCCGTTATCTTGCAGGCGTCTTCTACGCATGAGCGCAACCGTGCACGCGAGCACTTTGAGCGCCGCTCGTTCGACGCCGTGATCGACGTCTCCCCCTACAAGGGCAGCGAGCTGCTCGAGGTGCTGCGCGAGCTGGGCGTACCCACCGTGTTGTGCGGCCAGCTCGAGGGCCACCCCTATCGCGATGTGTTCTCGACGGTCTACTCTGACGACGAAGAGGGCGGACACTTTGCGGCACTCGCCATGAAGGAACGCGGGCGCAAAGATATCGTCGCCGTGTTGGGACCGCAAGACAACCCCGCTGTTGTCGACCGCCTGCGCGGCTACCGCGCCGTCTTGGGCGAAGACCTCCCAGACGCAAACGTTATCTATACCGGCTGGAACAGCGGAGACGGCTATCAGGCCATGCACCAGATCCTCGCGCGCGAGATTGCTTTCGATGGCGTGCTTTGCGGATCGGACCGTATCGCGGCTGGCGTCATCACCGCACTCAACGAGGCAGGCCTATCCGTTCCGGCGGACGTTTCTGTCGTCGGCTTCGACGATCACGAGATTGCGGCGCGCTGCGTCCCCGCGCTCACGACCGTCCGCCAGCCCCTGCGCGAAGAAGGCCACATGGCCGCCAACATTGCGCTCGACATGATCAAGGGTGCCGAGCCCACCACCTCCGTGATGCACATGCAGCTGATCCAGAGAGACTCGCTATAAGAAACTGGGGCAGGCTTTCTGCCAGACAGTTGTTGCGGAAAGCCTGCCCCGTTTTGAGCGCTCATTCTGGGGCACAGTTTCCGTTAGACAGCTCAACCGGAAACTGTGCCCCATTATTTTGCCGAATTCTGGGTCGCGCTTTCCCAAGGGGCCCTGTTTGGGAAACTGCGACCCGTTTTGGACGCAAATTCCGGGTCGCAGTTTCCGCGACGCCTGGTCACCCCATGCCATCACAACCTCGGCGCATAAAAAACGAGGGAAGGCACACGTCCTTCCCTCGTTACAGGCAATAGGTAGCCGCTTCCCTACATCAGGCGCAGGCTGACGTCCTTGAGCTGGGCGCCAGAAACGGCACTCGGGGCGCCCGACATGAGGTCGGAGCCACTGGCCGTCTTGGGGAACGCCATGACGTCGCGGATGGAGTCGGAGCCGGTGAGCAGCATGCACACGCGGTCCAGGCCCAGGGCGAAGCCGCCCATCGGGGGCGCACCAAACTTGAGAGCCTCCATGAGGAAGCCAAACTGCGACTCGGCACGCTCCTCGGTAAAGCCCAGAAGCTTGAGCATGGACATCTGCATCTCGGCGTTGTGGATACGCATGCCGCCGCCGCCGGCCTCAAAGCCGTCCATGACAAAGTCGTAGGTGCAAGAACCGGCCGCCAGCGGGTCGGCCTCGATCTTGGCGATGTCGGTCTCGGTCGGCAGCGTGAAGGGCTGATGCTCGGCAGCGTAGGCCTTGCGGTCCTCATCCCAGTGGAACAGCGGGAAGTTGACGACCCACAGGAAGTCGTGGCCCTCGCGCTTGATCTCGAGGGCGTTGGCCATGTGGGAACGCATACCGCCCAGGATCTCGTCAGAGAGCAGACGCGGGCCGGCGGCGAACATCACAAGGTCGCCGGGCTCGACGTCCATGCGCTCGCGCAGAGCCGCCATCTCCTCGTCCGAGAAGAACTTGACGATGGGGCTGTTGATGGAGCCGTCCTCACGGAAGGCGATCCAGGCCAGGCCCTTGGCGCCAAACGTGGAGGCCACGCCGGCGAGCTTGTCGATCTTGGCACGTGCCCAGGCACCGGCGCCCTTGGCGTTGATGGCCTTGACGACAGAGCCCTCCTCGTTTGCGGCAGTCGCAAAGACCTTGAACTTGGAGTTGGCAAAGATGTCGGTCAGGTCGACCAGGTGCATGCCATAGCGGGTATCGGGCTTGTCGGAGCCATAGGTGTCCATGGCCTCCCAGTAGTCCATGCGGCGCAGCGGCGTGGGCATCTCGACACCCATGCGGCCGAAGGCGTCGGCCAGGACCTCCTCGAGCGCGCTCATGACGTCGTTCTGGTCCACGAAGGACATCTCGATATCGACCTGGGTGAACTCGGGCTGACGGTCGGCACGCAGGTCCTCGTCGCGGAAGCACTTGGCAACCTGGTAGTAGCGCTCGACGCCACCGACCATGAGCAGCTGCTTCAGAAGCTGCGGGGACTGCGGCAGGGCGTAGAAGTTACCCGGCTGAATACGGCTGGGGACGATGAAGTCACGGGCTCCCTCGGGCGTGGACTTAAACAGGGAGGGCGTCTCGACCTCCATGAACTCACGGTTGTGCAGCGCCTCGCGAATGGCAAAGGTGAAGTCGGAGCGCAGCTTGAGGTTGGCCATCATCTCGGGACGGCGGAGGTCCAGATAGCGATAGCGCAGGCGGGTGTCCTCGCTGGTCTCGATGCCGTCCTCGATCTGGAACGGCGGGGTGACGGACGTGTTGAGCACCTCGGCGTGGTCGGTCAGGACCTCGATCTCGCCGGTCGCGAGCTTGGTGTTGGTGGTCTCCTCGCCACGGGCGCGCACGACGCCGTGAATCTTGATGGGCCACTCGGGACGCATGGTCTCGGCGATCTTAAAGGCGTCGCCGTCGGAGTGCTCGGGGTCGAAGGTGAGCTGCGTGATGCCCTCGCGGTCACGAAGGTCGCAGAAGATAAGGCCGCCGTGGTCGCGGCGACGGCTCACCCAACCGGTGAGGGTGACCTCTTCGCCCACGTTCTCGAAGCGAAGCTCGCCGCAGGTGCGGGTGTGCATGGAATGCTCATCGATGGGACGGGTCTGGCTCATACCAGTGATCCTCCTTTATGGATCTGTGCCGCCCCGTGTCGTTCCGGGCGGCGTCGTACAGATTCGCCCGGCCTGCGTAAACCGCGCAGCCGGACATGGCGTTCTATCTTATCGCACCTGTGTCGATGTGCCGCGAAAAAGTAGCTCCTGCCCAAAGACTTGACGGAGACGAAACAATTGATGCGCCGTGGCCGTCGCTCAGGCGCGCGGCGTGCGACAATGTGCTCCAATACAACCGCACTCGGAAAGGCCCGCCATGACTGCACGCCTCATCGTTATGGATATCGACTCCACGCTCATCAACCAGGAGGTCATCGACCTGTTGGGCGAGGAGGCCGGCGTGGGCGAGCAGGTAGCGCAGATCACCGAGCGCGCCATGCGCGGCGAGCTCGACTTTAAGCAGGCGCTCGAGGAACGCGTGGGGCTGCTTGCCGGCTTGGATGAGAGCGTATTCGAGCGCACCTTTGAGCGCGTGACGTTTACCCACGGCGCGCTGGAGCTTGTGCGCTCGGCACACAGCAAGGGCTGGAAGGTCGGCGTGGTAAGCGGCGGCTTTCACGAGGTCGCCGACAAGATCGTGGCCGCCGCGGGCATCGACTTTTGCCTCGCTAACCGCCTGGAGGTCGTGGACGGCAAGCTCACCGGTAAGCTGGCGGCAGACATCGTGACCAAGGAGTCCAAGCTCATCCAGCTGCTGGATTGGGCGGTTGAGTGCGGTGTCGACATGGCCCACACCGTCGCGATCGGCGACGGCGCCAACGACATCCCCATGATTCAGGCCGCGGGCACGGGCATCGCGTTTTGCGCCAAGCCCAAGACGCGCGAGGCCGCCCCGTTTGCCATCGACGAGCGCAATCTGATGCTCGCCATGGACATCATCCTGCGCGACTAGTCAATCCGTCTAACAATTGAATCAGTCTGTCCTATAGTTTCCGAACAATTTTGTCTTAGTGTTCGGAAAAATACCTTTTGAGTGCTAGACTTTGCGCCGTCGAAGGGAACATATATGGATAAGCGAGATCTTGAGCAGCTGCTGAGCGATGTTGCCGGCGGATCAGTCGCCCCTGCCGACGCGCTTACGCGCATCCAGACGGCGCCAACCGCCGATCTGGGTTTTGCGCAGCTCGATCTTTCGCGCGGGGTGCGCCAGGGAGTCGGCGAGGTTGTCTACGGCGCCGGTAAAACCGCCGAGCAGGTTGCCGCCATTATCGAAGCACTGCGCGATGCCGGCCAGGAGCGCATCCTGGTCACACGCCTGGACAGCGAAAAAGCAGCCCGCACCTCGGAGCTCCTCGACAACGGCATCGACCTGGGATATGTCCCGGACGCGCAGCTCGCCCTCGTGGGCGGCAAGCCCTCCCCCACCGGCAACGGACGCATCGTCGTCGCCTGCGCCGGCACGAGCGACTTACCCGTCGCCGAAGAAGCCGCGTTGACGGCCGAGTTCTATGGCAACGAGGTCGACCGCCTCTACGACGTAGGCGTCGCCGGCCTGCACCGTCTGCTCGCGCATGCCGAGGAACTTGCCCAGGCACAGGTGGTCATCGCCATCGCCGGCATGGAAGGCGCCCTGGCGAGCGTTATCGGCGGTCTGGTGAGCTGTCCGGTCATTGCCGTTCCCACCAGCGTGGGCTACGGCGCGAGCTTTGGTGGCGTGGCCGCGCTGCTCGCCATGCTCAACTCCTGCGCCAGCGGCGTCTCGGTCGTCAATATCGACAACGGCTTTGGTGCCGCCTACCAGGCAAGTCTTATCAATCATCTGAGCGCCGGCACGCCCTGCGCCCGCTAAGGAGCATCCCATGTCCAACCATCAGCACACGCTTATCATCGACGGAACCTCGGGCATCAGCGGCGATATGACCGTCGCGGCCCTGCTCGACCTGGGCGCCAGCGAGGAGCATCTGCGCGAACAGCTCGCCACGCTGCCGGTCGACGGCTTTACGATCGCTGTCACGCGCGTAAACAAGCACGGCATCGACGCCTGCGATTTCGACGTCCAGCTTGCAGAGGGCCTCGAGAACCATGATCACGATATGGCCTGGCTCTACGGCAACGAAGCAGCTGTCGAGCATATGCATGAGCATGAGCATGAGCACCATCATCACGACCATGTCGAGCACGATCACTGCCACGAGCATGATAATGACGCCCACGGTCATGACCATGAGGGCCACCATCACGCCCATCACCATCACCACCGGTCATTGGCGGACGTCACCGCCATTATCGATGGCTCGCAGCTAAGCGATGGCGCCAAGCGTCGCGCCCTCGCCATCTTTACCGCACTCGCCGCCGCCGAGGCCAAGGCCCACGGCAAAACGCCCGAGACCGTCATGTTCCACGAGGTGGGCGCCGTCGACTCCATCGTCGACGCCTGCTCTGTTGCCATCTGCCTCGATGACCTGGGTATTGAGGACATTGTGGTTGAGTCGCTCTCCGAGGGTCACGGTACCATCCACTGCGCCCACGGCCTTATGCCCATCCCGGTGCCCGCCGTCGTCAACCTATGCCAAGCAGGCAATATCGCCCTCACGCCCGCACCGGTCGCCGGCGAGCTCGTGACGCCCACGGGCGCCGCCATAGTCGCCGCACTGCGTACGTCCGAGCACCTGCCGGCCCGCTACCGCATCGAGGCCGTCGGCTACGGCGCCGGTAAGCGCCCCTACGAGGGTTGCTCCGGTACGCTTCGCTGCCTGCTCGTTCACGCGGACGCATAGCCATGGATGCCCGCAAGGCAAAAAGCCGTGCCGCCATCGTTGCGGCGTTCTCCGAGCTCCTGTGCGAGGAAGATTACGGCAAGATCACCGTCGGCGTCATCATCGCTCGCGCCCATGTGGGTCGGGCCACGTTCTACGGCCTCTTTAAAAGCAAAGATGACCTGCTCGCTGAGCTCGTGCGCGATATCTGCACCCATGCCCTCGACAATGACGGTACGCCCCTCGATGACCCACTCGTACAGGTCGAGCATATCCTCAACAACCTCTGGGAGCGCCGTCAGGGCGTTCGAGCCCTCGTAGCCGGTGCCGGCTCACGCGTCTTCGCCGACAGCCTCCGCAAGACCATCATGGCCCGAGCAGCCGAAACCGTCCCCGTCGATCCCGCAGGCCCCGCCAGCACCATGGACCGAAGCTTCCTACTACACCACATAGCCTCAAGCTTCGTAGGAATGGTCCAATGGTGGGCCTGGCACAACTTCCAAGCAGATAAGGCCGAAGTAGCCAAAGACTACCTATCAGCCATACAACCCCTCTTCATCTAAGTTAGCCTCTCATTCCAAAGTCTCGCCCCCATCTCAGGGCACCAAAAAACAAAGCGCCCCTCACATCCAAATTCAGATATATATGTTGGGTTGCTTGTACGAACGCAACAAAGACCCCGCAGCTGTCCGCATGGGGTAACTTCCCAGCGCACTCCACAGGACGCAAAAAGGCTCGCCGCACGAAGTGCGCAGCGAGCCTTTTTGCATGTCCGAGGACGCGCTGGGAAGTTACCCCATGCGGACAGCGGACAACTATGTAGCCTCAGACTAGAACATGCCCAAGAAACCATGCACAAACAGCGCGGCCACAATAGCACCGACAAACGGCGCGATACCAGGAACAAGCAGGCCATACTTCCAGTTGTTGTCAGCCTTGTTCTTGATCGGCAGCACCTGATAGGCCATGCGAGGACCAAGGTCACGTGCCTGGTTCATGGCGAAGCCGGTAATGCCGCCCATGCCCATGCCAACGGCCCAGACAATCAGGCCGACGCAGATGGCGAGCAACAGAACGTTCTCACCAGCACGGCTAGCAGCGGCAAGGATGGCGCTGATGAACACGAAGGTGCAGATAGCCTCGCAGAAGAAGTTGCGGGCATAGTTCGTACCCTCGGTGGTGGGGTTGGTCGAGAAGATGTTGCGCTGAGCAATGGGATCGACGACACCCTCGGAAGCCTTGAACTCATCGGCATACATAAACCAAGCGATCACGGCACCCACAAAGCCGCCGAGCATATCGGCAATCATGAAGGGGATGCAGCTGCTCCACGGCACCAGGCCTACGATGCACTGGGCAAGCACCATGGCGGGGTTCATGCACACGGCGCCGCCAAAGACAAACAGGCAGACCGAGATGCCAAAAGACCAGGTGGTGATGGCAAACATGTGGCCGGAGCCCTGATACTTGGTGCCCTTGAGCACGGTATCGCAGTGCACGCCCACGCCAAAGATGATCATGAGGGCCGTTGCGCCGAATTCGCAGAGGAGTTTGGTAAGCATAAAACCTTATCTTTCTTGTCGGTTATAAACGATTCGTTTGAGCCGCACACTAGTGCTGAGCGACAACAACGCCCAGGCCATCGGGAATGACGGCCACCTTGGCATCGGCACCCTTCATCTCAAAGGCGAGCTTGAGCGCCTCCTCGATAGTGTTGACCGGCGTCATGTGCATATCCTTGAGCATCTGGTGATCGCACAGGTCGGTGACCATGATCACAGGGTGATGCGCCAGGATGCGGGCGAAAATCTGGCTCGTCCACTGGTCGGGCAGGGTCTCGTCCTTAGGACGGTCGATGCAGGCACGCTCAAACTCTGCCGGATCGTTGTCGGCGATGTTGTGATAGAAGCCCTCGCCACCGTGACCGTCGGCACAACCGGCGACGTCGATGATCACGCCGCCCTCGGGAAGCGTGGCCTCGGCAGCGCACATGCCCTTCACAGCCTGATAGATGTTCTGATCGAGGGGGTAGCCACCATTGGTGGTGATGGCAATCTCGCACTCGACGGGCTCAACGCCGGCAAGGCTCTTCACGAACTCGCAGCCGGCCTCGTGCGCCTTGTGGATGTCGCCGGCAAAGGAGCCGATGACCTCGTGCTTGCCGTTAAGCACCACGTTAAGCACAAAGGCGAGGTGAGCCATCTCGGCAGCGGCAAACATGTCCTCGCTCACGTGGTTGTGGCACAGGTTGCCGGCACGCGAGTGGGAATCGTTCACAAACTGACCGTTGTGGTTGTACATGATGGTCTTATAGCTGGCGATGCCGGGCAGGACGGACTTACGGCTGCCAGAGAAACCGGCAAAGAAGTGCGGCTCAATGAAGCCCTCGGCAAGCAGCAGATCGCAATCGGCGGCAATCTTGTTGATGATGCACTCGCCACCAGAAGGCAGGGTGCCGATCTTTTTCATCATGCTGTCATCAGTCGCGACGTGCATAACGATTTCCTCGTTGGCAACGATCTCCTCGCCATACTTGTTGACGAGTTCCTCGTGCGTCGACGGACGGTGCATACCCGTAGCAACCAAAATACGCACGCGCGCCTTCGGCGCAGCAGTATGGATGTGATGCAGCAGAATAGGCATCGTCACACGCGAGGGAACGGGACGCGTATGGTCGGAGCTAATGATGACAATATCCTTCTTGCCAGCACAAAGCTCCTCGAGCGACGGCGAGCCATAAGGGTTGGCAAGCGACTCCTCTACCAGCTCTTCCTGCGATTTCGTAGTCTTAAACTCGTTTTGATGACCCTCCATCACACCCGCGAAGTTCTTGTCCTCGAGCTCCAGATGCAACGTCTTGTGGTCAAACGGCAGTTCACATTCAAACAATGATGAGCGCCCTCTTCCTTTCAACTGACACACTAGATAAACCGTTGGAAGGATACGCCGCTCACCGAAAAACACCACCGTCTCCGACTCATTAACACAACGTTCATATTTGACCCACAACAAAACGGCCGCGATCCCAAAGGGGACCGCGGCCGGAACAGTCGTAAGGCGAGAAGCGCCAAATGCATCTCAATCCCGATCGATAAGACGCGAGGCGCGCCTTTCTTCCCTTCAGCCCCAATCTCTGAAGACCGAGGACGAAGGGACCCGACGGGTTTCCCTCTGAATGCATTCCGCAGCACGAAGCCCCATCCAAAACGCGCGAAGCGCGCCATTATTCCCCCAGCCAGTAATCCGCCGAAGACCGGACATCGCAGGGCCCGCCATAGGTTTACTTTTAGGCACACTCCGCAGGACGCAAGAAGCCCTCGCCGCACGAAGTGTGCAGCGAGGGCTTCTTGCATGTCCGAGGACGTGCCTAAAAGTAAACCTATGGCGGGCCCGGACGACTACAGGGCTATCGATTACCCCGTGTTCTGCAATCCTGCCGAGACGCCGGTCACAGTCGAAAGAATCAGGCTCATGTACTCGGCCTTCTTCTCCTCGGCCATCTCGTCCTGGTTCATACGCACCTCGCGAAGGGCGCGGACCTGGGCAATGGACAGAGCGTCGACATAGGGGTTACGGACGCGGACGGCGCAGCCGAGCACGCGGCGGCGCTGCAGCGGCCACTCGTCACCGACGATGGCAAGGACCCACTTACGTGTGAGCTGCATCTCGGTGAAGACCTTCTCGGACAGATCCTGGCGATCACCCAGGTGCAGATACATCTTGGCGATGCGCTGATCGGTCTTGGCGATCGACATCTCGATGTTGTCGATAAAGGTGCGGAAGAACGGCCACTCCTGGTAGGCAGCCTTGAGCTGGTCAAGGTCGCCCAGCTGCTCGCAGGCGGTACCCAGGCCGTACCAGGCGGCCAGGTTAATGCGTGCCTGGCTCCAGCTGAAGATCCACGGAATGGTACGCAGGTCGTCGAGCGACTTGGCGCCCAGGCCGCGCTTAGCGGGACGCGAGCCGATCGGCAGCAGACCGACTTCGGTCAGCGGCGTCACGGTCGAGAACCACGGTGTAAAGTCCTCGGTGTTCAGCAGGTCCAGATAGCGCTCGTGGCTTGCAGCGTTAAGCTTCTCGGCCATATCCCAGAACTTCTGCGTGGTCTCTGTGTTGGTCTTCTCGACACTCGGGGCCGACTGCAAAAGCGTTGCGGCGGCAACGGACTCAACATGGCGCTGAGCCAGCGTGCGGTTGCCGTAACGGGCAAAAATGACCTCGCCCTGCTCGGTGAGCTTAAAGAAGCAGTTGACCGAACCCTTGGGCTGCGCCAGCACGGCCTTGTTGGCCGGGCCGCCGCCACGGCCAACGGCACCGCCGCGACCGTGCATGAGCACCAGGTCGATATCGTTCTTCTCGGCCCACTTGGCAATGCGCTCCTGCGCGGAATGCAGTGCGAGCATGGCCGTGGTAGGGCCGGCATCCTTGGAGGAGTCGGAATAGCCCAGCATGACCTCCATGCGGCGGTTGGTCTGGGCGAGGCGCTTTTGCACCACGGGCAGCGTAAGCATCTGGTCGAGCACGTCGACACAGCCCTCGAGGTCCTCGAGCTGCTCGAACAGCGGGATCACGTCGAGCTCGGGGACATCCTCCTCGTGCGCGAAGGACAGGTGGGCCAGCTCAAAGACGTCGGCCACATGCTGGGCGCTCTTGGTGAACGAGATGATGTAGCGGTGCGCCATCTTCTTGCCGTAGCGCTTTTGGATGGAGCCGATAGCGCGGAAGGTATCGATGACCTCGCGCGTCATGGGCTGCAGGTCGCCATGGATACCGTTCTCGTGGATATCCTTAAGGGCGCGGGCGTGCACCACGGAGTGCTGACGGAACTCCATCTCGACCATGTGGAAGCCGAAGGACTCGACCTGCCAGATGATGGTCTGGACCGGGCCGTAGGCAGCACGGACGGCACCGCAGGCGGCCAGCGAGCGCTGGACGACGCGCAGGTCCTCCAGGAACTCATCGGCGCTGTGGTACATGGTGTCGGTGATACGGCGCACGGTGGCGTTCAGACGGTCGGCCATGACGAGCATGACGGCGCGATGCGGCTCGTGCTCGGAGATCAGCTCGGCGCGGGCCGTGTACCGAGGGCTCATCTCGACCTGATGGTTCCACAGGTTAATGAGCTCGGCAGAAGGCTTGCTGTAGGTGGCCTCGAGCGTGAGGTTACGGCCGATGCGGCGGCATTTGTCCTCGAGTTTGAGCACCATGTGGGTGAAGTACTTGGCGGCGACCTCGCGGCTCACCTTGGCGGTAACGTTGGGGTTGCCGTCACGGTCGGAACCGATCCAGCTGCCGGGGTGGAAGAACGCCGGGCACAGAGGCGGCACGGTGCCGGCCTTGTCGCCCAGCACCCAGTCGTCAAAACGACGATAGATGACGGGGATAACGTCGAACAGCGTGTTATCGAAGATGTCGATGATGGTATCGGCTTCCTCGACCGGCGTGGGCTTCTTGAGCGCGATGGGGCTCGTACGCACCAGGGCGTCGATCTCCTGCAGCATATGGCGCTCGTTCTCCACCAGGTCGGAGCCGCCCAGACGCGGACGCTCCTCCAGCAGGTTGGAGATACGACGAATCTTGCCCTCGACGGCCTTACGACGGGCCTCGGTGGGATGTGCGGTAAAGACAGGGTGGAACTCGAGCTTGCCGAGCAGCTCGTTGGCGCCCTCGACACCCATCTCGTTTACCAACTGGTGATAGGCGACGGTGAGTTCGTTGGCGGGATCGACCTCGGTATCGGTCGATGCGCCGGCCTCGCGCTCGCGCAGCTGCGCCACACGGTAGTTCTCCTCCGACAAGTTTGCCAGATGGAAGAAGCTCGTAAAGGCGCGGACAATGACCTGCTGCTTATCGAGCGGCAGGCTGTCGATCAGATCGACGACCTCACGAAATGCCACGGCGGTGGGCTCGTCGGCAGTGGGCACGCCCTGCTCGTCAACGGACTCGTCGGCAGCGCGGGTACCGGGGTTGCCAGCATTGGCCACAATCTCGGCTGTCAAAATCTTGTCGAACAGGTCCGCGATCTCGGGATCATACTCGCTAAGCACACGACGTTCCAGGCGCAGGAACAGCGCCAGATTATCGCGCAGCTCCTCGGGGATCTCGATCTCGGCGAGACGCTCCCTGGACTCGGCATTCGAGCCGATTCGGTTAACGAGGCGGTTGACCACGGCAGCGACGCGCGCCGCGGCTTCGGGTACAGACTGGTTGCTTAGGTTCTCAGCCACGTTTCCTCCCATTCCTCCTTCTATGCACGTAACATGCGGTATTCATTATAGGCGCTTGAGAAATACTTTCGACACTGATTGCGCTTTACCACACAAAAGTATTTTCTGCATTGCAAGGGTTTTTGCCCCAAATGGTCGTATTTCTCGGTGGGCGGCATACGTAAACGGGGGCATTCCGCATAAAAGCGAAACACCCCCGTAACAATCGCTCTCCATGAGCAGGGCACGTTAGCAGGCCCGCAGCTCAAAAAGATGCGCTACAGGCGCTCGCGAACCGCCTCGACCACATTGGCCAGATCGACGAGAACCTCGTCATGGCTCTGCATGTCGCGCACCTTGACCTTGCCGGCGGCAAGCTCGTCGCCGCCCAAGACCAAAATGAGCTTGGCGCCCACCTTGTCGGCCTGCTTAAACTGAGCCTTGAGCGAACGGCCCTGGTAGTCGGCCTCGGTCACGATACCTGCAGCGCGAAGCTCCTGCGTAATGGCGAAGACGTTCTGGCGCAACTCCTTGCCGGCGTTGGCGACGTAGACGCACGGGGCCTCATCGGCACCCAGGTCGCCGCCAAAGGCCTGTAGGGCCAGCAGGGCGCGCTCAAAACCGACGGCGAAGCCGACGCCGGCCGTAGGCTTGCCGCCCTCGAGCTCGACCAGGCCGTCGTAGCGGCCGCCGCCGCCGATGGAGCCGACGCCGGCGCCAGGGGCCTCGACCTCAAAGACGGTACGGGTGTAGTAGTCCAGGCCGCGCACCAAGGTGGGATCCTCGACATACTCGATACCGGCGGTATCCAGATAGCGTTTGACCTGCTCGTAGTGCTCGCGGCACTCGTCGCACAGGTTGTCACCCATCAGCGGAGCCTCGGCCATGATCTCGCGGCAGTGGTCGTTCTTGCAGTCGAAGGCACGCAGCGGGTTGAGCTCGGCGCGCTCGCGACACTCATCGCACATCTCGTCTGCGTGATCGAGGATGAACTGCTTAACCTGCTCGCGGTAAGCCGGACGGCACTGGGCGTCACCCATCGAGTTGATGAGCAGACGAAGCTTGGAAAGATCGAAGCCCAGGCGCTTGTAGAACTCCATGAGCATGATGATGCACTCGGCGTCTGCCGCCGGATCGGGAGCGCCAAGCCACTCGATGCCCACCTGGTGGAACTGGCGCAGGCGGCCCTTCTGGGGACGCTCGCCGCGGAACATGGCCTCGGCGTAGTAAGCCTTAAACGGCGTGGAGCCCTGGGGCACCAGGTTGTTCTCCACGACGGCGCGCACCACACCGGCCGTGCCCTCGGGACGAAGGGCCAGACGCTGCTTAGGCTTGAGCTTGGTATCGGTGCCTTCGGTAAAGACGCGCTCCAGGTTGGCGCCGCTAAACACGCGGAACATCTCCTTGCGCACGACGTCGGTCGACTGGCCGATGCCGTGGACAAACACGTCCACCTGCTCGATCGCGGGCGTCTCGATGGGCTTAAAGCCAAACGGCTCGAATACGCTGGCCGCAATCTGCTGCATCTTTTGCCAGGCGCGCATCTCGGCGCCGATAAGGTCGCGGGTTCCCTCCGCCTTCTGTGCCTGCATGGGCAAACACCTTTCTTTTGTATCGCGTCATAGATAGTGGACATTATACGGCACAAAGCAGCAACGCGGCGGCGCGTCTGACCGAACGAGGGTATGGGGACTCGTTCGGCCAGATGCGCCGCCGCTGTTTGTGATCCGTTTTCCTCCGTCCCCTTCGGATCACGTGATCTGTTGGGGACGGAGGAAACGGATCATTTCGTAGGCCCGTGACCGCCTTGGAAACCGAATGATGGTACGAGCATCCATTCGGCTTCCAGGGCGGCCACAAACAGAACGGGGCAAACAGAAAAGAGCGACGGACGTCTACTCCCCCGCCACGCTTGCACGCAGCTTGGCGGCGATGGGCTCAGACGCCAGCAGAAACACCAACATAGCCACCGAGCACACCAAGCAGACAATCCAGGTGCTCGCAAAAGAGCCCGTGGCATCGGACAGCACACCCGAAACGATGGCGCCCACGGTGCCGCCGACCATCTCGAGCGAGGTAATGGTGCCCGTGACCTTGCCGAGGTCGGCCATGCCAAACTGCTTGGACGCGGCAATAGTAGGCGTGATGGTGCCCATGCACGTTCCGACACCAAAGCTCACGGCAGCCACGATGGGACCAAGATCGGTCGCGGGGAAGCACAGGGCAACGCAAGCGATAATGCACGCAACGGATCCCAGCACGTTGCCAAAGCGCAGGCCAAAGCGATCATAGATCGCGCCGAGCGAAATCTTGGCGGTAACGACCGTGGCCCTGATGACAAAGCCGGAGGCCACGACGAGCCAACCGGGGAAGCATTTATGCTGCTGGGGTATGGATTACTCCTTGTGGTCAGCGATGTAGCCCAAAGCAACGGCGGCATAAGCCGCGGCGCCAAGGGGAAGCTCGGCATCGCTAAAACGTGCCTTGGGATGATGCTGAGCAAAATGCTCGTCCGTATCAGTCACGGCAGCGCCCACGGTAAAGTACGCACTCGGGATCTCACTCGAGATCAACGCGAAGTCCTCACTCGCCATGGCGTGGAACAGCGGCAGGAAGGTGGCCTTGGGCAGTGTCGCACCCACATAGCCAAGTGAAGCCTGGGTCATATTGTCATCGAGTACCAGCGGCGGAACATCCGAGAGCGTCTCGATAGTCGCCGGCGTACGATAGGTCGTGGCAACGCCTTTGACGACCTCCGCGATGCGGGTCTTGAGGCGCTCCATGAGCTTGACGTCGAAGCCACGCAGCGTTCCCTCGAGCACACAAGTGTCGGGGATGACATTTGCGGCCTGACCGCCGGCGAACTTGCCAACGGTAAGCGCGACCTCCTTGGCCGCCGGCACCTCGCGGGAGATGAGCTCCTGAAGCGCCAGATGCACATGGACGCCGGCCGTGATGGGGTCGATGCAGATCTCGGGGCTCGAGCCATGGCCGCCCTTGCCCTGAAGCGTGATGCGAAAACCGTACACGCCCGAGAGCGCCGGGCTGCCGTAGAGCACCAGGTCAAGCGGCGACTGGCTATTGACATGCATGGCAAAGGCGGCCTGGGGGCGTGGGTTCTGCAGCAAACCGTCGACGATGGCAGCACGGGCACCCTCAAAGGTTTCCTCGCCCGGCTGGAACAGCAACTTAACCGTGGCGTTGGCGTCGAGAAGCTCGGACTCGCGGGCCTTGAGCATACGAGCCGCACCAAGCAGCGCCGTCGCGTGCATATCGTGACCGCAAGCATGCATGCAGCCATTGGTGGATGCAAAGGGCTCGCCGGATTCCTCGGCAACGGGAAGGGCATCCATGTCGCCGCGGAGCATGATGACCGTACCGGCCTGCTTGTCCGTGCACGTACCGTTACCCCGAGCAGCAGCTGCCGCGCCGGCACCGATAAGGCCAACGACACAGGAGCCGTCAACAAGCACGGCATAGGGAATATCCATCTCGTCCAGACGCGCCTGGATAAAGGCGGACGTCTGCGGAAGGTTGTTACCCAGCTCGGGCATCTGGTGTAGATCGTGTCGCCACACAGCAAGCTCGTCTGCAAAAGTCTGAGCTTCTGCAACAAGACCGTCACCGATAGCGGCCTGCGCCGCTGCGGTAGCCTTGGGCGCTGGTTGCGGTTGAAAATCGGACAAAGCTGGTGCCATAGATGCCCTCCAGTAACGTTTTTGCAGCAAGCACTTTGATAACGTAAAGTGCAAGGTACAACTTTAAGGGCGACGCATAAAAAATGCCGCCCCGGGAGGGCGGCGCAACAAGTTGTTTACAATTGCGGGCGCGACTTTTTGCGCAAAAAATCGAAGTGAGTCTCACTCAAGATAATCGACAGGAAGATAAGCACGAAGCCGGCGAGCAGGCGCGAGGTGAGCGCCTCCCCCATCAGCAGCACCGAAAACAACACGCCCGAAGGCGACTCCATCGAAAGGAGCAGTGAGCCCGTCGAAGCCGGGACATGCGCCAGGCCGACGTTTTGGATGAGCAGAGCCACGCATGTGCAGCCCACCGAGAGAAACGCCATCACACCGATAAAGTTCGGCGTCCACACGGACAGAGGCGCCTGGGTCTCGAATAACAGCGACGAAACCAGGCTCAGCACGCCGTTGCCCACAAACATCCAAAACGTGATAACGTTGATGTCCATTTTGCGACCGTACTTGGCGGTCACCGCCATCTGGATGGCGAAGAAGACCGCGCCTGCCAGCGTAATGACGTCACCGATGTTGAACTCGACGCTATCGAGCGCCACCAAGCCAATGCCCGCCAAGCACAGCAGTGCCGCGCCCAGGTTATAGCGGGTGAGTTTTTCTCCGCTCAGAAAATAGCTCGCGAACGGCACGAGGATGCAATACGTGCCCGTCAAAAAAGCATTCTTGCCCGCCGTAGTATATGCCAGACCGACCGTCTGCAACGCATAGGCCGCCCACATGAGCACGCCCATACTCAGGCCAACGATCAGATTGCGAGCGTTGAAATGTGCAGTGATGCGCTTGTGGAAGACGGCAAACATGACCAACGCTGCAGGCAGAAAGCGTACATAGAGCAGCTCGAACACCGGAATGGTGCCGAGTGCATCCTTCATAGTGGTAAAGGAGTAGCCCCAGATGACCGCCACCGAAAGTAGCAAAACTTTCCAGAACAGCGGGGAGCGTGCGCCGGCGCCCCTGGGAATACCGCCCGCGCCCAAATCCTCACGGGCCACAGGGCTATCGGGCATGTTTTCGATTTCGTTGGCAGCGTATTGGGCCATGAAACATCCTCACACTCAATCTGGGCGTGGTGTCCGCACGCGTATGGCTGCGTGCCGCCTCATGGTCAAATAAAAACGGGGCGCACCGGACCCCCGGCACGCCCCGCTACTGTAGCAATAATCAAGCAGCCCATGCAATTCACTCAACTAAAGCGTCGAGCCGGAAGGCCTCGATGTTCCGTCAACGCCACATTGCCGCACTAAATTAGCTTTGTCGACTCCAGCCTTTCGATGATCCAGTTGTTGGCTTTGATGACCGGACGGCGGAAGACGACGCCCAGGGCCAGCGACGGAATCAGATAGCTCGCCAGAATACCCAGCTCAGCCCAGTACTCCATATGGTAGGCGCCAGCCATGGCGGCATGCATGGCGTTGATGCCGTGAGTAAACGGCAGGAACGGATAGATCGCCTGGAACACGGGGCCGGTCATCTCGATGGGGAACGTGCCGCCCGAACCGCCGACCTGCATGACCAACAGCACGACAGCGAGCGCCTTGCCGATATCGCCAAACGAAACCGTAAGCGTGTAGACGATATTGGAGAACACGAGACTCGCGACCCAGCCCGCCAGCACAAACTGCAGCGGGTTGTCGCACTGAATGCCAAAGAACAGAATGTCGCCCGCGCACACGAGCGTTGCCTGCAGCAGGGCCAAACCGCCAAAGAACAGGTAACGGCCCAGATAGATCTCGTGCAGGCGTACGGGGATGAGCTCGTTGATGAGCTCGTCGTCGACCGAGACCTTCATCATGGCCGCCAGTACGATCGAGCCGACCCAGAGCGACAGAATCGTGTAGAACGGCGCCATGGCAGAGCCGTAATTGCGAATCGGATAGACCGGCTTGCGGTCGAGCGCGACGGGGCCGGAAAGCGACACGGCCAGGCCCTCGGGGTCGTTGCCGATCATCGTCTTGATCGTCGCCAGGTCACCCGACATCAGGGCGCCGTCGAGCTCGTCCTTGAACGCGCTGATCTTGTCCGATGCCTCACCCAGCTGATCGGAAGCCTTGTTGACGAGCCTTGCAGCCTTGGAGAGGCCCTTCGCGAGCGAACCAGAGGCGTCGGTCAGACCGCTCACGGCGCTATCCAAATCACCCGAGATACCGTTCAGGGAATTCAGAACGCCCGAAATGGTCTTCTTGAGCTCCTTGGCCTTAACCGAAAACGTGGAATCGTAGTCGGACTTGGCACCCGAGATACCCGCCTTGGCATCGGCGATGGCCTGGTCGACCTCGGCACGCGTGCTGTTGACCTCTGCCATGCTGTCGGAAAGGGACTTTGCGGTTGCCCTCAGGTCGTTGGCGTTGTTGCGGTACTCAACGGCGATTCTGCCCAGCGACGTCGCGGCGGACTTGAGGCCGTCTTTGAGCTTGTCATCGCTCACCTGGTCGGCAAGGCTGCGGAGCTGATCGACCATCGCATCGATATCCTTGGCGCGCGCATCGAGGGCCGCAGCGGCATCGTTGAGTTGGGACACCGTAAGGTCCACATGCTGGTTTGCGGTGTCGAATGCCTTCGCAAGCTCGGCGGATACGTTGTCGAACGAGCCCGCGCTTCCGTCAATCGCCGCGTCAACGGCATCGTTGGCGGCCTTCAGCGCTTCTTTGGAATCATCGATGCCGCTCTTGGCATGCTCCATCAGCTGCTTGGTCGACTCATCGACCGTACCCGTCTGCTGGAGCATACCGCTCGCCGACGTCAACGAATCGGACGTGGAGCTCAAAATGCCCGCAAGCGACGTTGCGCTGGCCTGAACGTCCTGCAGGTCCTGGACCGAATCGCCGAGCGTCGAGGACAGGTTGGCGATAAAGTTGCTGACTTGGTCGGTGCTCATGTAATCGAGCAGGCTGGACACCGTCTTAAGACCGATGCTCGTAATGGTCTTGGTAAAAGATTCGTTAACCTGGTTCTGAACGGCGCTCGAACCCTTCTCGGTCACGATCTGCGCGATGGCGTTGGCCTTCTGGTTCTCGTAAAACTCGATATCGGCGTGTTTCACGTCGGTCGAGAAAAGCGTCATCATGTCGGCGCTAAACGTTTTGGGGATAACGACGGCAGCATAGTACGCGCCCGACTTAACGCCCTCGATAGCCTTTTCGCGATCGTTAAGCACAACCCAATCGAAGCTCTCGTTGCCGCGTAGGGTGGCGGTCACGTTTTCGCCCACGTTAACCTCGACGGGGATCAGATCGCTCTCGTAACCCTCATCGGTGTTGACCACGGCGATCTTAAGATTGCCGGTGTTGCCGTACGGATCCCAGCTGCCGGCGATGTTAAACCACGCGTACAGACACGGCACGATAATGAGGCCCATCACGACAACCAAGCCGATTACGGAGCGAGACACGTTTTGGACATCGCGCTTAAACAGATGCAGGATGTTCTTCATTTATGCCTCACCTCCTTTGGAGTGCTTGCCAAGCGGGGTGGTATCTCCATCATTTGTGGCTGAGCTGTCGCTGCCCTGAGATTTATGGTGCGAGCCTATATGCGGCAAGCGGCCCGTGGACTGATCGCCACCCTTGGCACCACGCTCGCTGGCGTTGAGGCCGAACATGCGACGAGCGGCAGGGATCGCCGCTGTGTGCTCGCGCATCTCGCGACGCAGGTCCTCATCCGAAAGCGCCGAGATGCGCATCTGGGTATTGAGGCTCGCGCGGATATATTCGATATTGATAAGCCAGCCGCAGATGACAATAACCGAGATGATCCAAATGACCAGCAGGATGATCTTGCCGTTATTGTCGATATCGAGAACCGTCGACAGGACAAAGAGCAGGACCTGAACGCCCACCACAGCGGCAAAACCGCCCTTGATGTAGTACGGGTAGCGATGTTCAAAGGCGACCGCATGATCGAGCAGTTCGCGACGGTACGAATCGGAATCGAGCATGACGCGCATGGCCGTGCGCAGCGAGTAGCGCTGACGCGGCAGGTCGTTAGACTCGCAGATCATAAGGCCTGTCGTGGAAAGCTGCTTGTCAAAGAGCAGGTTGAGGTTGAGCAGCAGCGGACGCAGCTGCAGACCGATAAAGAGCGCCACGATCAAGAACACGCCCAGAATGCACAGGTTAAACAGATAGTTGAACGAGTACATGCCGCCGACCGTTTCGCGCAGCAGGTTGATGCCGTAGGTAAAGGGCAGCAGCGGGTGCAGCCACTGGAAGAAGCCGGGCATCATCTCGATGGGATACATGCCCGACGAACCCGGAATCTGCACGATAACCAGAATGACGCCGATTGCCTTGCCGATATGCTTAAACGTAGTGGACAGCGCATAGATGATGTTGACGTACGTAAACGAGATGGCGATGCCACCCAGCACGAACAGCAGTGGGTTGACGCACTGTACGCCAATGACCAGATCACCCACCGTAACGATGATGGCCTGCAACGCGCCCAAGATCACCAGGAGCATCCAACGGCCGAAGTAGCCCTGGCGCGCGGTAAAGCTGCCGATGCCCTCGCGATCGACCTCGAGCTTGTAGATGGCGATGAGTACGTAACCCCCCACCCAAAGCGCCAGATTAGTGTAGAAGGGAGCAATGCCCGAGCCGAAGCTCTTGACCGGATAGATCGACTTGGACGTCAGCTCAACCGGAGATGCCATGAAATCTGCCACGTCGCTGACATCGACGTTCATCAGCTCGGCCAGCTCACCCATAGAATCGGAGGTCTGCAGCGCCGCAATATCGTTAGCGGCGGTTGCAAGCTTGTCCTGGACCTTGGCAAGCGAGGTATCGGTCTGCGACAGCGTAGTCTTAGCCTGCTTGAGCGTCGCATCGAGTTGGGTCAGCGTGCCACGCGCGTTCGCAATCGTGGGCGTAAGACCCGATACGATGCCGGTCAGGTCGCCCGAAGCGGTGGCGAAGGAGTCCAGCGCGCTCGAAGCCTTCGGCAGCGCGTTCTGCCCCAGGTCCGTCTGAGCCTGATTCATGTTGGTCGTACCGGTTTGGATCGCATTGTTGATGGCATCGCTGGCGCCCGAAACAGCCGAAGCGTCATTCGCAATAGCGCTTGACTGAGCGGAGAGATTATCCTTGACGGCCTGAAGGCTCTCATTTTGCCCTCGAAGCGCATCAATCGCAGACGCGATCAGCTTATTAACCTCTTCCGAGCCCGTAGGCGCGCTATCGGCCAGCTCCTGCAGACGCTCGATAAGAGTCTTGTTATGGTCAATCGTCATCTGAAGCGATTCGAGCGAGTTGTCGATGCGAGTGGTCGTAGACGTCAAGGCGCCTGTCATCTTTCCGATTGCGGTGTTCGCTGATGCCGACGTCTTGCTCAAAGCGGCGCTGCCCTCCGAGAGCGCCTTGGAAAGCGAGGTGATGGACTTGCCCGCCGTGGTGCGCGCTTCGCCCAACAGGCCATTGCCCTGGGAGATTGCCTGCGTCAGCGACGGCGTCTGACCCTGCAAGCCGGCAAGCGCCGCGTCTGCCGAGGCGATGGCGCCGCTCGTCTTATCGATGGCGGCATTCATGTCGCCAATCGAATCGCGAACCTCGCTCAAGGTACCGGATGCCTCGGACACCGAACTCGTCAGCGAATCCTGAATCTGGGCGGTCTTATCCTTAAAATCGATGCCGGCATCCTTGGCGATGCCCGCTACGGTCTCGCCCACCGTGGAGACAAACTCCGAATTGATCTGCTCCTCGATAGTATTGGCACCGGTATCGGTCACCTTGGACGCAATGGCGCTCTTTTTCTCGTTGACGTAATAGGTGAGCTTCGGCTGATGGTAATTGCCGTCGAGCATTGAGACAAGATTGTCAGAGAAGTTCTTGGGGATCACGATGGCGGCGTAGTACTCCCCGCTCTCGACGCCCTCTTTGGCATCGGCCGCCGAGTCGACGAAGGTCCAGCCCAGCTGATCGTTTTCCTTGAGCTGATCGACGACCTTGTCGCCCGCATTGAGCTCGCCCACCATGTCGTTCTGAGTGCCCTGGTCGTTGTTGGCGATAGCAATCTTGATGCCCTGGGTGTTTCCATACGGATCCCAGTTTGCCACGATGTTGTACCAGGCATACAGCGAGGGGATAACGCACACGCCCAAAGTAACCACCAAGGCGACGGGGTTCACAAGCAGTCGCTTGATGTCGCGCTTAAAGATCGCAAAGGAGACCTTTGCGTTGGATAGTTTGCTGCCGAGACTCACGCTTGGACCATCCATCCTGTCGTTGAATCGAATCGTACTATCGACAACCATTGTACGTAGGCGCTTTAGTGCCTCACGGCACAATGGTGCTGAGTTTTGCGGGTAGCAATATACTACGAAGATGAGTTAACGTACAGATGTACAGTATCCTAAATTTCAGCAGGTCACAAAACCACAACCCGCACAAATTAGCAATCCGAATAGTCATTCAAGAACGTCCCCAATGACTTTGGACCACGAAAGCGTCGCTGGTTGAGCATAAGTCAGCGAAAACGCCCCTAAGCGAGCAAGGTGACCACTCATTTAAGTCTGTCCCCAATGAGTAATTCTGCGGGCACTCATTTAAGTACGTCCCCAATGAGTGCCCCGCCGCAGGTTGAGCATAAGCCAGCGAGCGGGTCGCATTTGAGACAAGGTGACGTGAAACGAAAGGGCGCTGACCTTCTGGTCGCGCCCTTGAAGTTGAACGTCAGATTGTCCAAATGCGGCCCGCGCAGCGTCGGCCGGTCCGCCGTTCGGTAGAACGGCGGAACCACCTACATCAGGTCGCAGACAGCCGCCGCGAAGGCCACGGGGTCCTCGGGGAGGATGCCCTCGACCAGCAGAGCCTGGTCATAGAGCAGACCGGAGTACTGCTTGATCTTGTCGGCGTCGCCTGCCTTCTGGGCAGCGACAAGCTTGTCAAAGACCGGGTGCTTGGCGTTGAGCTCGAGCACGCGCTGGCTCTTGGGCATGCCGTCGGGCGCGCCCTCGGGTCCCTTCTGGAGCACCTTCTCCATCTCGAGCGAAAGCGGGCCCTCGGTGGTGATGCAAGCGGGGGCATCGGTCAGGCGCGCGGAGACGGCAACTTTCTCGACCTTGTCACCGAGCGCCTCCTTCATGGCGCCAAAGAGATCCTCGTTCTCCTTGGTGGCGTCCTCGGCCTCCTTCTTCTCGTCCTCGGTCGCCAGATCAAGATCGCCGGTAGCGACGTTCTTGAGCTCCAGATGACGATCCTCGACCTCGGGCTCGGCACCGTCGGCCACGGCCTTTTCGGCAGCCTCGCGAGCTGCATCGTCCTCGTAGATCTTGGGCATATCGGCGGCAACGTACTCACGCATGGCCTGGAAGGTGAACTCATCCACGTCCTGCGTCAAAAGCAGCACGTCATAGCCGCGGTCGAGCACGCCCTTTACCACGGGCATCTTGGCCAAGCGGTCGCGCGAGTCGCCGGCGGCGTAGTAGATGGCCTTCTGGTCCTCGGGCATGCCCTTGGCATACTCGGCCAGGGTAATCATCTTCTGTTCCTTGGCAGACCAGAACAGCAGCAGGTCGGCGAGCTCGTCGGCCTTCATGCCATAGCTCGAGTAGATGCCGTACTTAAGACCGCGGCCAAAGTTTTCGAAGAACTTCTCGTAGGCCTCGCGGTCGTTGTCGCGCATATCCTCAAGGTCGGCCGTAATCTTCTTTTCCACGCGCTTGGCAATGGCCTTGAGTTGACGGTTCTGCTGCAGTGTCTCACGCGAGATGTTGAGCGACACGTCGGCGGAATCCACAACGCCGCGGACAAAGTTGTAGTAATCGGGCAGCAGGTCGTCGCATTTCTCCATGATCAGGACGTTGGAGCTGTAGAGCGCCAGGCCCTTCTCGTAGTCCTTGCTGTACAGATCGAACGGAGCGCGGCCCGGCACAAACAGCAGGGCGTCGTACTCGAGCGTGCCCTCGGCGTGGAAGCTGATGGTGCGCGCCGGATCGTCAAAATCGTGGAACGTAGACTTGTAGAACTCGTCATAGTCCTTCTGCTCAACGTCGGAGCTGCGCTTCTTCCAGATCGGCGTCATGGAGTTGATGGTCTCGAGCTCCTGGTAGTCCTCGTACTCGGGCTTATAATCGTCGCCAGCATCCTCGGGCTTGGGCTTCTGGCGGCTCTTGGACACCATCATCTGGATCGGGTAGCGCACATAGTTGCTGTACTGCTGAATCAGGCTCTTGAGACCCCACTCGGTCAGGAAGCGATCGTAGGTCTCGGCCTCGCCGTCGGCGTCGAGCTTCTCGTTCTCGCGCAGCGTCAGGATGACATCGGTACCGTGCTCGGCGCGCTCGCCGTCCTCGATGGTGTAACCCTCAAGACCATCAGACTCCCACACGTGAGCGGTGTCCTCGCCATAGGCGCGGCTGACAACCTTTACGTGGCTGGCAACCATAAAGGCCGAGTAGAAGCCCACGCCAAACTGGCCGATGATATCGACATCGGAGCCCTGCTGCTCGGCGTTCTCGGTCTTAAACTCCTCGGAACCGGAATGGGCGATGGTGCCCAGATTGCGCTCGAGCTCCTCGGCGGTCATGCCAATGCCGTTATCCGAGATGGTAATGGTGCGGGCATCTTTATCAAAGGAAACGCGAATAGCCAAGTCGCCCTGGTCGAGCTTGACGCTCGGATCCTGCAGGCTCTTAAAGTTGAGCTTGTCAACGGCGTCGCTCGCGTTGGAGATAAGCTCGCGCAGGAAGATTTCCTTATTGGTGTAGATGGAGTTGATCATGAGGTCGAGCAGTTTTTTGCTCTCGGTCTTAAATTGACGCATGTGCAGTCCTTTCGCGCTACCCCCGTCCGCAAAAACGGCCCGGTTGCCCGAGCCGCATCGCAGACCTGCTATGTTCAGACTTAGATTTTATAACCCATTAGCGCGCATATATACACACGGTATCGAAAAACTGTATGTCCGAGCGTTCCAATGCGCCAATTGCCAAGGAGTGTCCCCAACTGCCGACAGAAAAGGAGCGTCCCTATCTGCCACCCTCGACCCGTTTGGCCATCCAGGCATGGGGCTGGCCTTCATCCTCATAGTCCACCGGGGCAATCTGCGTGTAACCCGCCTTGGCATAGAGTGGCAGCACGTATTCCTGCGCGTGCAGCTTAATAAGCTTAGCGCCGGCATCGCGTGCACACGCACCACTGGCCTCAACGATCGCACTCGCCAAACCACGACGACGCATAGCCGGCAGCACGGCGACGCGCCCCATAATGTAGGTCTCCCCCGCTGCGACGCCTTCGTCCAAGTCGCACGCCGGCGACACCGGAGCCTCTGCGTCAGCCGCGCGCTCAAGCTCTTCGGGAAACACGCGCGAGCAACCGGCAAGCTCGCCGTCTACATAGAGCGTCACATGAATGCAGTTCGGATCCTCGTCGATAGCGTCGAACTCATTCTCGTAGCCCTGCTCGTCCATAAAAACGACGCGGCGCACCAACGCCGCGTCATCAAAGCATCCCGTCTTAAGTTGGATATCCATGGCTGCCCTTTCATTCAATGCGAACGTTAGGGACAGATTTTAGCGAAAATGAGCTCCGCGCACGCTAAACTTCGCGCGAGCCTTCGCCAGGCAGTCGTAATGGCCCACGTTATGGGCATCGCTCGCGATGAAGCTGTACAGGTTCTGATCGAACAGGCGTTGGGCCGGCTTTTTCTCGCGACCAAAGCGACCACCGGCAATAAAGTCCGCCGAAGCCTGCAGCTTGCAGCCCATATCAACTAGGCGCTCCGCCACGCTTACATCCTTTTGAACCGCACGATAGCGCTCAGGATGAGCGATGATCACCTGGTAGCCACGGCACTGCAAATCGTAAATCGTGTTCTCGTACTCTCTAAACGCATACGCATCGGCATGCGTCGAAAGCTCAAGCAGGAACTCATTGGTTCCATCAAAATGCAAGTGCTCCGCGGCATCGATACCAAGCTCAACGAGCTTTCGATGGTTGACCTCGAAGCCCATCTGGAGCGGAAAACCGTCAGCGTTATCGCGCAGCAGCTCAAAGGCATCCCACATCTTGTCGTAATCAAAATAGGGATCGCGGCAGTGAGGAGTGCAAACAATTCTGGTTACACCAGCCCGCTTGGCAGCCTCGAGCATCGCCAAGCTCTCATCGAGATCGGCGGCACCGTCGTCTACACCCGGCAAGATATGGCAATGAATGTCACGCATAGGTCAGCCTTAATCAATTAAACGTTTGCTCGGTTGGTGAAGATGCCCTTTTTGGAAGTCCCCTGATCGTCGGAGCCCTTCTTCACCTTCTTACCGTCCTTGGTGTAGTAGGAGTAGTAGTACTCGCTGGTCTCGGTCTCGCAGTAGTTCATAACGGTACCGATGAGCTTGACCTTCTCGGACTTTTTAAGCTGACCGATGGCGTTGAGCGCCTCCTCGCGCTTGGTGAAATCCTCACGCACCACGAACAGCGTGCCGTCGGTCAGGCTGGCAATCTCGGCAGCGTCGATGAAGGTGCCGACCGGGGGAGCATCAAAGATGACGTACTGGAACTTGGCGGACAGTGCCTTTACCAGCTTGGCAAAGCGGTGAGAGACGATGATATCGGCAGGATTGGGAATGTGCGGCTCGGCATCGAGGAAGTAGAAGTTCTTCTGACCCGTCTCGACAATTGCCTGGTCAATGGAGATCTGCTCGGAAAGGACCGCATAGAGTCCGCCGCGCGAACGAACGCCGAGCATATCGGAAAGGGACCTGCGGCGCATATCGGCCTCGACCAGGAGCACGGACTTGCCGCTCGTGGCGATTGCCTGAGCAAGGTTAATGGAAACCGTAGACTTGCCCTCGTTGGGAATCGAGGAGGTAACGGTGATGGTGCGAATGGGGTCGTCCACGCTCGCAAAGCGGATGTTGGCCAGAAGGGTCTTGGCGGCATTCTGTACAACGAGCTTGTCGGTGTTCTTTGCCTTAGCCATGCCTATTTACCACCTTTCATAGCCGGAATTCGGCCAACAACGGGAATACCCAGGAGCTCTTCTGCCTCTTCGGCACCGCGGATGCGGGTGTTGAGCATGTCTGCCAAAACGACATAGGCAACTGCGATAAAGATACCGGCGAGGAACGCGACGGCAATATACAGTGTGCGCTTGGGGCCGCTGGGGGCTTCGGGGGTCTTAGCCTCGTCGATAACGTTGATGCTCTGGGCAGCGCCGACGTTCTGAGCGACCGTACTCACCGAGCTGGCCATGGCCTTTGCGACCTCAGCCGTCTCCTTGGCATCGGTGCCGGTAACCGAAAGCGTAATGACACGCGTGGTGGTCTCGGAGGAAACAGACACCTTGTAGTCATCCAGATCGGTGAGGCCCAGTTCCTTGGCGGCGCCGCTCTTGACGCTATCGCTATCCAGCAGCGTGGCGATATCGTTGGAAAGCATCTGGCTCGCCGAGAGATCGTTGTAGCTCATCTGACCGCTATCGTCGGTCTTGGCGAGAATGTACATGCTCGTCGTCGCGGTATAGGTGTTGTCCATCGCAACGAAGGACACGATGCCCATGGCGATCGCGCAGACCACCGGAAGGGTGATGACCAGCTTGAGGTGCTTCTTCAGCAGCTGGAACAGTTCGAGAAGGGTCATGCAGCTTGCCTTTCATTTCCCCAGTTCGGATTGACAAAACTGTCCGTATGTTATCGCATCTTTTTACCGAGACCAAACTCTATACATAAGAAACAGGCTCTCCTGTAAAAATGACGGAAGCAATCGTAAAATTGCACAACAACGCCGCACCCGAAAGTCCGATGCGGCGTCTACATCAATATCTATGTTGTATCGCTATGCGAATGGCTCGTCCTGCTGTATGGGAAACGCCACCGTAATGGTGGTTCCCACGCCCAACTCGCTCGATAGATCGAGCGTGGCGTGATGATACAGGGCCGCATGCTTGACAATGGCAAGCCCCAGGCCGGTTCCGCCGCGCGCCTTGGATCTACTCTTGTCCACGCGATAGAACCGCTCAAATACCTTGCCCTGTTCTTCGGGCGCGATACCGATTCCCGTATCGGCGACCGCGAGGAACGGATGGCCTTCGTCGTTGGTGCCGCACTGCAGCGTAACCGTACCGCCGGGTCGATTGTAGCGGATGGCGTTGCTTGCCAGATTGTAGATGAGCTCGTCAATCAAGCGCGACACGCCTTCGATGACCACAGGCTTGGTCTCATGACTTATCGTCACATTCGCCTGACGGGCGACCTGTTCAAGACGCTGCTCAACCGTGTAGATGGCACGCGAGAGCTCAATAGGCTCCGTGGACCCAATGGGCACCGCCTCGCCCTCAGTTGCACGCTCGGCCTCGTCCAAGTTAGACAGCGTAAGGATATCGTTGACAAGCGCTGCCAAGCGGCCCGCCTCACGATAGATGCGACCGCCAAAGTTGCGCAGGTCATCCTCGCCCTCAACCATGCCGTTTGCGATGAGCTCGGCATAGCCCGAAATCGCCGTAAGCGGCGTCTTGAGCTCATGGGTGATATTCGCCGTGAACTCGCGGCGCATACGGTCGTTGTCCGCTAGCACCGCCATTTGGCGCTTGAGTTCCTGGCGCTGCGACTCGATACGCTCAAGCATGGGGACCATCTCGGCATAGGCGTGCTCATAGCTACGGCGCGGGTGGTCCAAATCCACCTCTTGCAACGGCGCGATGATGGCACGGGACTCGCGGCGCGCCATGAAAAACGAGAGTACCGCACCCGCTGCTGCGATAAGCAGCATCGGCGCCACCATCGACAGCAAAATCGCCGCAACGCCAGGCTGGGCCTGCGCCAAGCGGACAACCTGGCCGTTATCAAGGGCGACGGCGCGATACAGCATAATCTCGTCGAGCGTAGAGCTTGCGCGCTCCGCGGAACCCGAACCACTCTCAAAGGCCTCGATGACCTCGGGGCGATCGCCATGGTTGGGCAGTGTGGAAGGCGACGCCTCGTTGTCGTAGGCAACCGATCCATCCTTGTTAATCAGCGTGATGCGTAAGTCCTCGCGATCGAGGCTACGCAAGAACGGGATGGGCTCCTGCTGCTCGTCGAGGGCGGCAGCAATGAGCTCGGTTTCCTGCGCCAGATTGGCACTCGTGGCATCCGCCAAGGTGTTTTGCACAAAGAACGCACCCAGCACCGTAAACGCCACGATAACCGCCATGGCGCAAACAAAGATCGTCACAAAAACGCGGTGCGATAGCGTTTGTTTTCCCTGGGGGGCGAAGACCACGGGTTACTCCTCCGATGCGGTGGACGCGGTGTCGTCACCTTCGGCACCATCACCGGCAGAAGGCTCAGCCAAGCGGTAGCCCACGCCGCGCACGGTCTCGATGGCGCTGGCATGCTCGCCCAGTTTTTGGCGAAGCGTCTGCACGTGCACGTCAACGGTGCGCGAACCGCCGTCGAAGTCCCAGCCCCACACGCTCTGCAGCAACGACTCGCGGGTAAAGACCACGCCGGGCTTGCGCATGAGATACTCAAGCAGGTCGAACTCGCGCAGGGTGAGCTTAAGCGGCTCGCCGGCAACGGTCACCTCGCGATGACTGGGCGAGAGCACGATGTCGCCCACACTGAGCACATCGCTCGCCTGCTTGACCATGCCGCCGCGACGCAGCAGTGCGCGGCAACGGCTCGCAAGCTCCATGAGCGAAAACGGCTTAGTCAGGTAATCGTCGGCACCGCCATCGAGCGCCATCACCTTGTCGAGCTCGGTGTCCTTGGCGGTAAGCATCATGATGGGCACCGTCGCCGTCAGGCGGTCGGCACGCAGGCGACGCATAATTGCCAGGCCATCGGTATCGGGCAGCATGATGTCGAGCAGGACAGCATCGGGCACCCGTCGCGCCACAGCAGCCTTAAACTCGCCATCGCACGAAAAGCCCTCGGCCTCGATCCCCTGCTTGCGCAGCGCATAGACCGTCAAATCCCTGATGTTGTCATCGTCCTCGACGTAATAGATCATGTTGAACCCCTTTGCGGCCGGCATGACCGCATCTTAACCCTAAAGGTACCTTTACGAGATGGTATCAGCCAAAACGTCCCGTCAAATAATCCGCTGTGCGCGGGTCGGTCGGATTTTTGAAGAGCTGAGCGGCGGGTGCGTGTTCCACTAACTCACCCAGCAAGAAAAACGCGACCGAGTCCGAAATACGCGCAGCCTGCTGCATGTTGTGCGTCACGACCACCAGCGTGCAGGTCTCCTTGAGCCCGCAGGCAAGCTGCTCCACCACCAGCGTCGACACGGGATCGAGGGCGCTCGTGGGCTCATCCATCAGCAGGATGTCGGGTTGCACGGCAAGCGCGCGGGCGATGCACAGGCGCTGCTGCTGCCCGCCCGAAAGGCCCAGCCCCGACTCCTTGAGCTTGTCCTTGACCTCATCCCACAGAGCGGCTCGACGAAGGGAATCCTCGACCAGCTCATCCAGCACGGCGCGATCGCGCACGCCCATGCCACGGGGGCCGTACGCGACGTTGTCGTAAATACTCATGGGAAACGGGTTAGGACGCTGGAACACCATGCCCACGCGCTGGCGCAGACGGCAGACGTCGTAGTCGCCCAGGATATCCTGGCCATCGAGCGCGATCTTGCCCTCGATGCGGCAATCCTTGATGTCGTCGTTCATGCGGTTAAAGCAGCGCAGCAACGTGGACTTTCCGCAGCCCGAAGGACCGATAAACGAGGTGATCTGCTTGTCGCGGATCTTGATGGACACGTCCTTGAGTGCGCGGTGGTCGCCATAGAACAAATCGAGGCCCTCGACGTCGATGCGCGTCGGCGAGGCGGCAAGGTCCTGCGCCGTGGGGCGCGTCGCGTCTCCGACTTCGCGCTCGTGCGCAGCCTCGGCTCGCGCCTCCATTAGCTCCTCGAGCTCCGTGGGCTCCATAGCCACACCAGCCGTCATACCGCATACCTCCACGTCGATATCAATTCAGCAGTATCGATAGTAGAAACCGCGGCTCATACGCACGTGAGCGCATTGTCAGGTGTTTGTAAGGGCGCCTACGCTACGCGGCGGGCAGCTCGATGGTAAAAACGGTATGCTCGGGCGTCGATTCGCACGCGATGGTACCGCCATGCGCGCATACAATCTCCTTGGCGATGGCGAGACCCAGCCCAGCGCCGCCGCGATTGGTCGCACGCGCCGCATCCAGGCGATAGAACTTCTCAAAGATCACCTTGAGCTTTGACTCAGGGATCGGATCGCCCCGGTTTATAAATCGTACGCGCACGCCGCCGTTGCCCAAACGTCTGGCCTCAATCGTGATCATCGAGCCTTCATAGCTATAGGCAACGGCGTTTTTCATGATGTTGTTGAATACGCGAGCCATCTTGTCGCCGTCCACGAGCACCGTCAGATCCTCGCAGATATCAACCTGGGCTTCTTTATGCTGTTCGTTGAGAATGGGATAGAACTCGTCGGCCACCTGTGCCAGTAAGAGCCCCAAATCGACGTAGCTGCGGGTGAGCACGATATCGTGGAAATCAAAGCGCGTGATGTCGAAGAACTCCTCGATGAGCGCATCGAGCCGGTGGGCCTTGTCGAGTGCCACGCCCGTAAAACGTGTGCGCTGCTCAAGCGGCAAATCGGGGGCCTCCTGCAAGAGCGAAAGGTAGCCCACCACGCTGGCGAGCGGCGTGCGCAGGTCGTGCGCCAGGTACGTCACCAGGTCATCTTTGCGGTGGGATTCGTCACGCAGGGCTTGTTGAACCCTACGCTCGCAATCGCGCGCCCGGTTGAGCGCGCCCTCGACCTCGAGGAAGTCGCCGTCAATGTTGTCCCATGTGTCGGGGTTATCGATCAGACGGTCCTGAATGCGGGCGGCAATCACGCGGTCGGCGTGCAGCTCGCCCTGCTCGTAACCCTGGTAGTACAGGGCGCGTCCGCAGAAGAACAGGACGCACACGGCAAGCGCCAGCACAAATCCAAGCATGTTGAACACAAAGCCGGCGTCAAAGAATACGGGCTCGCCAATACCGCCAAGCGCCATGGACCCGATCGCCAACGTAATTGTCCACGCGGCGCCGCCGATCACCACACAGCGGCGAACGATTTCGAATCGATCAATCAGCAAAAAGCCAATGAGTAGAACTGCCAGGATGCCAACGATATTGTCAATGCCGATGAGCAGCAGACTCAGCAAAAAGAGCAGCACCGTCGCTAACGCACGGTTGTCAACGACCGCCCTTACGTATTCAAAGAGTCGATCGGGTACCTCGAATGCCCGCCTATCGTCTTTTGTCATATCTACTCCCCCGCCATCAAAGGCGTTATTCGATTATGTAGCCGACGCCCCAGACGTTTTTGATAAAGCGCGGCTTCTGGGCATCGTCGCCAATCTTTTCGCGCAGATGGCGAATGTGCACCATCACTGTATTGTTGGAGCCGGGCATAAAGTCCTCGTTCCACACCGCGCGGAACAGGTCCTCCACGGGCACCACGCTGCCACGATGCTCGACCAGATACAGCAAGATGGAATACTCGATGGGCGTAAGGCGCACCGGCGCACCGTCCACCGTCACAGAGCGGGCGTCGCGGTTGATCTCGAGGCCGTCAAGCTGGATGATCGGCGACTCGGCCGCCTGTGCGCGGCTGCCGTAGCTGGTATAACGACGAAGCTGAGCATGAACGCGTGCAATGAGCTCCAGCGGACGGAATGGCTTGACCACATAATCGTCTGCGCCAAGCGAGAGCCCCTCGATCTTGTCTTGCTGGGCATCGCGCGCCGTCAGCATGATCACGGGATAGGTATGGCTGGAACGGATCGTACGCAACAGCTCAAAGCCGTCGATATCAGGCAGCATGACATCCAGCAGCGCCAGATCGAACTCCTGCTCCAAGATTGCCTTGGCAGCATCGGCCCCGCTATAGGCGACCTGTACGTCAAAGCCTTCTTTTGTAAGGTAGATGCCAACTAGGTCGGCGATGGCCTTCTCGTCATCAACTACCAGTATGCGCTCGTTCATGCGTGCTCCTCTCGCGCTCCATTATGCCCGAGGGGGCGCCCGTCACACACAACAAGCGCGGGTGATTAAGTCGGCCTTAAGCACCAATGTGTCCGTTCGGGCGCGGATGTGGGCAACGCACGCACGCGATGATCGCCGATGCCGGCAAACGATATACTCTAGTTCCAGAAGAGACCATCCCGTCGAAAGCGAAATCTGTGAAGTCCCTCACCTCTTTTGCAAAGCGCTCAGCCCAGCTTGCCGCCGGCTTTGTCTGCGCTATCGCCCTTACCGCTGGCGTGCCCACCGTCGCCGGCGCCCAAGTGCTCACGACCGACAATGTCTGCGGCAAAACCGCCGATGCGCGCGGCATCACGGCCGAAAACCTGCCCGATATCGATGCGACCAATGCCCTCGTCATGGGCAAAGACGGCACCGTCTACTATGGGCGCGGCACCGATGAGCAGGTCAAAATCGCCTCGATCACCAAGGTCATGACCGCAATCCTAACCGTCGAGAATTGCAAGATGGACGAGAAGGTCACGGTGAGCAACGCCGCAGCCACCGTGGGTAATTCGACCGCCGGCTTGCTCGAAGGCGACGAGCTTACCGTGGAGCAGGCGCTGCGCGGCCTGATGATTCCCTCGGGCAACGACGCCGCCATCGTGCTCGCCGAATATGTGGGCAAGAAGATCGACCCTAAGACCAAAGACGCCGAGGCCACATTTGTGAAGGCCATGAACGAGCGCGCTAAGAAGCTCGGCTGCACCGGTACGCTTTTTGAAAACCCGCATGGTCTGGACTTTGATGAGTGGGCTGGCGATATGCACTCAACCGCACACGACGTAGCGCTGATGATGCAGGAGGCCATGAAAAACGACACGATCCGCGAGGTCGTAGCGAGCGAGGATTCCTGGATCGAGGTCACGGGCGCCGACGGCACCGACCATTCGCATTCCATGGACACGCATAACTATTTGCTGGGCCAAGATGGCAACATCGGTGGCAAGACCGGCACCACCGACGATGCAGGCTATTGCTTTACGGGTGCCTACAACCGCGATGGCGACGAGATCTACACCGTCGTTTTGAACTCCACCACCACCGACCAGCGCTTTACCGATACCGTAACCCTTGCCAATTGGTACTACGGTCACAAGGTGACGGTCGCAATCGCCAACACGCAGGAAAAGACCACCAACGGCAATCCGCTCATCGCGCGCATTAGCCAGACCGATTGGACGGACAAGACGATCGATGCCACGCTCGCCGACCCCGCAGCTCAGGCAACCGTCTTTTCGCTTGCTGGAGAGGTGACCGAGAAGGTTACCTACGATGACCTTTCGGGCACGGTGCATGTGGGCGACAAGGTGGGCAGCGTGACGCTCAAGCAAGACGGCACCAAGATCGCCGTCATGGATTTGGTTGCCGACGAGGAAGACTCGGGGCCGAATCCCATTGAGTGGCTCCTTGTAAAACTCGACCGCTTGGGCCGCCGCATCGACAACCGCCCACTTACGGCAGAAAGCGAGACCATCGCCAAGGCGCCCGAGGTGTAGGGCTGGGGGAACATTACATTTGAGATTGGAGAGGCGTCCAACGGGGCGCCTCTTTTTGAATACCTCTTAAACGGGATGCGTCAGAATCACCAAAGCGACATTGCTAGCCGTTTACCTTCGCTGTGTCTTTTCGGACCTTGAAAACGGGTCCACCGGGCATGCTAGTAGATCCTTTCGACCTCCTTGGTCAAGGCCCTGAAAAGATCCCCAGCTGAGGGGTCTGCCCCAGGACACAGCGATTGCCAGGCACCCGTTTCTCCGATGGTGCCCGCACTCGTCATAACAAGATCGTCGCTCCGCCTGCGAATGGAGACACTAACGGAGCGGCCATTATGGAACCCATGGATATCGACTTTATTTATGCGCCCATCAGCTAGATAACTAATCATGACATTGATGCTGTCACCATACTCCGGCAATTCGAAGCCGTGGGAATCCATCAATAACTTCACATCCTGATGGTAAATGCGGGCCTCGACGACATTCTTGGGCATTTTCCCCGTCTTTGTTGGAGAGCAAAAGCTGATGCTTGGCTCCTCTTCGCTCATGCCTCGGTCAAACCTAAGCATGCACGGGCATACCGACTCAATGGTTCGCAAGGCGTCCGCCGCGACCTTTTCCTCGGTAAACATCTCCACGTCGATGCCGTTTTCTTCCATATAGGCACGGTTTTTACGTTGAAGCTCTAGCCGAGCCGCAGCCTCCCCATCTCCACGCTGTTCCCAATTTCCGGAGTCGGCGACATTTCGATCGAATGTAGAATCAACGGAACATGGCGCTTGCTGTTGAGTCGGATCACTGTCGCCGAGACGCCTTAGCTCGGAGCGTCTCATCAGTAGTGTCACAATATCAAACAGCCAACCAAATCCAAAAAGGCCAAAGGTAAAGAGATATAGAAAGAAGCTACCCCACATCCGTGCATACGCCCTATGAGCGCCCGACCACCCAAGAAGGAAGCATAGCAAAAGCGCCTTGTTTGCCCTGTCAACCGACGTAATCTCTCGAGTGAGAGATTTCTGTTCAGGCTTCGCCAAAGGTGTAATTTCATGCGATGAAACAGTAATTGAGGACGTCCTTGACGCCGAGCTCCGAGCGCCTGATTTAGCAACGGCGCGAGCGACATCCCCAACTCCGACGGTCGTTCTGCTGTATACGGCATTGTAAGCAGCCTTCTTCGGATTTTTGATCCACCCCATGCCCTTCTTACCATAGCCGGGGATTATCGCCCGCCTTACCGCGCGCTTCGCTCTGCCGGTCGTTCTTGCCTTGAGTGATGTCTTTAGATTCGGCTTACGCAGCCCGACCTTTACCATATTTCTACTCCATCCCCTCGGAACCCCACACCGGGGTGCACGAGCACGCCTGGGTCTCCCCGTTTTCAAGCGCCCCGTGTTTGCCTAATGTTCACGCCCTTTCGGACTCTAATCCCCAGCCGCCATTCTTGATAATAAAAAAGGGCCCCAAATGGGACCCTTCTTCAAAGTCATACTGGCGGAGAGCTGGGGATTCGAACCCCAGATGCCCTTTTGGGGCATACTCGCTTAGCAGGCGAGCACCTTCGGCCTCTCGGTCAGCTCTCCGTAACAGCCGTTCTATAGTAACCAAACAGCCGAAGTTGGGCAAGGGGAATTTTGAGGCGTTTCCTCTTTTACCTCTCTTTTACCAGTAAACGTCTCAGTCAATCATCTCAATCTGTAACATCTGCAGGCCGTAATCCCCTCCAGATGTTACAGATTGAGACAAAGATACAAGGACGGCCCCAGCGACAGCGCGGACAGCCCATTCTTTATTAGTCCTCTCGAACGGTCTCCAACAGATAATCGCGCATGTACGGAATTGCAAACGAAACACAGCCATAGCCCGCGGGCTCAATCAACCCCGCATCGATCAGACGCTTGCGATATGACCCAACTTTGTTCGCCGACAAACCCATCTTCTTGGCGATATCGCCGTTGGCGATATCGACGCCCTCGCATTGAGCCATCGCCGCGAGATACTGAAACTGCCGTTCCGACACCCTGCGCAGCGCTGGGGCAATCACCATAGCATTAAAGCTATCAAGAGCCGCCTGGATACCCTTACGAGCCGCCTCTTCGCTCACACTCTCCGCCCCACTGCGCGCAGCAACCTGCCAAGCGTAATATCCGACCAGCTGGACCATAAAGGGATAGCCTGCCGAAGCTTTTGTTAATAGCTCAGCGGCACCTTTGTCGAGCTCCTTGCCCGCTCGTCTCATCGTATCCTCAAACGATCCGCCAACTTCAAAATCGGAAAGCCGAGTAAGTTCAACATGTTTGGCTCGCTGAAGGAACGTCAACGTATCATCCACCACCACGCCATCTACCGATGTCGGCAGCCCGGCGAAAGCGAAAGCGACATTCGCTCCTTGGCGAATCAAGAGCTGCATCTCATTGCCTAGCTCGCGCATTTCCTCAGTTGAGGCATCCTGGATCTCGTCGAGCGTAATGAGCAGACCACCGCGCTTCGCAGCATCGTACATCGCCTCGCCCAGATGAGAGGCCGACTTCGACATCTCCATGGAGCCAAGGCTGACCCCTAAAATCGATGGGGAAATCGAGATTGATTCAAGACGAACGTTTCGCTGCAGAGCCTCGAGGATTCTATTGCAAAAACCAGCATTGGAGGCAACGTCAACGACCTCGAATCCTTTTTTGCGTGCAAGGTCACCCAATGCATTAAGGAGCACCGTTTTACCTGTGCCTCGGACGCCCGAGATGCGCATGAGTCGATCGGGGGCACCAGGACCATTCTCAAGAGCCTCGGCAAAGTCATCCAAAACAGTGTCCCGTCCGATAAGCTCAGGCGGATTCATGCCCGCCGTTGGCTTAAAGGGGTTAACAGCTTTCGTCATTCTGCCCTCCTCTGCTAGTTTTAACAACTTTAACAAAGTTTAGCAACTTTAGCAGAGTTTAACAGTTTTAGCAGGCTCGGCGGCTTTATGCCTTACCGATCCTGCCGGGTCCTCCCGCCCGCGCCGATACAAATAGCGCAGTGCGGCCCCTCTATATCGCCCCTACCCCAGCGAGCGACTGAGGGAGCCGAGCTCATCGTTGCCCATGGTGCGCCACATTTGAAAGATGCAAACGCGCGCCAGGAAAAAGAAGCCGTTATCGACCAGCTGCACGGCGGCATCCGCCAGCTGGTTGGTCACGGCGGACACGGGAGGCAGCTCGAGCCCGGCCTTACGGATGGTCTCAACCGCATCCTCGAACGTCGGCGGCTCATTGATACCCATCTCGTTCATAAGGCCCTGCATTTCCTCCAGCGCGCTGCTACCCGACTCCTCGCCGCGCGGCACGAGGCGGTAGCACGCCAACGCGAGCTCGAGCTGATCGCAGTTCCAATAGGCAAACGCCAGACGATAGAACAGATAACCGATTGCGGAACGGTCACTGGCAATGCGCAGGCCGTGGCGCGCCACCTCGATAATCTCGTCAAAGCGCTCCAGGCGCGCCAACACGTTGATGAGCGCAAAGTGCGTTTGCATGGACGAGCGAGCCAGATCGTAAAGACGACGCACCTCGGGCAATGCCCGTTCAAAATCCTCCTGCTCGGCGTAATAACTGCAGATCTCGTGCTGGGCAAAGTACAGAGCATCGGGAGCACGCAAAATACGAACGGAGCGGTCTTCCTCCATTACCGGCAGCACCATGCGTACCAGCTGGTTGTCGCAAAACTGCGTCTGGACCGGACCCGTTGCCAAAAGCTCGGCAACGGCGCACTTGGCCTCCAGCTCCTCAACAAGACGGGAAAAGCCCTCAAACGCGCTTGCACGGTCAACTTTTGCCTGCTCGCGCAACTCAACGACGCGCGCCACATACGGGTCATCGTCCATCTCCATGACCTCGAGCTCATCAGCCGTATCGGCAAGCAGCAGGTCGCGCAACGCCGGCGGCAGCGAACGGTGGTCGTCACGCGGGCGAGCGTGAACCTCTGCAGGCTCAATCGCATCCGGCGCGTCCGACTCATATGCCTCAAGCATGCGCTTGCACGGCATATCGTCCATATCCATGCTCTCAAGATCCTTGGCGACAGGCACGCAATTGGCCAGATAGGCCGCACGCCCAAAGGAATATGTTGCAATGACGCGCTCACCCTGCTCGCCGTCGGGAGCCGCAATCTGAACATAGCAGCGCGCAATGCAGGCACCTGCGGCAAAGCAAGCCGCTGCCAGCGTAAGCGCCACGCGCGCGTCGTGCTCCGCGGCCCAAATCACACGCGCGTTCTCGTCCAACTCGCGCCAGACATCCTCCCGGGCGTCGTATTCACGTTGTGGCATGGCATCCACGACAGAGCGCCCAAACCGAACGAGCATAATCCCCTCGGCAACGTTTGCCCGATAGGTATAGTCGAGCCGTGTGACCACGTTGAGCGCCTCGACGATACGCGCGAAGCGGGTGCGCACGTCCCACTCACCGCCCGGCTGGCAAGCCACCGTTCCCGGTTTGCCCCACGGGTTGTCGCTCGAGGCCGTATCGAGCAGTCGGGGAACATCGTTGGTCGTCTTGGCGATATGCCACGCGTCAAAGAGCGCGCAGCCCTCAAGGCTCGGTGAGGATGCCGCGGGGACCAATCCGGCCCCGATGCGCTCAAGGATGCCGGAGAGGCGGTTGAGACGGCACTCGATGGCAAGCAGCATGTCAATCTCGTCCTGGTCCAGCAGGCTACGATCAAAATTGAGATAGAACAGCTTTGAGCGGTCGATGCGCGCTAGGCTCATTTCGGACTTGGCAGCAATGGTGCGCAGGCGGGGCAAGTCGATCTCGCTCATAAGAGCGGCGGCATAGCGCTCGATACCGCTCGGATTCTCGGCATGGTCAACACGGTAAAGCAGCGTCTCGATAGCATCGGGGAGCGGTGCCGTGTCAAAGCCCAAAAACACCTCGACCGGCTCGGGCAACTTTACGAGTTTGATCTTGTCGACAACGTTTTGCATGTCTACATCGAGACCGTCGACGCCCGTCGTGTTCGCAAGAGCGCTTTCGGAGTTGGCAAATATCACGTAGCGCAAGAACATCGAGGCCATGAACTCGCCGTAAGGAAGGGCGCGGGTCGAATTCCATGTCTCGTGGTCGGACTGCTCGCGCATGGGGCCTTCGGGAGAGCCGGCAGTTCGCGCACACGCGTGCATTGCTCCGTTGGCCTCCCTCACCATAATCTCGCCAATACTGGAATCGGACTCGTGAAGGACCAGCTCCATGTCAGGGTCCTCGGGCAACGGTACTTCCCGAACAGGGCGGTCAACCTTATAAACCTTGCCCGACACGCTCACGTAGCCCAAGAGCGATATGTGAGTTTTGCCGACGAATTCGACGACATAGCACGACTCTTTGGGGTCCTCGCCAAAGACTTTCCAGACAACACCATATGAGCGCCCCGCAGGCTGCTCTGGCATCGATGGAAAACGCTTTTTGGGGTCGAGAAACCTGAGCTTGTATGTCGGACGCTCTGCCACGAAATATCACCCTGATCAGTCGTTGAAAGAAGGAGCGGTCGCGGATGGGCCGCGACTCCTACTCGGAATCTTACACGAGTCGATAAGAAATAGTCTCCCGCGGGCGGAGGTGCACGATTCCAGTCGCGTATCAAATATCGAGTGCCGCCATAAAAGGAAAGCCCCCGTTACCGGAGGCTTTCGATTTCAATTGGTGCGGCGTATAGGATTCCGCGCATCCGCTTCGCGGATCCGCGCCGGCTTCGCCCGCCTGCCGGCGTGCTCGCCCGCGGGCTAAAACGCTCCGCGTTTTCTCGACGCCCGCGCCTCGACCGAGGTTCGAATCCATGCAGTGCCGGCGTAAAAGAAAAGCCCCCGTTGCCGGAGGCTTTAAGTTCAATTGGTGCGGCGTATAGGATTCGAACCTATGACGTTCTGATTCGTAGTCAGACCCTCTATCCAGCTGAGGTAACGCCGCGACTTGTTGATTATTATGCACATGGATTGAATAATGGTCAAGCATTTTTTCAAAAAAAGTTATTGAATTTGATTTTTACTCATTTGGATCACTTGGCGCGATCTTCGGTGCATCGCGATATAAAAGAGCAGTCGTTGTTGGGAGCTTTAAAGTCTATTGGTGCGACGTATAGGATTCCGCGCATCCGCTCCGGCTTCGACCGAGGTTCGAATCTCCGCAATGCTCCCATATAAGAAAAGCCCCCGTTGCCGGGAGCTTTAAAGTCAATTGGTGCGGCGTATAGGATTCGAACCTATGACGTTCTGATTCGTAGTCAGACCCTCTATCCAGCTGAGGTAACGCCGCAACGCACGGATTATTATGCACGCGAGCCCCCGATGGGTCAAGCGACAATTTGAAAAAATTTTACGGAGTGGTGATTGGGCTGTTCACACCCCGACCGAGGTTCGAATCCATGCGGTGTTGCCATAAAAGAAAAGCCCCCGTTGCCGGAGGCTTCAAGCTCGATTGGTGCGGCGTATAGGATTCGAACCTATGACGTTCTGATTCGTAGTCAGACCCTCTATCCAGCTGAGGTAACGCCGCAGCGCAAGACATATAAAACCACTTTAGTTAGTTGGAGTCAAGCACAATCTCAAACTTTTTTGAGAATATGTTCCTCACGCTGTTCCGCATGCGTCAGCGTCCCCCATGCGATCAATCGGTTTTTCAACCACATCGAACCCAGCACCGAGCTCCCTCAAAAGCGAGCGCACCCGCTGGGCACAGTCATAATCGGCAAACGAGATGCTCAACATGCGCGCGACCTGGTTAGAAGTCCCAACTCCATAGAACCGCTCAAGCGCCACAAGCCCCTCGTGCGTCACAAAGGTCTCGACCACATGCGGCGACTCCTCAAAGCACCATTGGGTCAACGGGCCCTCGCTCGTCTGCCGCACCACCAAACCACCCATACCGGATGGCTCACACGTAACCGCGAGACGTTCCCCACCTTCATCGCTCTCAAACAAAACTACCCGCTCATCAAACAGCTCCATCGCATCCCCTTCCTCTCGCTTCTATTTAACAAAAGCATAGCAGGTAGATGCCTGTATACAGAACGTTTGTTCTTGTGTTTTCTATTGAGCTGTCCGCGCGATATGGTAAAGCTCCGCACACAAAAAGGGCGCCCCAGAAAGGAGCGCCCTTGCAAATCGCTTATGCAGGCAACCTACGCAACCGGCTCGATCTTCTCGAGGCCGCCCATGTAAGGACGAAGAACCTCGGGGACCGTGATGGTGCCGTCGGCGTTCTGGTAGTTCTCCAGAATGGCGGCCATGGTGCGGCCAGCCGGCAGGCCGGAACCGTTGAGGGTGTGCAGGTAGCGCGAGCCCTTGAAGTTCTCGGGGTCGCGATACTTGATGTTGGCGCGACGGGCCTGGAAATCGCCGCAGTTAGAGCAGGAGCTGATCTCCTTGTAGGCGTTATAGCTCGGCAGCCAGACCTCGATGTCGTAGGTCTGACGGGCAGAGAAGCCCAGGTCGCCGGTGCACAGGCTAATCACGCGATACGGAAGGCCCAGCTGCTGAAGCAGGAACTCGGCCTCGGCGGTCATGCTCTCGAGCTCCTCGTCGGACTCCTCCGGCTTGGCAAACTTGACCATCTCGACCTTGTCGAACTCGTGCTGGCGGATGATGCCGCGGGTGTCGCGACCAGCGGAGCCGGCTTCCTCGCGGAAGCAGGGGGTGAAGGCGGTGTAGCGGCGCGGCAGGGTATCAGCATCGAGAACCTCGCCGGCGTGCAGGTTGGTAAGCACGACCTCGGCGGTGGGGATCAGGAAGTTGTCGCCCGAGACGTGATAGGCGTCGTCCTCGAACTTGGGAAGCTGACCCGTGCCAAACATGGTCTGACGCTTGACGACGATGGGCGGCCACCACTCCTTAAAGCCACGGCTGGTGTGCGTGTCAAGGAAGAAGTTGATGAGGGCGCGCTCAAGACGGGCGCCGGCGCCACCGAGAACGGTAAAGCGGCTGCCGGAGAGCTTGTTGCCGCGCTCGAAATCGAGGATGTCGAGGTCGGTGCCCAGGTCCCAGTGCGGCTTAAAGTCGAAGTCGAACTCGCGCGGGGTGCCCCAACGACGGCGCTCGATGTTCTCGTCCTCATCCTTGCCGTACGGCGTGGCCTCGCAAGGGATGTTGGGAAGGTGAGCCATAAAGTCGTACTGCTCCTGCTCGAGAGCGGTGCGGCGCTCGGCCAGACCGTCAATCTTCTCGTTGACGGCGCGCACGGCCTCCTTGGCGGCCTCGGCCTCGTCCTTCTTGCCCTCCTTCATCAGGGCGCCAATCTTCTTGGACTCGGCGTTACGCGTGGCCTGGAGCTCCTCGACCTCGGTGATGACGGCACGGCGCTCGTCGTCGAGTTCAAAGAACTTCTCGCGATCCCAAGACGTCTGGCGATTTGCCATGGCGGTATCGATGGCATCGGGGTTCTCGCGAACAAACTTGATATCAAGCATTAGATCCTCCGGCGATATACATTCCATTTAGGTTGCAACCTTGTACATGTATGGGCAAGTATATACTTATGAGCGTTTACGACCCAACTCAACTACGCAAGAAGGCACCCAATGGACGCAGTTTTTTCCTTTTTGTTTGGCACCCGCACCGGTTTTGCCATCCTTTTCGCCGGCGGCATCCTGTTATTTGCGATTCTTGCCTTTGTAATGGAGAAGCGTACCCATAAGATGTACGTCGACCGCGGACCCAAGTCCGAGGATGAGGAAGACAGCTTCTGGGACTAACCTACCGAAAAGGGACAGGTTTATTTTGGTCGGTTTTATCTGGGCAAACGCAAGCGCCCCGCAACTGGTAACGATCCGGTTGCGGGGCGCTTTTCGCACATACGACAAAACCGCAGGAAAAACCTGCCAAAATAAACCTGTCCCTAAATGGCAGGTTTTACTGGAGAGTTGCGTCGATTGCCTTGACCAGGGCGCTGCGCATGCCGGCGTCCTCGAGCGCAACGACGCCCTTGATGGTGGCACCACCGGGCGAGCATACGGCATCCTTCATCGCCGCAGGATGCTGACCAGTTACAAGCTGCAGCTTTGCCGTACCCAGCACCATCTGGCTCACAATGCGATAGGCATCGGCACGCGGGATACCGTGCTTGACCGCTGCATCGCCCAGGGCCTCGATTGCCATGGCGACAAATGCCGGAGCGCAACCACCCACCGTGCCGCCCACAAACAGCAGGCTCGTATCGAGCTCGACCACCGCACCGAGTTTGCCAAGCAGATCAAGCACCACTGTGCTCTGCTCATCACTAAGCGTGGAAGCCTTCTCGCAAGCGATGACGCCCTCGCCCACCGAAACCGGTGTGTTGGGCACCGTCGAGATATGCGCGACGCCCGGCAGGACCTGCTCCCACTTGGCACTGTCCCAGGTCCAGGCAACCGACAGAACGACCTTTTTGGCAAGAGCATCCTTGAGCGGGGCGAATATCTTCTCGATCATGTACGGTTTGACCGCAGCGACCACGATATCGGATGCGGCGACAACCTCGGCGGCATCGTGGCAGGCGTCCATGCCGCGCGCCTCGCAGCGCTCAACCAGTGCGTCGTAGCGACCCGCGCAGGCGCACATGTCGCTCGCAGCTACACCGGCAGCGATCCAGCCATCGGCCATAGCGCTCGCCATATTGCCAAAACCGACAAATCCAATCTTCATATCTCATAGTCCTTTCAGACACATTCCTCAAAACGAAAGGTATTGTCCCACGCCATTGTTTCGTATTGCCGACCTATTTGTGATACGGCTCGCCACGACTGATCTTGCAGGCGCGGTAGATTTGCTCCAGCAGCACCACGCGCGCCAGGTTATGCGGCAAGGTAATGCGTCCAAAGCTGAGCATCTCGTCGGCGCGGGCGCGCACGTCATCGCTCACGCTGTCCGATCCGCCAATCACAAAGGCGATGTCGCTGCTGCCTCGCAGCATAAGATCGTCGAGCCTCGCCGAGAGCTCCTCACTCGAACGCTCCTTGCCCTCGATAGCCAGCAGGATCACATGCGCTCGAGACGGCAAGGCAGCAAGAATCGCCGCCCCCTCCTTGTCGCGCGCGGCATCCACGCCGCCCGCCTTGGCCGGGTCGATATCGGCCACCTCGCGGATATCCACCTTGGCATAGGCGCCTAGGCGCTTGGTGTACTCAGCGCACGCGTCCTTCCAAAAGCGCTCTTTGAGCTTACCGACGCAAACGACGGTGTATTTCACGCGCGCCTACTCCTTCGAATCGTTTTGAACTTTGCCGGCGGTCAGCATCTGCTCGAACATCGAGGCCGACTGCGAAAAGTCGCTCGGCAGCACGACCGTCGAGGTTTTACCCGTGCGAGCGAACTCCGTCATCATCTCGGACCACTGCGTAAACATAAACAGTTGGTTGGCCTCGTCATTGCCGACACCCGTCTCCTGGATAATCTCGAGCGAATCTTTGATACCCAGCGCGATGGCCTTGCGCTGGTTGGCGATGCCCTCGCCCGCCTTTTCCATAGCCTCAGCCTCGGCGGTCGCCTCGGTGACGCGCTTGATGCGGTCGGCCTCAGCGAGCTCCTGTGCCGCAGCGCGCTTGCGCTGGGCGGCGTTGATGTCGTTCATGGAGTTCTCAACCTCGGTCGGCAGTGCGATTTTGGTGATGAGCGTCGACACGAGGGTGAAGCCGTAGGCGGCCATCTGCTCGGAAACGGTAGCGTTGACATCCTTGGCGATGTCATCCTTCTTGGCAAAGACCTCATCGAGTGTGTAGACGGGAATCGAAGAGCGCAGGGCGTCGGTGATGAAGTCACGCATCTGGTCGACGGGCTCCTGCAGCATATAGTAGCTCTTGTAGATGCCCGAATCTGCCGGGCCGGCGCCCATGTCATAGCTCACGTGGTACTGAGCAGAGACCTCAAGGCCGATGGTCACGTTGTCCTGGGTCTTAACGTCGATGCCAAAACCGTTTTTCATGGTGCGCAGACTCACCGTGGCGGCCTTGCGGTCGATCACGGGCACCTTCATGTGGAAGCCCGCGTTGACGATGCGGTTAAACTTGCCCAGACGCTCGATGATCACGGCATGCTGCTGTTCAACGACGTAGCAGGCGTTGGGAAGCAGCAGCAACAGAATGATGATGGGAATCAAAAGGCTGGTAAGGGCAGCGATGATACCGGACAACAGCATGGTCTCTCCTCTGATAGGCACACGTTGGCATTAGGATACCCGCACGAAGCAGCTGTGTGACACCAACAAGAGGACCCGTGGTCAAAAAAGGCCAAATATGAGTACTGTTACCAGTTTAGTAACAGCGTATTTGGGTCAAAATCGCCTCGTTGAACCCGAGGTCTATCGAAATTACTTCATTTTGTCTCAAGGTTGAGCCAAATTAGCGTACATCTGTTGCGTAAAATGAGCAATAATGGCTTCGTGAAATGTCTCTATTTTCGTGCCAGTACTCATATTTGCCACTTTTTGACCGCAGGGGCATCTACCGCGCGAAATCGATAGGTCAAATCTGCCAAAAACGGCCCGTAACAAAAAAGCTCCCATTGCTGGGAGCTTTTTCAATCAATGGTGCGGGCGAAAGGACGTCCGCGTATCCGCTTCGCGGATCCGCACCGGCATCGGCCGCCTGCCGGCGTCCTCGCCAGCTCGCTAAAAACGCTCCGCGTTTTCTTTACGCTCGCTCCTTCACAGGTTCAAGTCCCTGCGACGGGCCCATAACAAAAAAGCCCCCATTGCTGGGAGCTCTTTCATTCAATGGTGCGGGCGAAAGGACTTGAACCTTCATGGGGTTGCCCCCATACGGACCTGAACCGTACGCGTCTGCCAATTCCGCCACGCCCGCGTGCAGGAATTAGAATAACGGAGCGCCACCACGAACGCAAGAACTATTTTTGAAAAAGTTTGTAGGCATTTTCCCAAGCGGCTTGCGCGATTGTTTCGGCGTCCTCACCAGTGCGATCGACACGGTCGTTAACCAGCGCGTTTGCCGTAATGGAGATCATTGCGGGCTCGCATTCAAGACCACGGATGGGCTCCGGAGCCATATACGGGCAATCCGTCTCGAACAAAATTCGATCGAGTGGGGTTGCCGCAAATGCCTCGCGCACGTCGTCGTTGCGCTTAAAGGTGGCCGCACCACCATAGGCGATATAGCAGCCCAGCTCCACAAAGCGCTCCATCGTGGCGCGGTCCTCGCCAAAGCAGTGCAGCACACAACCGGCCTGGGGCACGCCCACCTCACGAAGCACGTTGTAGGCGTCCACGTGCGAGGTGCGCTCCTGGTCCGTGTCCTCGTGACGCAGATGCAGCTCCACCGGCACGTTATGGCGCACGGCAAGCTCGAGCTGGCGCGCCATGCAGTCAATCTGCACGTTATGGGGTGCCGGCGCGATATCGTCGTCATAGTCCATGTGGTAGTCCAGGCCGATTTCGCCAATACCGGCGCATAAGGGGTCATCGAGTGCGGCAACGACCTGTGCGTGAACGTCGTCGGTATAGTCCGGCGCGCCATACGGATGCACGCCGGCAAGATACTTGATCTGCGGGATACCCTGCATCGGCAGAATCTCGCGCGTCAGCCAGTCGCTATAGTCCGTCACACTGCGTTTGTCGGCGATGGGGTCGAGCATCGTCACCAATAGCTCGACGCCCGCAGCCTTGGCGCGCAGGAGCGTCTCGGGCACCTCCTTGCCCCAGAACGAAAGCAGATGCGCATGCGTGTCGGCAAGCGGCGCCAAGGGCACGGGACAAGCAACCGTCTTCTTTTTCTTGGTAAACGTCACACGTTCGGCATTAGGCATCATGGATTAGCTCCTGGGCCAGACGGACAAAGTCGGCAACATCAAGCGTCTCGGCGCGCGTGGTGGGTGCGATACCGCAAGCCTCAAAGGCGGCATCGAGCACGTCCTTGGCAAAGCCGTTGGCGCTCATGGAATTGCGGATGGTCTTGCGACGCTGAGCAAATGCGGCGTCAATCACGCGGGCCACAAACTCGCGATCGAGTCCTTCGGGCACCACGCCGTCAACACGGTCGATACGCACGACGGCCGAGTCCACGTGCGGTGCCGGCATAAAGCAACGCGGCGGCACCTCAAAGCGACCCGTCACCTGCGCATACAGGCCGAGCTTTGCCGTATAGCCGCCATAGGTCTTATTGCCCGGCACTGCGGCAATGCGATCGGCAACCTCCTTTTGAACCATGACGACGGCGCGCTTGAGCGCGGGCATCGTCTGGAAGAACTGCAGGATGATCGTCGCCGCCACGTTATAGGGCAGGTTCGCGACAAATACCGTCGGCTCACCGCCCGCAACCTGCTCAATCTGCTCCGGCGTCACCCTGAGCGCGTCGCCCATGATAAAGCGGAAGTTGGCGTAGTCAGCGGCATGGGCATCGAGCACCGGCTCGAGCTCGGGGTCGGCCTCGATCGACGTGACGCACGCCGCCTCCTGCAGCAGCGCAAGCGTGAGCGTACCAACGCCCGGACCGACCTCGAGCACGCGCTCATCGCCCGCAAGCTCGGAAAGCTCGCAAATGCGCTCAATTACATGGTTGTCGATCAGGAAGTTCTGGCCCAGGCGATGCTTGGTCGCAAGGCCAAACTCCTCCAGCAGCTCCCTTGTTGCCGTGGGGTTTGCCAAAGGCGAAGTTGTCATGGTTGCCTCCTTAGCATGATGGCGGCGTCTTGAAACAAAAGGGCATGGACCGTGGCGGCCATGCCCTTACAGCTAAACAGCAAATTGCCGATATGGCGCTCGCGCGGTCTCTACGCCAGACGCGGGAACAGCGGATCGCCTTTCTCGACGGGCTGACCACCAGCAAGCAGGCCCCAAGCGCAAATGCCCTTGAGGTCGTCGCTCGCGGCCTCATCCTCGCAGGACAGGCGGCGCAGAGCCTCGGCAGAAGTCTGGGGCATGAGCGGCATCAGCAGGTGAGCGGCAATGCGGATGGCCTCGAGCAGGTTGTAGATCACAAACGCCAGCTCGTCAGCCTTGGCCTCGTCCTTGGCAAGTGCCCAAGGCTCGGAGTCCTCGATGTAGTGGTTGGCGGCGTGGATGAGCTCCATGACCTCGTCCTTGGCTCCACCGTAATCGAGCACGTCCATCTTGGCCATGTAGCGCTCGACCAAACCGTCGGCAATCTTTGCCAGCGGGTTGTCGAACGCATCGAACGATGCGGGCTTGGCGGGCGCGCAACCGTCAAAATACTTGCCGCTCATGTTGAGCGAACGCGAGATGAGGTTGCCCCAGCTGTTGGCCAAGTCGGCGTTGTAGACCTGCTCCATGCGGTCGAAGCTGATGGCACCGTCGGTGCCGGGGACGACGTCGGTCATAAAGTAGTAGCGATAGCCCTCGACGCCCAGCATGTCGATAACGTCCTGCGGAGCGATGGCGTTGCCGCGGCTCTTGGACATCTTCTCGGCCTTGCCGGTCTCGGCATTGCGCACGGTCAGGAAGCCGTGGGCAAAGACGTGCTCGGGCAGGGCCTCGCCGATGGCCATGAGCATGGCGGGCCAAATGACGCAGTGGAAGCGGATGATGTCCTTACCCACGATGTGGAACTGCGCGGGCCAGCGATAGGCCAGCTCGGCACGCGCCTCGTCGGTGTCGACACCGTAGCCGACGGCCGTCATATAGTTGAGCAGCGCATCGAACCACACGTAGGTCACGTGACCCTCGTCAAACGGGACCTGAATGCCCCAGTCAAAGCTCGTACGGCTCACGGAAAGATCGTTGAGGCCGCCCTCGACAAAGCTGCGCACCTCGTTCATGCGAAACGCAGGCTCGACAAAGTCGGGGTGCTCGTCATAGAGCTTGAGCAGCTTGTCCTGGAAGGCGGAAAGCTTAAAGAAATAAGACTCCTCCTGCACGCGCTCAAGCGGACGGTGACAATCGGGGCACAGGTGCTGACCGACGCTGCCGTACTCCTCGTCACCCTTCTGGACCTGCGTATCGGTGAAGTAGGTCTCGTCAGGCACGCAATACCAACCGTCGTAGCTGCCCTTATACAGGTAGCCGGACTCCTTCATGCGCTCCCACAGGTACTGCACGGCATGATGCTGGCGCGGCTCGGTGGTGCGAATGAAGTCGTCGTTGGAGATCTCGAGCTTGCTCCACAGCTCCTTGAAGTGCGGGGCTTGGCTGTCGGTCCACTCCTGCGGCGTCATGTTGTGCTTGGCTGCGGCCTCGGCGACCTTCTCGCCATGCTCGTCCATGCCGGTCAGGAACTTGACGTTGTAGCCGGCAGAGCGGCGATAACGAGCCTGAACATCGGCGATGATGGTGGAATAAGCCGTACCCAGGTGCGGATCGGCGTTGACGTAGTAGATGGGCGTCGTGATAAAGAACGAAAGCTTGCTTTGATCCATGGGGTTTGTCCTCCAGAAAAACGTTGCATACAGGGGATGATTCTAGCGCAAGGGCTGGATATCCTCCATCTATTGCATATCGAGCACCATGGCATAGACATCGCGCTTACGGCGCGAATACTTCTGAGACAGGCGCTTGGCCACCGCAGACGCGGGCTCCCCCTCCTCGAGCGCGGCGCGAATATCCTCGCACAGGGCCTCGTCGGGATCCGCTGCCGCGGCGCCAACCGGCACGATACCGGCCTCCTCATCCTCGCTCGGCGGCGCGATGACCAGCGCAATCTCGCCCTTTACCTCGCCACGAGCACGCAGCTCCTCGGCAAGCTGGGCGGCGGTGCCGCGCAGGACCTCCTCATGCAGCTTGGTAAGCTCGCGGCAGACAGCAACCTCGCGCTGGGGAAAGACCTCCGTCACGGCCTCGAGCGTCGCCACGATGCGATGTGGAGACTCGTAGAAGATGAGCGCGCCGGGCACCACGGCAAGGCGCTGCAAACGGCGCACGCGGTCGCCGTGCTTTCGGCCCAAAAAGCCCTCGAAGAAAAAATGCTCGCAAGGAATACCGGACGAAACGAGCGCCGTGACGCAAGCAGAGGGCCCGGGAATAACCTCGACGGGCACATCGGCCTCACGCGCCGCCTCGACCAGCGCCTGGCCGGGATCGGACACACTCGGCATGCCGGCGTCCGAGGCAAAAGCGAGGGTCTCCCCCGCCAGCAGGCGGTCGACCAGGCCGGCGGCGCGGCTGGCGATCACATTCTCGTCGCAACGGACAAGCGGCTTGGAAATGCCCAGGTGCATCAGCAGCTTTGACGTCACACGCGTGTCTTCGCAGCAAATGGCATCGGCGGCGGCAAACGCCTCGCCAACGCGCGGGGACAGGTCGCCCAAGTTACCGATGGGCGTTCCGACCACATAGAGTTTGCCCGTATGGGCGCTGTTCTGCGTCATATCAACCTATTCAATCATGCCGCGCTCGAGCGTACCGAGCGCCGCGCGGGCGTCCCACGCCGCAATGCGCTTCTCGGTCTTCCACGTTTGGAAGAACCAACCGGCAGCCGGTGCAAACGAAGCCAACTGGTTGGCGATAAACACGCGCTCGTAGGCATTGCGGCCCTCGGGCGTAACCGACGAGTTGGCAAAGATTGCCGCACCCGACCATTCGCCCACCAGCACGGGAAACCCAGTCGAAATCGCTTCTTTGAGCTCGCGCTTGTTACGCGAAATCGCCGTCGTCAGCCCGCGGGGGCTCGTGATATCGAGCGCATGCTCGTCGCGGTAATGGTACAGGTGAAGGTCCATGTAGACGTTCTTGTACTTGGCGCCGCGCATAAAATGCTTCCACTCGCTGGGATGCCCCGAAGACGAAAAGACGACGATCTTATCCTCGGGCATATACGAACGGACGAGCTCGTAGGCATCGCGATAGAAGTTGCGCAGGTAGTGCGCCGGAATGCCATCCGTCATGGTGAAGAGGCTCTTGCGGACACTCATCTGCGGCGTATCCAGCAGCTCAATGCCCAGCAGGCTCTCGGCCTCGCCGTAGCGATCGGCCAAGCGCTCGAGCACGTCGAGTGCGACATGACGACCGTTGGTGGACGAATGCCACTCGGCAACAGCCTCCGGCGTGGTGGGCGAATCGTTGGAATCGCCCTGGCCACCTGGCACTGTCGCCAGGTCGAGCAGAACACGGATGTTGTACTTGGCGGCCCACTCAATCGCGCGATCGATGTAGTCGACAACCGAGATGTAGGACGCATCGGACTCCTGCGAGCCGAAGGCATACCAGGGCACCGGCAGACGCACGGCATTGAGGCCAATCTGCGCCATGCGGCGAAAATCGTCCTCGCTCACAAACGTTTCGTAATGACGGCGCATGCGCTCGTTATAGGCGGCGGTGCCCATAGCCTCCTGCAGCTCGGCCGCGTTGGATGCACCGGTCGCTGCATACAGCGACGGGGTCACCCAAGGCTCGGGAATAAACCAGCCAGAGAGATTAACACCGAGTATCCTCTCCATCACTGCCCCCTTCGAATCATGCAGGTCGAGCCTGCATCGTATTGCATAGGATAAGTATCGTTTTGAGTATACCCGCGTGCGCGGACAGGCGACCGAACGGTCTGTAAAGTGACGCGAAAGTGGGAGGAATGTCTGGGAGCAGACGGGCTCGGAATGGTGCGACGAGGTGTGTACGCGCGCCGGAGGCAGGCACCGGAAAGCGCGTCCCGTTTTTCCGCTCAATAAGGGGATTTATTTTCCGCTGGCAGGCCCAACCGGAAAGCGCGACCCACAATCCATCGTCATTCCGGGCCACGCTTTCCCAAACAGGCTCAAAGTGGAAAGCGCATCCCGCTTTGAGCCTTTATTCCGGGATGCAGTTTCCGCAGAAGCCCTCGGTAAAAGAAAAGGACCCCTTTGCAGAGGTCCTAGTCAATTCAAGGTGGCGGGGAAGGGAATCGAACCCCTGACACGAGGATTTTCAGTCCTCTGCTCTACCAACTGAGCTACCCAGCCATTTGAGGTGTGCCTTGTTTCAAGGCTTGATTAGTATAACCAAGGACGCGTTCCGGTCAACCGAGAATTTTAAAAAAGTTTTTGAGCACAGCCTCGGTTCTATAAATCGGCACGTCAGAGGCATCAGCCGGCAGCAAGAAGTTTTTCGCTCAGTCCCTTAAGCCGGCACGCGTTGGAGAGCAGAGGTCGAAACAACGATTGAAGGGCGCTCTAGTACGGCCCAGGCGCCGGGGCAGGAGCACATGCGCCAAGAACAAACGTTTTCGTAGCGCGCGAGGATATTGCCGTCGCGATCGATGAAGGCGATGTCGATGGGATAGGCCATAAAACACGTATGGACCGAAGAGCAGCGTGGAAACGCCATGACGAGCGGCAGACCATTGGCGGCAACCGGACACCGTCCCAGCATGCCGCGCAGGCGCACGGCAAACGACTCCGCCACCGCAAACTCGGCCGGCGTCCAACCCAGCCTGTTGAGCGCCCGCGCGTACGCGATGTAGGACGAGACCGCGGTCACATGACCACCCCCGGACGCCATGGATCGACCGTCACCGCGCGCTCGTGCGACAACGTTGTCGGCGCCCCCAGCGTAACGCCAGCGATGCTGAGAGAAGTCGGCCACGGCTCATAGTGCATGGTGCAGGTGTAGGTCCTAAACGTACCGGATAGGGAGAGCAGGCCACCATCCGATGCCTCCGCGCCTTGCTCGCTCGACACTTCGATCTGCAAGCCATAGCCTTCCATGGCATTCAGAATTTGAGTCTGAACCGTCGCCGAGGCATCGGCAGAGCTTTCGTCGCCCTCCCCCTCCGACGCCACGGCGTGCGCCAACACGATGTCGGGCACCACGCGGTCGAAGCGCGCGACAGCGCTGGCAAAGATCATGACGTTGTACACGATGAGTGCCAGCACCAGCAAAACGGGCGTAACCACTGCCATCTCCACCGTCGCTTGGGCGCGCTCCTCGCGCAGACGCATGCGGATACTCATTACGACCCACCGCCCAGAGCGCCAACCAGCGTGGCGACATCGACGGTGAGCGGGATGGAGCCGCCGCCGGGCAGAGGAATCTCCGCAAGCGTGAACACCGTGCCGCTAATGGTGCGTTCGACTTGATATTCCAACGCCTCGCAAAGCGCCTTGGGATCGGTCACGCCCAACGGAATACTTCGCAGCTTGTCTTGCGCTTGAGAGAAACCAGCAATGTCAGACCCCGGACTCTTAATGACGTTGGCGGAATCGGTCAGCACCGGCTTTCGCAGGCGCAAGTCGCACGGCTCCAGACCCAACGCCGCCACGGACGCCGAAACGGTATCGCCGAGCCACGATGCGATGGAGCCCAACGCGCCGCTGCCCCCTCCTAGGCCTTTAATCATCTCGTCCATAAGTTCGTCGGCCGAACCTTGGATGTCTCCGTATCCCACAAGCAGCCGTCCCCAGACATCCATGACGCCATCGAGTACGCCGGCAACGCCACCCGAGCGTTCCTTCAATGTCGAGAAAAATCGCGAAAGCACGTTGTTTTGCGCCGTCGCCCCATCGGGCGCCAGCACCGCGGCAGAGATGGCACCGCGATCGCCAAGCCTGACTGCCGTGTTAAACGAAGAGTTGAGCTCATCGGGGCTCGAGATGGCACCCGAAACCGCAAAGGCAACCACGCCGTTGCGACCGGGCGGAGCGATACGCGGACGCTCACCGGAAAGTTCTTTGATGGCGGTATCGAACGCATTGCCCGCACGGTCGGCTTCGTCCTCGGTCTGACGCTCGAGCTCGAGCTCCTTGTTGCGACAGTCGACGTAGTCCTCCAGGGCGTCTTTAAACTTGTCAAAGTGATACTCGAAGCCGTTTTCGATAGAGGTTGAAGGCGCCGCAACAGCACCAAGCGACAAAACGCCAAAATGGCATTTGCTGCATTTATCCTGTCCATCGTAATCGGCAACCGAAGCAAATCCGCTCGGCGTCCCTTTCTTATAGTTGGGGCAGGTCGTCCCGTAATGCAGATACGCCTTGTCATCGTTTACGCTAGTCGGCCACACCGCATCGGTATAGAGTTCCGTCGCCCGAACCTCATCAGAGTTGCGCGGCAGCAGCGGAATATAGGAGGAAACCCTGTCTCCGTTCTCGGTTATATATGCCCGATCGACCTCCGCGTTCGCATAGGTATAAAACGCCTTACGCGCCGCAGACTCTGCCTTCATCTCGACACTCGAGCCCTGGGGCTTCTCATTTGTCAGACGCCAATGGTAGTAGTCCTTCGCGCGATCAAGGGCAACTTGAGGCTCCCACGTAACGCTCGATGAGTAATGCGGATTTTGAACACCGGAAAGATCCGTTAGGCTTTTTGCGCGCTCCCACATACAAGAACAGCTGCCGACCGAGCCCTTGTCAGACCCACCACAATCCGCCAGCCAAGCGCGCTCCTTTGCCTTCGCCGTCTCCTCCGAGGCCTTCCGCAGCTCCTCGGCCGCACGCTCTAAATCATCTGATGTGTCTTTAATGGTATCGGTCGAGATCTCTGACCCTTTGAGCGCAGCAAAGTCCGACTCGGATGTCCTGGGCACGGCAAGCGCCGTACCGGTATAGGTCACACTATCGGTATCCTGCGCCGACACCGCCTGCGTGGCACGCGCGGCGATCAGATACGGCAGAGCCGTCTCGATTTTCTGTAAGCCTTCCGATGCGCTTTTGGCAAACTTGTTGCGCGTTTTAATGATCTCGATCCCGGTGTCGACCATATTGCCGGCAACCGGCTCGGCACCCGGGATGAGGATGGCGACCAGGCCCGTCCCGATCGTGGCAAACCCCGCCAGCCCCAGACTCAAGATACTCGCATCAACCACCGTGGCAGCCGTGTGATAGGACGACACTACGTTGGCACCCGCCAGCGCGCCGCTATCGGCCGCCACCTGGGTGTCCCCGGCACGCGACATGCTCCATATCGCCGCGGTCGACGAAAACAACAATGTGAGCACCACTAGGATGACCACGGCAGAAGAAAGCGTGGTATAGGCGCCGTCTTCGATAAACAGATCGACACCGGCTCGACCCATAAAGCCGCCTCGCTTGCAATGGCAGCTCGGACGGCGCGTCAAAACGCGTCTAGACCAGAAACGCTTAATCCCATGTAGCAATCCACGAATCATAATCTCCCTCCAGCCATTCGGGACGCGATTGATACGAGACATCGACCTTGAGCTCAACGTAGCCGCCCTCGGCGGCACCACCCATAGCCTGCGCAAACGCACCGATCACGGGCAACGGCTTGACCTCGCCGGAAACGGACACGGACGAGACGCCACCCGCACCGGCCCGGCCAAGCTCGATATCCCACGACAGCGGCCCGCCGGCATGAAAGATCGAAACGTTGGGCACTGCGGCAAGCCGGCGGCGGGTGAACTCCTTAAGATCGTCGTCCTCCGCCGTCGTCGTGGTCATGAGCCGCGCGGTCTCGGCGGCGGCAGACTCCATGACCGCGCGCGTATAGAGCAGGCACACCGGCTGCAGTGCGAGAAGGATGAGCGTCAGAAACGTCGGCAGCAAAAAAGCGGCCTCGACCGTAGACTGCGCCCGGTCCTCGCACGCGATATCAATACAACGCGATGTCCTTAGCGCCCGCAGCGGCGTCGATAACCGATGTCGAGGCAACGCCATGGGATGCCGCCCGCTCAACCAGCGCCGCCAAGCGCCCATCGGTGCCAGCGCGCCAAAGCCCCGCGATCGCCAGCACGATCGATAACAGCGCCACCGTGGCGATGGCGTATTCGACCGTTGCCTGGGCAGACTCCTCGCGCAGGACGTCATGCATTTCACGACCCCTCCTTTGAGCTTATTGTTTGCGGGACCAGACGCACGGCGCGCAGACGACACGAAGCATCGCCAGCATCCGCGGCAACCGTCACCATATCGACCCAGCCGCGCCCATCGCGCACGATGGCGCCCCATACGTTGCCCTTAATATCGAGATAGCCGCTCAGGGCGAGCTGGGCCGTTGGCACCTCGCGGTAGGCGCGTAACATATCCGCCGCTGCCTCGGTCATCGGTCGGTCCTCGGGCCATGCAAGCCGGACCGCAATCGCGTTGCCCTCAGGCGAATCCGTCGCAGTAGCAGACCGCTTGTCGAGCGTCCACAGAAAGGTTTGCGCCGTGATAGCGACATCCGAATCGCCCGCATCTCGCATCTCATCTTTTTGAGACGCCACCGCCGAATCTGAGCCCGAATCGAAGGCGGCCCCAGGACGCTGCTGCCGCGCGGCGTTAAGCCCCCAAAGCACCGCCGCTATCGCCACGGTCAGGCAAGCAAACACCAGCAGCACCCCGATGGGGCGCTCGCCCTCTACAGGCTGTTGATGCCCTCGCTGATAGCGTTCCATAGATCTTGGACCTTGCCTTTAAATGCAACGATGGCAATAATCGCGATCACCACAAGCACGCCCACCAAAATGGCGTACTCGGTGGTACCCTGCGCGCTCTCCTCCCGCAACAGCTCCTTGGCATGCTGGCGAGCGCGGATCGCCCGGCAAAAAGCCCAGTTCCAAGCCTTGCCAGCAGCGTCAGTCACCGTATTCATGTATACCTCCCTACATCATCCCGCCTGCTCCCAGCAGCGGGCCCAATATGGACAGAAGCAACGCCGGCAAGATGAGCGTGCCGGTGGGAATCAGCAGCTTGACGGGCGCACGCTCGATCTCACGCTCGACCGCGGCGCGATGAGCCGCACGGATCTCGCGACTTTGAGCGGCCAGCGTCTCGGCAAGTGGGGCACCCAGGGCGAGCGCCTGCCCCACCGTGATGGCAAAGGTCTCAAGCGCTCGCACGTCCAGGTCGCGCGCGGCGGCCAACAACTCGTCCTCACGCGTGCCCACGCCCACCTGCCACGCCATGCAGGCCCGCTCAAGTCGAAGAGCCAGCACTGACCGGCGGTTGGCACAGAAAATCTCAAGCGCCGCATCAAACGAAAGACCGGCCGAAAGACCCAAGCGCACAACATCGATCATCTCGGACACTTCGCCGAGCGACACTCGCGCCGGGCTGCCCACTCCAACCGCGCCCTTCACTCGCGCGGTCAGAGCATCGACCACCGAGCGACCCGCGGCAGCGACCAGCACCGCCTCGCGCTTGCAGGCCCCTGCGATCTTGCGTGCATCCGCCCGATCCAAACCCGTCGCGACAAATACACTCAGGGCGCATAGGCAAGCCGCAACTGCAACCGGGGCGCTCATAGCTCCACCCGCATAATGCGCCGGATAACCACCAGGGCAACGGCGTTGAGGGCAAGACCCAGCACCACAGCGCCCGCGCCGGCAGGCATCGCAAGACCGCGACGAAAATCTGCCGAAAGCAGCGCCAACACCGCGCACATGCCCGCCGGCATCGCCGCGACCATATGCGCCGACATGCGAGCCTGCGACGTCTTAACATCCAGGCGGCGCTTGAGCTCAATGCGCTCCCCCACCATGCTCGACGCCTCGGACAGTAAGTCGGCAAGCGGAGCACCGGTGCGCTGAGACACCTTAAGCGCCAAGGTCACAAGCGAAAGGCCGGGAGCGTCGATGCGCACGAGCAAGTCATCGAGCGCGTCGGTCGCCGAGATACCGCAATCGATCGCCGCCGCCACCCGCAAAAACTCGGTATGCACCGGCTCTTGCGCATGAGCGCCCACAAAGCGCATGCCCTGGGCAAGAGAGTGCCCCGAGGCAAGCGACATGGAAAGCGCGGTAAACGCCTCGGGCATGGCCTCTTCTGCATCGTGTTGCTCACGCCGGCTCTCAAAGCCATCCCGGGCGGCGCCAACGGCAAACGGAGCAACAAGTCCCAAGGCAAATCCGAGGGGCGATAACGACACTATCGTTAGTAAAACGCAGCAGACACCGCTCGATAGCAGCAGAAACGCCAAACGCCCCGAAGCATCTTCGATCACGAGGCCAAGGCGATGCGCCGGAGCCAGCGATGCCCACGAACGGGCGATCTTTTTCAGCAAATCGTTTTCCACCAGCTCACGCGGCAGCTTCTCTGCCACCGTCTCGAGCGCCTGACGCGCCAGCTCCGCCGGCGATACCTGCGGCACACGAGGTTCCGCCCCGCACGCCGTCGCGACAGAAAGCCCTGCCAAGCCCCCTACGACGAAGGGCACAGTGATCTCCATTCGTCCACCTCCTCTTGTGTGAGTGTCCCCGACCGCAGGCCTTCTGCAATAAACGGCGGCTCGCGGTCAAGCGTCCAGGTGCGCTCGGCGGCATCGAAAGTCACATAGCGCTCGAGCTCTACGCCGCCCGACGCGGCGCGGCGCACCCCCGAATACGAGGAGACGAAACGCCTGCCATCGGCGTGGCGCTCGGACATCACGATGCCGTCGAGCGCCATGGCGATCTGCTCTTCGATAAGTTCACTCGGCAAATCGATGCCGTAGCGTGCAAGCAACGTCAGACGCACCACGGTCTCCTGTTCTGAACCCGCATGAAGTGTGGTGAGCGACCCGTCGTGGCCCGTGTTCATGGCCTGCAACATGTCGCAGCACTCGGCACCGCGCACCTCGCCCACCACGATGCGGTCGGGGCGCATGCGCAGGGCATTGGTCACCAGATCGCGGATCGTCACCGCGCCCTCGCCCTCAATTGAAGCCTCGCGCGCCTCTAGGCGCACCACGTGCGGATGATGCGCAAACTTGAGCTCGGCAGAGTCCTCGATCGTCACGATGCGCTCGCCGGTGGAAATCTCGCATGACAACGCGTTGAGCAGGGTGGTCTTACCAGATCCCGTGCCTCCCGCAACCGCCAGGTCCTGTCGCAGCGACACCGCGCACGACAGCAGCTGCGCATACCAAAGCGGCAGCGACCCCAGCCCCACAAGCTCGTCCAGCGAGCAGATGCGGTCCGAGAACTTTCGGATGGTGAGAATCGGTCCGTCAATCGCCACAGGCGGGATCACCGCGTTGACGCGATAGCCCGTTTTGAGGCGGGCGTTGACGATGGGGCTGCGCTCGTCGATACGACGGCCAAGTGGCGAGATGATGCGGTCGATAAGCACACGGATCTGCTCATCATCCTCAAACGCATGCTCGATGGGGTACAAGACGCCGCCACGTTCAAAGAAAGCCGAGCGGCAGCCGTTGATCATGATCTCGGTAACGGTGTCATCCTCGATGAGCGGCTGCAACGGCCCCAAGCCCACCACATCATCCAAAATCTCGTCGATGATGGTCTCGCGCTCGGGCGTCGCCAGGTCGGTCGGCTCCTCAACATTGAGCGCCGCCTCCACCGCGGGACGCAATTCCGAGCGAGCAAGTGCCGGGTCGATATAGGCGCTGATACGCGCCACTTCGTCGTAACCCATGCGGTCCATCACGGCGCGCTTGGTGCGTCGTTTCACCGCGCGGCGACGCCCCGCATCTACAGGCGCTGCCGCCGCTGCAGCGCCGGCAGCCTTAATCCTCGTTTGCAGGCTCATCGCTGATCACCCTCGCGCGACCAGGGAAGGCGGATACGCGGGCGTTCGGTGCGTGTTGCACGGTCGGCGACCATATCGCTCCAAGGGCCGACGGCGCACCCCAGTTCCACGAGCATCTCGCGCGTGGCCTCGCGCACGCTGGTCGCAAAAGCGCTGGTCTGCCCCACTGCCTCGTCAGCGCGCCCAAACGCCATGAGCGCGGCGAGATCCTGCCCGCCATCGGCGATACGAATCTTGGAGCTCAACGCACAGGCAATCTCAAAGCGCATGGCGACGTCCTCGTCTGCCCCGCGCGCACCGAACCGGTTGAACACAACGCTCATGCGCGTGCGCGGCACACCTACTCGACTTGCCAGCTCAATGACGCGCGACGCCGATGTCGCGGACGACACCGCCGCATCGCCAACGACCAGGCAACGGTCGCTCGCTGCCACCGCAGCCGCCACGGCGTCGCCCCAAAAGACCGAGGTATCGATAAAGACCACGTCGGATTCGCGACGCAGAACATCAAGCAGTAGCTCCACCGGACGTGCCATGAGCTCGGCTTGCTCGGGAGCCGCAACGGGACCCCAGAGCGTAACGCCCGGAGCCACGCGCATGGAAGCGGCAACCACGTCGGGCTCTGCCAGCGCACCCGCAGCAGACGGCTCAATCAGACTCGCCATATCGTGCGGGGCATCGACGCCTAACAAGTCGTAAAGGTTTCCAAACATCAGGTCAAGGTCGAGCACGGCGGCACGCAAGCCCAACAGCGACGATGTGTGTGCCATGGTGGCAACGATCGTCGACTTGCCGCAACCGCCCGAACCCGAAATGGCGCAGATGACCGGAGCTCGACGCTGCGGAGCGGCAGCGTCTGCTGGCGGCATCGGAGGCGGCGGTGCGGGCGTCGGTGCCAGCGTCCCCGTCTCCCCCGCCGCAACCACACGCTGCGTCCAAGCCGGCATGGCAGCTTGTTCGGTCTGCGAAGCAAGCTCGTTCTGTGCAATCTGCTCATGCTGCATCAGCGACAACTCGCCGCACCCGGCAAAGCCCTCAACTTCGTCAAGTTCATCCGCCAGATTCACGCCGTGCACGTATCCCATATCTACAGCCGGGGAGTCGCCAGCATGCTGCGCCGGTCCTCCAGCGTCATCGTATACAAGGGGGTTCCGGGGGCGCCGACCATGCTCGGCTTCCGCTTTTCCATAATCATCAACACGCGGGCCTCTTGTAGCGCGAGGCGCCCCGGGCTCCCTATCAACAAAAGCATCGGGCTCAATCGTCATGCGCCGATCGGAATCAACCGCTCCCTCGCCCGCGCGCCCGTTGCCGCATATACTGTGCGCAGCGATGACCTCGGTCGCCCCCGCGCGAAACAGCCCCTCGATATCCGACGGATCGAGCGCTTCTATCAACACGACCACGCGACTCACGCGGCCTTCGGCCGTCAGGCGCGCAACAGTCTTGCGCACATCTTCGGTATCAAACAGAGACGCCGCGATGATGGCAGCCCCGCGGCGCGACGGAAACGCCCGCGCCATGGAAACCAGCCCGTCCAGGTCACCCACGCGAAGCACCTGTGCACCCGCGTCACGGCCCTCGACTTCCCGCTGCAACAGCCCGTAATCGCCGCACGCGCAGCACGCAAGCCAGATCGCCTTCATCACTCGTCGCCTCCGCTCTTTTTGCCGCGCGCCGTGGCGGGAATCGTCAAGCTGACCGTTCCCTTGCCCGAGGCGCCCAGCAGTTCCTTGACGTCTTCGGGGTCAGCCGCCAGCGTCACCCATTCGATCTTGCCCTCGCGCGTGGCACCGGAATCCTCACTGGTATCGATCACGTACGCGCCGCACAGCCGATCGGTTACGCCGTCTTTTTGCACATACACATCCACGTAGCTGCCCACGCCCGTGGCGCCGCCGACCGAGTGCTCGGCATCGACCGCCACCGAAACGGCGACCTTGCCCTTAGGCACCTCGAGCTTGTGGCTCTCGGCCTTGGTGTAGACATTGCAGATCACGGCGTTTTTGGGAATACGCGAAGTCGTCACGTCGCCGCGCACCTGGCGCAGCTCGGTCGCCGCGTCACGCGGCAGCAGGCTTGTCAGCCATTCCTGGGTTATGACATTGGTCTCATCGAGGGTCTCGCCCACATCGATATCGCGCGCCGCAACGCATACCTCGACGCGATCGCCCCCGTACTTGGCCAAGGTCTCAGCCTGGACCTGTTCGGCTTGCGAGCGGATCGACGAGCCGTAAACCATGCATAACAGAGCAGCGAGCACGCCCGCGACCAGACTGATGGCGATGCGCTTGCTCTTGTTCACGGCCGCTCCTCTCATGGCAGTGCCGGGCGAATGCCCGTACCACCATTGTCTGGGCGGTCAGAGTGCAAAGCGGCGCAATCGCGATCTTGGTTTTCGATGTCAAACCAATCGCTGACCAAAAACTGACCAGCCCGTCAAGCTCGTGGCAAGGTTTTGGTCAGCACGTCAGCAAACTGCATGTTTCGAGTCTTTTCCGCAGCAAAAAAGCCGTCTCCCGAACAGTTGGGAGACGGCTGTCATAGGAAAAATCAATTACAGATGGACATCGGGATCGAGCATTTGAGCGCTCACGCGCATGGATGACGCCAGGTTTTGGAACGTTTCCAGACGCAGGCCGTCGATCTGCCCGGCGTCCTCGGCCTCACGAACGGCGCAACCCGGCTCATGGGTATGTGTGCAATCGCCAAACCGGCACGCGCGCGATGCCTCGACAATCTCGGGGAAGGCGCGCGCCAAACCCCGCTCATGCCCTACGAGCGGCAGACTGCGCAGGCCCGGGGCGTCGGCAATAACGCCGGCATCACCCGGAAGCGCCACCATCACGCGCGCGACGGTGGTATGGCGGCCCTGGTCATCGCGCTCGCGCACGCCGCCGGTCGCCAATGTATCGTGACCCAGCAGCGCGTTGAGCAGCGTCGACTTGCCAGCACCCGATTCACCCAAGATCATGGCGCAGCTCCCGGCGGGCACGCAGGCGCGCACCTCATCCAAACCACGGCCCTCGGCAGAGGACGTCACGATTACGTGCACGTCTGGACCCACCAAGCGGCGCACGCGATCCAGGTCGCGTGCAAGCTCATCGGCGTCGCATCGGTCGGCCTTGGTGAGTACCACCACCGGCTCGGCATCGCAGTCGAGTGCCAGCACCAGCGAGCGTGCCACGCGGTCGAGCAACACCTCGCCGGCGCCAAGCGCCTGCACGATCAGAACGCTATCCACGTTGGAGCAAAGCACCTGACGTTCGCCTCGAGCGCGTCCACGCCAACGCTCAAAACTCGTGCGGCGAGGCAGCACGCACTCAATCACGCCCATATCGTGCCCGGGAGCGCGGCGCACAGCCACACGGTCGCCCACGGCAGGCAGCAGGACCTCGTCCTCGCCGCGCGACTTGGCAAACCCCACGGCATGCTCGGCGCGGAAGGTGTCGTCGGCAGTCGCCACCAGCGGAAACCCGCGATCCAAGCGCACCACGGCACCCAGCCGCATCTGCTCGGGCTCCTCGGCATGTGCGCAGAAATCATCAAAGGCAGTCTGCTGGGCTTCATCGACCGGCAGGTCATCAAACGCCGGAACGTCCTGTAGCGCGTCAAGTCCCGGCACGCTTGCCAGCAGCTCCTCGGCAGATGCGGGAGCCTCGGTCGCAAGCTTCCGACGACGATCGCGCTTAGCCCGCGCCCCCGTCGTCTTTTTCTTCGCCTTAGCCTTCGCCTTGCCCACAGATGCCTCCCAGCACAAAACCACACAACTGAGCAGGTATTTTACCCACAAAAAGGAGTCGGTCGAGCAAGTGCTCGACCGACTCACATACTTTCCCTTAGCCCTTTTCATCCGCACGGGAGAAAAGCCAGCAAGGATACCGCAGGGCCCGCCCCGGAAGCCCTTTCTCCCGAACGATCCCGCAGCGCGAAGCGCGAGGACCAGTGAGGGAGAAAGGGCGTGGGGCGGGCCCGGACGAGAGCGTTACTCCTTCTCCACTGCGCGCATGATCGCCTTGTAGATCTCCATCAGCGGGATGATCAGAAAGGCCAGGCCCAGCGCGGCAAGAACGCCCTTGAGCTCAAGCGTCACAGGACCAAAGAACATCTCGGCAAGCGTCGGCTGCACGGTCACGATCACCGTCAGCACCAGTGCCAGCGCGGCGGAAGCCCACAGCCACTTGTTCTGCTTCTTCATGGTGAACAGCGACGCACGACGGCTGCGCATATTGAAGCAGTGGAAAATCTCAACCATGTTGAGCGTGATGAACGCCATCATCACGCCCTCCTCGTCGGCATTGCCGGCGATCATATCGGCGATGTGGATGTAGCCCATGTCAAAGTACACGCCCACAAAGAAGCTCGCCAGCACCAGCACGGTGATGATTAGGCCCTGGACCACACAGTCCAGGCCCATATTGCCGGCAAAGACACCGTCCTTGGCGTTGCGCGGCTTGCGCTTCATGATGTCGCCCTCGGCGTCCTCCATGCCCAGCGCGAGCGCGGGGAAACAGTCGGTGACCAGGTTCACCCACAGCAGCTGCACCGGCTGGAAGATGGTAAAGCCGATGAGCGTGGCGATAAACACCGAGAAGACCTCGGCAAGGTTGGCCGAAAGCAGGAACTGGATGACCTTGCGGATGTTGTCGTAGATGCGACGGCCCTCTTCGCAGGCACCGATGATGGTGGCGAAGTTGTCGTCGGCAAGCACCATGTCGGCGACGTTCTTGGTGACATCGGTACCGGTGATGCCCATGCCAACGCCGATGTCGGCGCGCTTGATGGACGGGGCGTCGTTGACGCCGTCGCCCGTCATGGCCACGATCTGGTCGCGCGACTTCCAAGCCTCTACGATGCGTGTCTTGTGCTCAGGCTGAACGCGGGCGTACACGCCGTAGTCCTCGATGTGCGCGTCGAGTTCCTCGTCGCTCATGCGATCGAGGTCGGCACCGGTGATGGCATGGCTGCGATCGGTGACGATGCCCAGCTGCTTGGCGATGGCCACGGCGGTGTCGATGTGGTCGCCCGTGATCATGACGGTGCGGATACCGGCATCGTGGGCCTCACGAATGGCGTCGGCGACCTCGGGGCGGACCGGGTCAATCATGCCGGACAGGCCGCAGAAGACCAGGTCGTGCTCGAGCGCAGCGGGGCTGCAGTCGCTCGGGACCTCGGTGTAGGTGCGGCTTGCCAGCGCCAGTACGCGCAGGGCCTCGTCGGCCATGGCCTTGTTGGCGGCCACGAGCTCGGCGCGACGCTCCTCGGTCAGGGGGACGACCTTATCGCCCTCGTAGATATGGGTGCACAGGCCGATCACCACGTCGGGCGCGCCCTTGGTGTACTGCTCATACTCGCCGTCCAGGGTCTCGACGACCACGGACATCATCTTGCGGCCCGAGTCGAACGGGGCCTCGCCCACGCGCGGGTGCTCGGCAGTCAGGCCAGTAAGACCAGCCTTGCCGGCATCGTTGACGAGCGCGCACTCAGTCGGCTCGCCCACAGCCTCGCCCAGGTCCTCGTCCCACTGGGCATCGGAACACAGCGCCATGCCGGCCAGGAACTTCTCCTTAGGCGCAGCGAGCTCGTGCTTGACGACGGTCATCTTGTTTTGGGTAAGGGTACCGGTCTTGTCGGAGCAGATGGTCTGCGTGCAGCCGAGAGTCTCGACGGCAGAGAGCTTGCGGATGATTGCCTGGCGCTTGGCCATCTTGGTCACGCCAAGCGACAGCACGATGGTCACGACGGCGACCAGGCCCTCGGGGATGGCAGCGACGGCGAGCGAGACGGCGACCATAAAGGTGTCGAGCAAGGCAGTCGGGTCGGTAAGGACGTTGCCCACGCCGTGGCGGATGATGTCGACGCCAAAGATGACGACGCAGATGACGATAACCATGATGGTGAGGATGCGGCTGAGCTCGGCGAGCTTCACCTGCAGCGGCGTGAGCTCTTCCTTGGCCTCGGCCAGGGCGCCGGCGATCTTACCCATCTCGGTATTCATGCCGGTGCCGACCACGACGGCGCGGCCGCGGCCGTATACCACGGTGGAACCCATGTAGCACATGTTCTTGCGGTCGCCGAGCGGCACGTCGTCGGTGCCCGCGGCGAGCTCGATCACGTTGGCATGCTTCTCGACGGGCACGGACTCGCCGGTAAGGGCGGCCTCCTCGATCTTCATCGTGGCGCTCTCGAGCACGCGGCAGTCGGCCGGGACGGAGTCGCCCGCCTCGAGCATGATCACGTCACCGGGCACGAGCTCGGCACTCGGCAGATGCACGAGCTTGCCGTCGCGCAGCACCTTGGACTGCGCCGCGCTCATCTCCTGCAGGGCCTCGAGAGCCTCCTCGCTTTTAGCCTCCTGGACCACGCCCAGCACCGAGTTGACGATAACGACGAACATGATGATGGCGACATCGGCAAAGTCCGCCTCGCCCTTGACCATGCCCGTGAGCGCACTGATGACGGCGGCAACGATCAGCATGATGACCATGGGGTCGGCCATCTGCTCAAAGAAACGCTTCCACAGCGGCGTCTTCTCGGCTTCCTCGAGCTTGTTAGGGCCTGTCTTGGCGAGGCGCGACGACGCCTCACCGGTGCTCAGGCCGAGGTTCTCATCGACGCCTTGGTCGCTGAGCACCTCCGCCGCGGCGGACAGGTATTCCTTTTGCATATAGAGTCCCCTCCTGGGATTCGGGCCACTCAGCAGATTGATGCCCGATCATAATTCCCAGGAGAAGGGCAAGGGCTCATCAAGGCTGCCGTGCTGAGCGGCAGTTGATAGTGGGGCTATGGTACCCCAAAGCGACGCGTCTAGCCAAAACATTCCATCTGGAAACACGGCACAGGCGCAACGGTGCAGACCGTGTGATGCTCAATACTGATAAAACGTTTTTTCTTCGGCGCATCATCAAATTGAAATATCGCCCAGATAGCAGCGGTTAGAACGGTTGGTAAAGTTTTTGCATATACCGTTTTTCCGCAAAAAATGAACTTCTAATTCGGCATACGGTCGATTTTTTGGGGTATTCGGTCGCCATTTCGTTATAATCAACTCGGTTTTATTTCTTATGGTTTATCTATCAGCGCAAGACGATGTCAGATGGAGGTCTGAATGTACAAGCGCACTAAGATTGTATGCACCATGGGTCCCGCCTGCGATAGCGACGAGACCATCCGCGAGATGATCAAGGCGGGCATGAACGTCGCCCGTTTTAACTTCTCGCACGGCTCCTACGACGAGCACCACGGTCGCATCGAGCGCGTCCGTCGTATTTCCAAGGAGCTCGGTATGCCCGTCGGCATCCTGCTCGACACCAAGGGCCCCGAGGTCCGCACCGGCCTTCTGGTCGATGGCAAGAAGGTTGCCGTCAAGACCGGCGACAAGATCGTCGTCACCGCTCAGCCCACGACCGAGGATTTCCACGGCACCGCTGAGCACATCTCCCTCGACTACCTGGCTCTGCCCTCCGAGGTCGAGAAGGGCTCCCTCATCCTGATCGATGACGGCCTGGTTGCCCTCGAGGTCGAGTCCGTCGACGGCCAGGACATGACCTGCGTCGTCAAGAACGACGGCCTGATCGGCGAGCGCAAGGGCGTCAACATGCCCAACGTCAACATCTCGCTGCCCGCTATCACCGAGCGCGATCGTCAGGACATCCTCTTTGGCCTGACCGAGAACATCGACTACATCGCCGCTTCCTTCATCCGTGACGGCGAGTCCGTCCGCGGCATCCGCAAGCTTTGCCGCGAGAACGGTGGCGAGCACGTCACGATCTTCCCGAAGATCGAGTGCGCCCTGGGCGTCGAGAACTTCGACGAGATTCTCGAGGCTTCCGACGGCATCATGGTCGCCCGTGGCGACCTGGGCATCGAGATCAAGCCCGAGCTCGTTCCCCACATCCAGAAGGAGATCATCGCCAAGTGCAACGCGGCCTACAAGCCCGTTATCACCGCTACGCAGATGCTCGACTCCATGCAGCAGAACCCGCGCCCGACGCGCGCCGAGGTTGCCGACGTTGCTAACGCCATCTACGACGGCACCGACGCCGTTATGCTCTCTGGCGAGTCCGCTGCCGGTAAGTACCCGGTCGAGGCCGTTAAGATGCAGGCCAGCATTGCTCTCGAGACCGAAAAGTACCTCCCGGCTCACGCTCCGCTCGAGGTTCCGGCTGACGCTCACGGCACCCGCGTCGTCAACAACGTTGTGGGTATGTCCGCTGTGAACATGGCTACCACCGTTGGCGCCAAGTGCATCACCGTGCCGACGACCACCGGTCGTACCGCTCGCCTGATCTCGCACTTCCGTCCCAACATGCCGATCTGCGCGTTCTCCCGCCACGAGTGGGCCGTCCAGCAGATGATCATGTACTGGGGCGTTATCCCGCACCAGGCCGAGATTACCCAGGGCACCGTCAACGGCACGATCGTCAAGGCGATTGAAACCGCTAAGGAGCTCGGCTACGTCAAGACCGGCGACCTGACCGTCGCTACCGCCGGCGATCCCCGCATGAGCGTCCAGCTCGAGGATAAGGTCTCCTCGACCAACGTCGCTTACGTAGCTCAGGTGCGCTAAATCGCACTTGCAAGCGCACTTGCATTGCAAAGGGCCCGGAAGGCAAAGCCTTCCGGGCCCTTTTTCTGTGCCAATGCCGGCGCACAGCAAAACACGCACTCATTTCTTTACCAAAAGTGCGAAATCCACCCTTCGAGGCCCATAAAATAAAGTCCCAAGCGCTAAAAGTGTTCGCCCGGTGGCAAACCCACACCTTAACCGACGCTGATAAATCGTTTTAGCAAGAGCCAGATCGACCTGGTTTTCGGAAGTATGCGGCAAATTCTGAGACCACCGAGCACACCTCGTTTTTTCGCAACAAAATGCCTGATAAACTAGCCTCAAAAGCCAGGTCTGCTCACAGGGTTTAGATTTTGCCGCATACTTCCGAATTGACACTGGCATCGCACGGTCCAAAAGCATATTTCGACCAGGAGGACGTCATGGACCTGACGCTATGCGGTCAATCCGCTTTTTACTATCACCGTATCCCGCCGCAGGTATTAGGCCTTTACCCTGCCATTAGCCTTGGCAATATGGATCGCAGATGTTGCGGCCTCGGAAGTCATGCAGTTGTAAAAGACCTGCTTCACGCACCGCTTCACAGGCTTGTATTCACTCGGGCACAATCCGGGTCGCGAAGCCTGTTTAAATCGCACCTCCTGACCCAAGAGCCGCCTCCCGGGTCGTTTAGGCAAACCGAGCATGGGTTTGATGTCACATCGCCCGAGTTCACGCTGCTCAACCTTGCTACGCAGGCCTCACGCAACCAGCTGCTTATGGCGTGTTATGAGATGTGCAGCTCGTTTGCTGTGTATACACCCTGCAAACGTACGCAACAGCAACTTGATGAAGCTATTTCGCTTAAGCTCATTCCACCCAACTGCGGCTGGGAGCGGGTTATCGACGTCAACGGCAAGGATACCAACCTGTGGAAGCGCACGCCGCTTCTTTCCGCAGCGGATATCGCCGCGTTCGCCAAGCAGGCCGCAGGCCTGCGCGGTGTTAAGCAGCTCCGCTGGGCCGCCGAACGCATGACAGGACAGACCGCCTCGCCCTTCGAAGTCCAGACCTCCATGCTCATCTCGCTCCCCCGCGACGAGGGCGGCATGGGCATCAACATCGCAAACAACGTGCGCATCCCACTCAGCGACGCCGCGCGCTCGCTGTATGACAAAACCTGCTGCTACGCCGATATCCTCATCGAAAGCGCCACCGACAGCATGGGTGTCATCCTTGAATGCCAAGGCCACTCCGCCCACGGCAGCGAAGCCGCGAGCCTCTCCGATGCCGAGCGCGCCACCGCGCTCACCTGCATGGGCTACGACGTCATCCAAATTACCTTTGGCCAGATTAAGGATAAGAAGAGCTTCGACCACATAGCCGAGCTCATCCATAAAAAGGCTGGACTTTCCTACACCCCAAAGACCAAACAGGAGCGCATTGCCGAAGATACCTTACGGCAAGAGCTACTTGTCGATTGGGTTGAGCTATTCACTGCCGGGCCGGCCAGCTAGCAGCTCGCGATCAGGGGCAGAGCAGGCACACCGGGTGATGCGACGCGGGCGGCAAATCCCGCCTCGGTCAGCTCGATGACCTCGGTAAACGTTGCGTCGAAGAACTCCTCGGTTAGCAGGCGGTATGGCGGATGATCGGGCTCACCAGGGTTTTCGCGCACAATCTCGTGCATGACGCCAATAGTCTTGAGCACATACTCTTGCGGAATCGAATACTGACCAAACTGGGCCGCCGCGGTATACAGGCGATCGGTCGCACGCGGGATAGAAACAATGCCGAGCGTCTTGCCAAACCAGTCAAAGTCGCCTTGCTTTTTAATGCGGAATTCCTCGCACGGCTTGCCGCCGTGCGCCTCCAGATACTGATTCACGCGCGTATTCCATACGGTATCGGCCACCAGATGCGACCAGACGCCCAGCGTTAAATCGAGCAGCGACTGTGCCACATCTTCGGACGCAAGCGAGAACTCACAAGCGCCGGGACCGGCAACCGGCTCGGCGTCCTTGTAGCGTTGGGGATAATGCACCCGATTGAGTCGCTCGCGCTCCTCGGCGATCGAGGTCGCAGCAGCCGGCGTACCAACAGGCGCCCCTTTGAGCAGCGGCGCCACATAGGTGTCCCAAAACTCATGCTCGTGCGGCTTAGGGATAGGCTCGGGCTTTGCAAAGTGCGTAATGCGGTACGGGATGGGATCGGCGATGCCAGGGACCATATAGCCCACGAAGATATCCGGAACCACGCAGCCAAACAAAAAGGCATTGCGGTCGCGCACGCTATTGGCAAGCGCACCGGTGCGCTCCAGCAAACGCTCCGTCTGAGCGATATGAATGTTCCAGCTTGGCATAGCCACCCCCATAAAAACCTGGATAACTATACCATCACGGCAAAGCCGCGCGGGCGGCTACGCACGCTCCACGCAGCAACTATTCCGCAACGCCGCTCTCGGTTCCATACGACGATACCGGCGCCTCGACCACATGATGATATCGATCGATATAGATGGCGCGGGCACCCAGGCGCCGCACCAAATCCTGATGATGTGTGCTCATCAAGACCGTCTTGCCGGCAGCAACATAGGCCAGCAAGAAGTTGACCACGATGTCGCACGAGTCCTCGTCAAGTCCGTTGGTAGGCTCGTCGAGCACCAGGATATCGGGATTCATCGACACGACGGCCGCCAGCGCAACGCGCTTCTTTTGCCCGCCCGAAAGCTGATAAGGCGAGGCATCGACCAGATCGGCAACCTGGAACAGCTCCATGGCATCGCGGACGCGGCGCTCGAGCTCGTCTACCGGCAGCCCCATTTGAGCCGGGCCAAACGCGACTTCCTCGCCGACCGTGGCACAAAAGAGCTGCGCATCGGCGTTTTGGAACACAAAGCCCACGCGCTGATGGAACCGCTGGGCCGTCGCGGAATCCTTGAGATATGCGGCATCGACCGCATGCCCGTCGAACAGGTACGCACCCGCGTCCGCAAGCTCAAGGCCGTTGATAAGGCGCATGATCGTCGTCTTGCCGCAGCCGTTGGGACCTAGCAGGGCAACGAGCTCCCCACGGTCCACCTGTAGCGAAACGCCATCGACCACCGTATGGCCCGCATAGGAAAACACCACGTCGCGAAACTCGATGAGCGGCGTGACCTCGGCACCGGCAGCACCGCTCGCACCCATCGCGCCATTCGTATCGTTTGCCAAAACGTCGCCCTTCCCTATTCACATCGACGGTTAAACCGCCCGCGCTACAGCACCGCGCACAACACGGCAAGCAGCACCACAACGGCCGTGTAAACCGCATCGCGCCAGCCAAAGCCGCTCCGCGCGGGAGCCGGATACGCGCCGGCAAAGCCGCGGCAGAGCATGGCCTCATCCATCGCGCGGCTGCATTCCATCGCCTTGATAAACGTCATGCCCATGATACCCGCCACCGAGTCGGTGCGCGAAAAACCCGCAGGCGCGGAACCGACGCTGCGCAGCATGACCGATTCACACAGATTGTGCGCCGTGCGACCCAGCACCTCGATATGCTTGAGCGCCATATCAAACGTAAAGATAACCTCATCGGGCAGGTGCAGCGTTTTGAGCGCCGCCGACATGCGGCTCCAGGAGAGCGTCCACGAAACGCCCAGCACCAGCGACACATTAATGAAGGTCTTGAGCGCGATCTTGAGCATGGCGCCCGTGGCAGACGCGCCCAGCAGCAGGGCAGGCAGTGCCAGAACCACCGCAAGCCCCGTGGCGCCGAGCGCCGGTACAAAGGTCGCACGCAGCCCGCGTGCGGGGCGCACCGCGACCAGCACCAACGCGATCGCCGCCATCAACATCAGGTACAGCGGGCTTTGCGTCAGACACACGCACAGGACGCAAACGAACATCCCCACCAGGCGCACCGGAGCCGAAACGCAAGAAAGGGCGCGGTCGACCATCGACCCGCCCTCGTGCGCGCCTCCACCCAGGCGAACCCGCTCAAGCAGGCTCGCCAGGTGCAGGACATTCTTTTGCATCACACGATGCCGAGCCCCCACGGGCTCGTAACGCTGCTCGACCGCAAGCCAGCTAGGCAGCTCGGCTATTGCCATGAGCACCGCTTTCCTTGACCGTCAGCGAGATCAGGCGGAATGCGATGGTGAGCACCGCCACGCCAATCACACCGGAAAGGATATACATGGCAGCCTGGCCGGCAAAGCCAAGGCCCTGTTCCTCGGAATAGGCCTGCAGGTAATCACCCGTGGGCAGCGCGTCGGCAAAGGTCGGAGTATCGAGGCCGACCGAAGCCTGCAGGCTGTCGTCGCCAGCCTCCTGAACGGCAGTTGCGGCGCCCTCGGCGTCCCACTCACCCCAGGCGTCACCGGTGGCAAGCAATCCCAGCGGCGTGGCCACCACGAGCACGGCGACCAAAATGAGCGTGGGAACCAGCGAGGTCTTCTTGACAGCAGCGCCCTCGGCAGCAAGCTGGCCATCGATGGCCCCGGGCCCGACGATAATGCTCGGCGCCGTCTTCTTGATAAAGCCGTAGATGGCGGCCGTCGCCACGCCCTCGATCACGCCGGCAACCAGCATATGCGGGATCAACATGGCAGGAATAGCCACGGACAGCGGGAAGGGGCAGTACAGCGGAGCGCCCGAAGCATTCGTGAAGAGCATCGGCTGAATACCGAACTCGATTGCCGCGCACAGGGCCGCCAGGCACAGGCCGACCCAGCCGCTTACGATGGCAGAAACCGAGGTGCCCCAGCTCTTGTCGTGCAGACGGCTGTTGAGCGCACGAAACACGATAGCAGCGACAAACGGCAGCACAAAGGCCATGTTAAAGCAGTTGGCGCCAAACGACAGAACGCCGCCGTCGCCAAATAGCAGCGCCTGCAGCGCTAGCGCGACCGAGACGGCAATGGCAGCGGCCTCGGGGCCAAGCAGCAGCGCGATGAGCGCGCCGCCAACGGCGTGACCCGTGGTACCGCCGGGCAGCGGCACGTTGAACATCATGAGCAAGAAGGAGAATGCGGCGCAGATGCCCAGGAACGCCATATGCTCGCGATCGAGCGTGGCGCGCACCTTTTTGATGCAGTGAACCCATACGGGCACCATCGCCACCGCCATGACGGCATCGGTCTGCGGGGACAGGTAGTTGTCTGGAATGTGCATATACGCCTCCCGGTTATCGGCGCGCGGAATTGCAACGCCGCTAAAATCACCTTGTCAGTGTTACGTAATGTCAGATTCGTAACACGCCGCGGGCTATCATAGCAAAACGGCGCACTGCCGACAAAGCAGCACGCCGTTATGTAATGCGCGTGTCATATATGCAGGCTCAGCAGCGCCTTATATCGAGCATAGCAGTCACGTAGGACTCGGCGGCAGCCACCGCTGGCCTATACCCAGCGCAAATCCTAGCCGCGGACCTCGCCGTTTACGCCCTTGCACACCTTGGTGACGATCTTCTGGTGTGCCTTCTCGACTTCTTCGCTGGTGAGCGTGTGGTCGTCGGAGCGATACGTAAGCGCAAAGGCCATGGACTTCTTGCCCGCTCCGATGCGGATGGGATCGCGGTAGACGTCGAACAGGCGCACGCCCTCGAGCAGCTTGCCACCGGCGCTGGTAATGCGGCGCTCAAGATCCTCGCAGGTCACGGAGTTATCGACCACGATAGCCAGGTCGTGCTCAACAGCCGGATACTGCGAGAACTCGCGGTAGTTCTCCTGGTTGCGAGCGCCCTTGATCAGCTTGTCCAGATCGAGCTCAAAGGCAACAACGACCTCATCGATGCCCATCGCCTCGCGCGCCTCGGGGTGAATCTCGCCGACCCAGCCCAGCACGGTGCCGCCGGACAGGACCTCGGCGGCGCGACCCGGCTGCAGGAAGGCATAGCCCTCGCCCTCGACAGGACGGAAGCGAACCTTCTCAATGCGCAGCTGGGCGAGCAGCTCCTCGACGATGCCCTTGCCAAAGAAGAAACGCAGCTTACGGTACTTCATGGTCCAAGACTGCTCGCTCCACTGGCCCGAGAGCACACCCGCCACGGACTTGGTCTCCTTGGGCAGGCTGGCGTTCTCGCGGCCGTGGAACAGGCTGCCGACCTCGTACAGGTGCACGTTGGGCGTGCCGTGGGCCTCGTTATAGGCCACAGACTGCAGCAGGCCCGGCAGCAGCGAGCGGCGCATCTCGGTCTGCTCGGCCACCAGCGGGTTCATGAGCACCACGGGGCAGCCGCGGCCCTCGGTGGACATGCCGATCTTCTCCAGGTCGCCCGGGGCGGCAAAGCCAAAGGTCGTGGTCTCGTTGAGGCCACAGGCGCGCAGGATCTCGCCGACCTTGCGGGTAAGCTTCTGCTCGCGCGTCAGACCGCCGATGTGGTTCTTGGCAGCCGGGATGGTCGCCGTCACACGGCCCATGCCCCACAGGCGCAGGACCTCCTCGATCAGGTCAATCTCGCGCGGCAGGTCGGGACGGAAGCTCGGCGGGGTGACCATAAAGTCCTCGCCGTCGCGCTCGACGGTGCAGCCCAGGCGGGTGAGTGAGCGCTCGATAAAGTCGGGCTCGATGTCGGCGCCGCAGATGGCGTGCACGCGGGCCAAGCGCAGCTTGATGCTATCGATGGTCTTGGGCGCGGGGAACACGTCGACATAGCCGGGAGCGACCTCGCCGCCGGCGATCTGTTCGATGAGAGCGCAGGTAACGTTGGCGACGTCCACGCAGCCGGTCTCGTCAACCTGGCGCTCAAAGCGAATGGAGGCGTCGGAGATCAGCGACAGGTCGCGGCTGGTGTGCGAGGTGCGACCGGCGTTGAAGCAGGCGCTCTCGACCATCACATCGACGGTGTCGTCCTCGATCTCGGAATCCATACCGCCCATAACACCGGCCAGCGCCACGGGGCGCTCGCCGTCGGTGATGAGGCCCATGCCGGCGTCGAGCACGCGCTCCTCGCCGTCGAGCGTCGTGAACTTCTCATCCTGCTGGGCGGCGCGAACCACCACGCGACGCCTGCCCTCGCGCTCGGCAAAGGTGTCCAGGTCAAAGGCGTGCAGCGGCTGACCGGTGAGCATCATCACGTAGTTGGTGATGTCGACGATGTTGTTGTGCGGGCGCACGCCCAGGGCGTTGAGGCGCTTGACCATCCAGTCGGGCGACGGACCGACCTTCACATTGCGCACGATGCGGGCGACATAGCGGTCGCACAGGCCCTCGTCGGCAATCTCGACCGAAAGCTCGTCGTCGGTCGCGCGGCCGGTCTCGGCCTTGATGGCGGGCAGCTCAACGTGGAAATCGCGGTCGAAGATGGCGCCGGTCTCGCGGGCCATGCCGATCATGGACAGGCAATCGGGACGGTTGGGCGTGATCTCGCAGTCAAGCACGGTGTCGCTCGAGCCCACGTACTCGGCAAACGGCATGCCGCAGGGCGTATCCTCGGGCAGGATCATGATGCCGGAGTGGTCGCCGCCCAGGCCGAGCTCGCGCGCAGAGCAGTTCATGCCCATGGACACGACGCCGCGAAGCTTGCTCTTCTTGATCTTGACGTCGCCGGGGAGCACAGCGCCGATCATGGCCGTGACGATGTGGTCGCCGGCCTCGAAGTTCTGCGCGCCGCAGACGATCTGCAGCGGGGCGGGGTTGCCATCGGCGTCGAGGTTCTTGTCGCCCACGTCGACCGAGCACACATACATATGGTCGCTATCGGGGTGTGGGGTCTTGGTGAGCACCTTGGCAGTCACCACGTGGTCGAAGGACTCGCCCACGGTGTCGATCGCCTCGACCTCGGTGCCGGTACGGATATATTCGTCCGAAAGGGTCTTGGGATCCTCCGGAATATCGATCATGGTCTTGAGCCAGTCGTAAGAAACACGCATCTAGCTCTCCTTTCATACTGAAAGCCTGCGAAGAGATGCAGGTGGAAACTTCAACTTTGTGAACATTCCTTACAAAGCGAGGGTTGTCCAAGTGCGACAGATCGGCCCGAAAGAGGAGCGCCGCGTACTTTGGTACGCAAGCGACGAATGAGCGCCGAGGTGCCGTGCTTGGGCAAGCCGCAGCCTAGAACTGATTCAGAAAGCGCATATCGCCCGTCATGAGAGTTCTGAGGTCCGGCAGGTCGTAGCGCAGGGCGGCGACGCGCTCGGCGCCAATACCAAAGGCGAAGCCGGTGTACTTCTCGGGGTCGATCCCGCAGTTGATAAGGACGTTGGGGTCGACCATGCCGCAGCCCAGGATCTCGATCCAGCCGCTGTGTTTGCAGAAGTTGCAGCCCTTGCCGCCGCACACATGGCAGCTCACGTCCACCTCGCAGGAAGGCTCAGTGAAGGGGAAGAAGTGCGGGCGGTAACGCGTCTTGCGGTCCTCGCCAAACATGCACTTAACAAAGTAGTCGAGCGTGCCCTTAAGATCGCCAAAGGTGATGCCCTCGTCGACGACCAGGCCCTCGATCTGGTTGAACTGCGGCAGGTGGCAGGCGTCGGCCGTGTCGGGACGGTAGACGGTGCCCGGGCAGATCATGTAGATGGGCGGCTTCTGCGACTCCATGGTGTGGATCTGTACGCCCGAGGTCTGGGTGCGCAGGAGCACGTCGGACTCGCCATGGGCGTGAGCCTCGGGGTGCGCGACGCTGCCGGGGTTGTTGTCGACCACGTAGAAGGTATCGCGGGCCGAGCGGCTCGGGTGATCCATGGGGGCGTTGAGCGCGGTGAAGTTGTAGTAGGAGGTGTCGACCATGGGACCGGACTCGACGGTGTAGCCGATGCCGCAGAAGATGTCCTCGGCCTCCTCGATGATCTGCTTGATCAGGTGCTGGTGACCGATCTGCGGACGGATGCCCGGCAGCGTGATGTCGACGGCCTCGTGCTCGAGTGCGTGCTTGAGGGCGGCGGCCTTCATCTCGGTGGTGCGCTCGTCGAGCATGCCCTCGATCAGCTGGCGCATCTCGTTGGCGCGCTTGCCCATCATGGGACGATCCTCGGGAGCGAGCTTGCCCATCATGCGCATCAGGCCGGTGATGCGGCCCTTGCGGCCGAGCAGCTCAACGCGCGCGGCCTCGAGCTTTGCGGCGTCATCGGCGCCTGCGACGAGCTCCTTGGCCTCTTCCTCGAGTTTGACCAGATCATCAATCAGACTCATGTCTTCCCTTTCGTCTCTCGCGCTCCCCGCTTGCCGAGGCGGCTGCCGCCGTCTGACGTTGCGAAAACGCGGCCCGGTTCGGTAACAAAAAACCGCCCTCGGGCATGTGCATTGCCCAAGGACGGTTGAATTCCGCGGTACCACCTTGTTTGACCCGGCGGATGTCTGGCCCGCCGCGCCCACTCTTTGCCCCTTGTCGCGAGGCTCACGGCTTCCCTACTGGGGCTTCGCCGCCGCTGGCCGCGTGCCCGTTGAGGTTGCTGCTCGGGAGTGAACGCTTGGCCCTTGCCACCGCAGGAAGGCTTGCAGCCCATGACCTTCCCTCTCTTGCCGGCGACGCGACGAGCAAAACCCTCTCCGTCAACGCATTGGGCTATAGGATAACACATTCTGCGAGCATATCGCCGCGTTCCGTTTTGTTCGTGCTGGGTACAAGGCAGGTAGCTGTGCAAACTGGCCGCGCGCCCACCCGTGGCGCTCGGCTCGCGAGATCAAGGATATGGTATGGGAAATAAGCACGATAAGAAGGCCAAGGCCGCAGCGGGCAAGACGCCCAACGGCATGAAGGTCGATAAGGCCGTCAAAAAATTCCGCAAGCTCGAAGGCAAACTGTGGACCCGCGAGTACCTGCTCAAAATTGCCGAGTTCGATGGCGCGACGATTGCCCCCGCCAACGGCGCCGCGGCCCGCGCCGATGCTATGGGCACCCTTGCCGGCGAGCATCACAAGCTCCTGACCAGCAAAAAGTCCGTTGAGCTCGTGCGCTCTCTCGCGCGTGAGACGGTCGCCGACGGAAAAATCGACGACCCGCAGCTGCTCGACGAAATTCGCGTGCTCGGCCGCGACCAGCGCGAGGCGAGCGCCGTCCCCACCGAGGAGGCCGAGGCCTGGACCAGGCTCACCTGCGAGGCAGACGCCGTGTGGCACAAGGCCAAGACGGCCAATGACTGGGCGAGCTTTGAGCCCTATGTGGATAGAATCGTCGCCCAGCTTAAGCATCAAGCCGAGCTCATGGACCCCAAGCGCGACCCATACGACGTTTGGCTCGACCAGTACGAGCGCGGCCTTTCCACCAAGAGCTTCGATGCGTTTTGCGATGAGGTCAAGGCTACGGTCGTGCCGCTCGTGCACGCCATCGGCGAGCGCGGCCAGCAGCCCGCTGCCGACTTTTTGCACGCCCGCGTGCCCGAGGCTGCCCAGCGTGCCATGAGCTTCGATCTTATGAAGCTCGTCGGCCTGGATCTGGACGACACCACGCTTGCCTTTACCGAGCACCCGTTTAGCGAGGGCTTCTCGGTGGGCGATGCGCGCATCGCGACGCACATCTACGAGGACGACTGTATCTCCAACGTCTACAGCATCATCCACGAGGCGGGGCACACCATGTACGAGCTGGGCGTCAATCCTGCCTATGCGCGCACCTGCCTGGAGGGCGGCACCTCCATGGGCATCCACGAAAGCCAGAGCCGCTTTTTCGAGAACACCGTGGGTCGCAGCCGCGCCTTTATGGGGCCGCTGCTCGAGGTGCTGCGCCGCCACGCGCCCGAGGTCTACGGCGACGTCGACGAGGACACGCTCTACCGCGCCGTGAACATCGCGCAGCCGTCGCTGATCCGTACCGAGGCCGACGAGCTCACCTACCCGCTGCATATTATGGTGCGCTACGAGATCGAGCGCATGCTGTTTGCCGGCGAGGCCACGGCCAAGGACATCCCCGCGCTTTGGAATCGCTTTATGGACGAGTACCTGGGCATTCCCGTCCCCGACGACACGCGCGGCTGTCTGCAGGATACGCACTGGAGCGGCGGCTCGTTTGGCTACTTCCCCACGTATGCGCTGGGCAGCGCCTACGACGCCATGTTTGTGCCGGCCATGTGCCGCGACGGTGTCGACCTCAACGGCGCCTGCGCGAGCGGCGATCTGGCGACCGTCCGCGCCTGGCTGGGCGAGCACATTTGGCAGTGGGGCCGTGCCAAGGACGCGCCGGAGCTCATCAAGGGCGCATGCGGAGTGGCGTTCGATGCCCGCTACTACTGCAGCTACCTGCAGGACAAGTTTACCACGCTGTACGAGCTGTAAAGCCCTACTAGCACGTTAACGCAAAGGGGGCGCCGCAGGATCTATCCCGCGGCGCCCCCTTTTCCACCTAAGCCAGAAACCCGGCACTTGGGGACGTTCTTTTTTTGCCGGCACAATAGGAACGTCCCCAAGTGCCGGAAAATGAAATTGAACGTCAGATTGCCGCTTGGGGCCGTTTGCAGCGTCGAGCCGTTACGCGGTTTGGTAAAACCGCGTAACTAAAGAGCTTCCAGCGCCGCGGCGATGCGCTTCATGGCGGCGTCGGCGGCGGCTTGGTCGGGGGCTTCGGCCAAAACGCGAATCACCGACTCGGTTCCGCTCTTGCGCACCAGCACGCGGCCCTCGCCCGCCAGCGACGCCTCGGCCTCGGCAATGGCGGCCTGCACGCCCATGTTACCCAGCGCGGCGTCCTTGTCCGTCACGTGCACGGCAGCCTGCGCTTGCGGCAACAGCTTGCACGGAGCCGTGAGCTGCGAGAGCGTCTCGCGCTCGGCACGAATCACTTCCATCACACGCAGCGAGGTCATAATGCCGTCGCCCGTGCGTTCGATATCGCCAAAGATCGTGTGGCCCGTCTGCTCGCCGCCCAGGCTGTAGCCGCCCTCGCGCATCTTTGCATACACGTGACGGTCGCCCACGCCGCTGGTCACGGCGCTCAGACCGGCAAGCTCCAGCGACTTGACCAGGCCAAAGTTGCTGGCGATCGTCGGCACCACGGTGCCGCCCGAGAGGCGCCCGTGCTTGTTTAGATACACGCCGCACACGTACAGGATCTGGTCGCCGTCGACCACGCGACCGCGCTCGTCCACGGCCAGGCAGCGATCGGCATCGCCGTCATAGGCAAAGCCCACGTCCAGGCCCTGCTCCACCACGTGGCGCTGTAGGCGCTCCATATGTGTGGAGCCGCAATCGACGTTGATGTTAAAGCCATCGGGCGCGGCGTTGATCACGCGCACATCGGCGCCCAGCGCGTCGAACACCGGCTTGGCCACCGAGGACGCCGAGCCGTTGGCGCAGTCGAGACCGATCTTAACGCCCTGCAGCGAAAAGTTCGCGCTGGCAATGAGCGAGGCAATATAGCGGTTGCGACCCTGCATGTAGTCAACCGTGGCGCCAATGTGGTTGCCCGTTGCCAGCGGCACCTCGCTCTTGCCATCGATATAATCCTCGATGAGCTCAAGCACGTCCTCGTCCATCTTAAAGCCGTCGCTGTTGACGAGCTTAATGCCGTTATCGCAAAACGGGTTGTGGCTCGCACTGATCATGATGCCGCAATCGAAGCAGCCCTCCACGGTCTGATGCGCCACGCCCGGAGTGGGGATCACGTGCAGCATGTAGGCGTCCGCGCCACTCGCGACCAAGCCGCTCACCAGCGCCGCCTCGAACATATAGCTCGAGCGACGCGTGTCCTTGCCCACGATCACGCGTGCTTTGGTCCCGCGGTTGGCGCCGTAATACCAGCCCACAAAGCGGCCGATCTTATAAGCGTGCTCTACCGTCAGTCCAACGTTGGCCTCGCCGCGAAAGCCGTCGGTGCCAAAGTACTTCATGCGCTCTCCTTACAAAATAGGGGCGAACAGATTGCCCGTCCGCCCCAAAATGGTACTCGATTATCTGCGCTACCAGAAAAACCCTACGCCGACGCGCTGTCGCGAGCCGCCTGGCATGTAGGAGTCTGACGCAGCGTAAGCGGCTTGTCCCCCGCCTCGGCCGACGTGGTCAGCGTATACGTGATCGTCGTCGTCTCGCCAGCATGCAGGTCAACGGTGCCCGAATAGAAGGGGATTCCATGCCACGTAGCGGCGCCAAGACCAAACTGGGTGCCCTCAACCGTAAGGTCACTGATGTTGCCGCCCGTCGGGGCAAACACTGAGACATTCAGGCGTTCGTCGTCACGCGCGGCATCGGATGCGCCCGCCGCAACGTAGTCGGGCAGCTTGCCAGCCTCCTCCTGCGTCATGATGTTCGTCAGGGTAACGGTGATGCGATAGGAGCACGTGCCGTCGCCGTTCTTCACGCCCTGGCCAATCTGCGTGTCGGCGTTCAGATACCAGTCGAGCTTGGAGAAGCTCAGGTTGTTAAAGTAAACGCCGGCAACGGGATCGGCACTCGGATCATCCGGATCGGGCAGCGAAGCGTCAATGCCCGTCTCCTTGATGGCATTCTGCTCGTCATCGTTTCTCATCCAAGCAATCAGACGGCCCTCTTCGGCACCGCGCTCGAATGCACCGACAAGCTTCGTAACGTCGACGTCACCGATGCCACCGAGAATCTTGTCGAAGGCGGCGCTGGCAACAGACGCAAAGATGCCGTCCGATTCTTCGACCGGATAGTTCCAATACACATCGTGCATGAGAACCTTCGCCGCGTTGGTACCGTCGACGACCGTACCATCGGGCAGCGAGACATTACCGACAAGGCCCAGCAGGTACTGCAAGAACACAGGATCGATGCCGACGACGCCATCAACGTCCTGCCCATACTGGGACTTCCACAGCGCGGCGACACGCTGCGAGTTGCGGGGCCAATCGGGTGAATAGGTATTGCCCGAGTTGTACAGGTTACTGTGGTTGCCGAACAGTGCCTCATCCTCTTCGTCGACGCTCTCGACTGCCTCATCCTCGCTGAGTCCAATGCGGGGAACAAACTCGCCAATCGACATCTGACCATCGGTAACTGAAATCAAACCTTGCGAACCACCAAAACCGCCGCAAGCACGAATCTCGACGTTGTTCATGGCATACAAAAGATAGTTGCGCGTCTGGCCATTGGCGCCGAGCATCTGGGGCAGAACGGGGGCGACTTTCTCCGCCGCGTCGACCGCACCGTTCAGGGTGGCAAAGCCGTCCTTTGCCTTATCGACCAGCTCGGTCACCTGGGCGATATGCGTATCGCCAATACCCTGAATCTTTTCATTGGCGCTCTTGAACGCCTTCGAGCTATCGGAGAGCGAATCGGCGACCGCCTGCAGCGCGGACACGTTGATTGTCCCGTCCTGGAACAGCTTACCGGGCGTTGCCTGAGCGAGATTATCGGCCATGGGGACCAGCGCGCCGCTCGAAACATCGGACAGAGCGTCGACCATGGTGCGGGCAGCGTTAATATCGCCGCCGTACACCGGAATGAACGAAGCCATCGTCCACACCGGACTCGAGGTCTCCTTCTTCATGCTGCTGCAGAGCTCGTCAATTTTTTTCGCATCGTCGGGCAGGGTCGAAAAATCGCCCGACGTGACCTTGTCCTTAAGGCCGCCGACGATCTCGACTGTTTCCTTTGCCTGGCTCTTCACGGTTTTTGCCGAGTTAAACAGCATGAAGCCACTCACGCCAAAAGCGACAAGAACCACCGCGACGATGACAGCAACAACGGCTGCAACGCGGCGCTTCTTGCGCTCGCCCTTGCGATGGCGATGGCGAACCAGGCCGTTCGAGGTCGGGCTCGTCGAGGAATCACCGCCGTAGTTCAAGCCAAAATCGTAATAATCTTCTTTAGAGCCCGAACCCTTAAACTCGGCACCGTCGTCATTGAGACGGGCAAACGTGCCGGTTTCGGAAGCGCCCGTATAGATAGTGCCTAGGTTACCCGTAAGCCCTGCGTCTCCAGCAGAAGAAGCACTATTGGCGGGATTGGCAGAGTTGACGGGGCCGGCGTTGTGGGCGCGATTAGCGTTGTTAGCGGGGCCAGTGGAGCCGGCGACATTTGCACCGCCCGTTGGCGCCGGACGGACCCCGGCCGACGAAGCCGCAGAGCCCGCCCCGCCCGGAAATGCCTGCCTGCCTACGCGACCAGCCTGTTTTGCCTTTTGAGACTGTTCGTACAGAGCGGCAAACATCGCCGTTTCGCCCGGAGACGTACGGTTGCCAGCACCGTTTTGGCTGGATCCACTCGGTACGCCAGCGTTTCCAGTCCCATTTGAACGCGGCGGAACTGCAGGGCGCTCGCCGTCGCCGTTCTTAAAGTGGTTACCAGCCATAGAGGAGTCCTCGCAATACTAAAAGTCAATAACGCTATTAGTTTATGACATATTTGGCATCGTCAGTTAAACTCCAGATGCAGGCACCAATTCACGAAATTGTGGTGCAACACCGTGTCCGTCTGGGCAGCGGCGTGAGCTATACCGTCAGAAACATCATCACGATGATCATGACAAAGCCAATCAAGTCGGTCGGCAAAAATACCGTGCCCAGCATAACGACGCTGGTGATGGTCGCCGAGACCGGCTCCACAGTTCCGATGAGGCTCGCACGCACCGAGCCGATGTCTTTGACGCCCTGCATATAGAGCATGTACGCCAAAAACGAGCCCACGACTACAAACACCGCGAGTGCCTCGACGCCGGCGGCATCGAGCGCCGGCATATGGGCCCAAGGCTGCACGATGGTGCAGGTGATGATACCAGCCGTGAGCATGGCTGAGCCCGTGACGATGGGGCTGCCGTATTCGGACAGAATCTTGGCGGGAATCACCGCCATACAGGCGGCGCTAACCGCACACATAAGGCCTGCGACCAGGCCAAGCGGCGATATGCTCAGACTGGTAGGGTCGCCGCCGGTAGCGATTAAAAAGGTGCCGCCCAGGGCCAACCCAATGCCAACGGCCTCACGCACGCGAGGCATGCGATGGTCGATCACGCAGGTGTAGCCCATAATGATGACCAGCTGCAGGCACTGGAGCACCGTCGCGGTTCCGGCATTGGTCAGACGCACGGCCGAAAGATAGCAGAACTGGTTGAACAGCAGGCCAAAAGCGGTAAAAAGCAGCAGTTGCCTACGGTCGGCGGGCGTGGTCCAGAGCCTAACCAGACGCTCGCGATCGCGCGTGACCACCACGGTCATAAAGAGCAGGCCGGCGAGAATCTGGCGCACACTCATAAGCCACAGGGTATCAACGTGATAAGTATCGAACAGGAAGCTCGCGCTTGTGCCCGAAAAACCCCAAAACGAACCGCCCGCCAGCGTGGCCAGAACGCCCGTAATCATCTTGCGCGACGACGCATCGTTGAGGCGCTCGCGCCATGCACGGCGGGTGCTGCGGCTGAGCTCGTCAGTTCCCTCGGGCACGACAAAATCGGACGCCGCCGTCATCGGTACCGAAGCCCTTTCGCGTGCACGCTGAGCTGTGCGCTCCTGCTCCATTCCACTCCCCCGAAATCAATTGGCAACAAAGCGCTCAAACTGTAGCACGAATATCGGCATGAAAAAGCAGACGATTCGGAACATCTACGAGCATCCAAATTGCAGGGACGAAAGGCGCAGACGCGCTATGCCGAGTGGTTGGAATCGTCTAGGGCGCCGGGGTCGGCTTCCGCACTTTCATCGGTATGGCCACCGTCGTTCTGCTCCTTGGCGCTGTCCTGGACTTCCTGCTCGCGGCGACGTTTTTCGCGAATCTGCTCCACGGCTGCGCGCAGGGCGGCCTCATCCTCGGCGCGCGCCACCTCTTGCGTGGTTTTGACCATATGGCGAATCTCGAGCACCAGCAGCACGATCAGCGGCACCACGATAAGCGGGAAGAACAGCAGCGGATTGGTGAGCAACGAGACCACCACGCCCAGGCCTGCCGAGACAAAGACCACGCGGCCCACCACATCGGCGGCGGGTACGGGCGCGGCGTCCTCGACCGGATTGGCATCGCCCTTGGTGCGGTAAACCGGCGTGCCGTCGGCCGCGGCCTCCACGGCAACGATGCGATGCGTGTTGAGCGAACCCTCCAGCGCGTCATCGGACGAATGGAAGGTGATGATATCGCCCACCTGGTAAACCTGGCTGTTGTCGGTATCGACGACGATAAACGAATGCACAGGAATCGCCGGCTCCATCGAGCCGGTCAGCGTATGCATAAAGCCATAGCCCATGATGGTGGGGATCTCGCCGGCGGGCGTGAACACCGTGCGCAGCAACACCACAAAGGCGACGAGGATCACCACGGTCGCCAACACGTTGATCACGCGGAGCACGTGCTTCATCACTTGTCGGCGTCCTTTGCAGAAGTCTCGGGGTCGGGGGCGTCGATGGCCTCGGCGGCATCCTTTGCAGAAGGCGCAGCCTCGCCCTCGGCACCCGCGGCAGACTCATCGGCATCCGCAGCCAGCTCGGCGTCCTCACCGCGCAGACGAGCCAGCAGATAGCGCGACAGGCTGTTGCCCTCAGCACGGCGCTCGGCGCGGGCGCGATCGCGCTGGGCCAGCTCCAGCTCATGCGCCAACGAGTCCAAGCGCTGCTGCATCTCGGCGCGAGCGGCCCCGAGTTCGCGCTCGTGCGCGGCCTTGGCGGCGGCGAGTTCCTGCTCAATACGCTCCCCCGCCTCGAGCTCGGCCGTAGCGATACGCGCGTCCGCGTCGGCACGGGCCTCTTCGGCGGCGCGCGTGGCGGCATCACGCTCGGCAGCAGCTGCGGCGACCTTTTCGCTGGCGTCCACCGCAGCCTGCTCGACGGCAGAATCGGCGGCCGCGCGGGCGGCATCAATCGCGGCATCGGCTGCCTGCTGAGCAGCGGAAACCTTCTCCTCGGCCGCGGCGACGGTGTCGGCGAGCCTCTGCTCCGCCGCGGCCGCGGCGGCGTCGGCCGCTTCGGCTGCGGCACGGGCATCGCGCTCGGCCGTCAGCTGCACTTCCTCGATCTGCAGCTGGGCGGCGTCCAGCTTGGCATGCAGTGCAGCCACCTCCTTGGCAGAGGCCTCGCGCACGGCGGCGAGCTCGGCCGCGGCGGCATCCTTGGCGGCCTGCAGCTCGGCGGCATCGGCCGCCGTCTTGGCAGCCAGGGCCGCGGCAGACTCGCTCTTGACCTGCGCGACCTGCTCGGCGGCCGCCTGCTCTGCGGCCGCGACCTTGCCATCAGCATCGGCACGAGCGGCCGCGACCTCGGCATCGGCCTCGGCACGCATCTGCTCAAGCTGGGCCGCCGCGGTCGAGCGCGCCTCAACGGCAGCATCCTCGGCAGCCTTCTTGCCGGCCTCGACATCCTCCAGCGAGGCGCGCAGCTCCTCAACATCGGCCTCGGCAATCTGTGCGCGCTGCGTCAATGCCAGCTCACGCGTCTTGGCCTCATCCAGCTCGTCGGCCAGATCGTCGCGCTCGTCGGTCAGCGCATGGGCCTGAACCTTCCAAGACTTGACCTGCCCCTGCAGCTCCTCGATCTGCTCGCGGGCCTCGGCCAGCGCCTGCTCGGCATCGAGCTGAGCCTGCGTGACCTCCTCCACAAACACGCGACGGACCTCGACATCGGGCAGGTCGGGGCTATCGACCTGCACCTCTTTAATCTCTTTAATAAACTTGGGCGCCACCGGCGCGTGTTGCACGCTCTCGAGCTCCTGCAGGTTGCGCTCGTCATCGGTCAGGCTCTTAAAGACGGTGTAGTTGTTGATGAGGTTGGTGTACATCTGCACCATGTACTCGTCATCGAACGCCAGTGCCTGCTGCTGCACGTCGATGTTGTAGCCCACCTTGTCGTAGCGCTCCATAAACTGCCACAGCTGGTAGCACTTGCGGTAGTTGGGATCCTTCATGATGAGGTTGGTGCGTTGGATGGGGCTGCGGACCGCGCTGCAGCCGTTCATGATCTGGCAGAACGACGCGCCGCGCAGCGCCATGACCAGACGGCGCACGCGGTCGATGCGCATAAAGACATCCATGTTGTCGGCATCGTTCTCGGCAAAGCTCTGGCGGTTCTTGACCGTCATCTCGACGTTGTACTCGATCTCTTCGTACGCGTCGTCGATCTTGCTGTGCATCTTAAAGCGGTTGCGGATCTCGTTGCCCGTCGACCAAAAGATCACGTCGGTACGCTTGTCCACAAACGTCAGCAGGCGCTGAATCAGGTGGTAGATAAAGCGGTTCTCGTACAGGTCGTACGTCTCGACGGTATTGACGTTGAGGATGCGCGTGGGGTGGACGCCGCCATCGTCGCTCGGCGCCAGGAACTGCGTGTTCTGGCTCAGGTGACGGACGCTGTCGGCGCTAATCTTTTTGGCAAGCGAGACCGGCACCACCTCTTCCTCGGTGGTGATGAAGCGGCGCGGCTTTTCGATAATGGTGTTGATGGCGTCGAGCGAGTCCTCGATCATGCTGATCCATTCCTCGTCCACCACCTTGACGAGCTCCTCGCGCTGCTGCTCGATCGTGGTGCCCGAGGCCTGCGCCATCTCAAACAGATAGCGGAAGTAGCGGCTGTCCTCCTGGATGGGCTCCATCTGCTCGGAGAAGCTGGTATAGAGGTCCTGAATAGTCTCGGACATGGGTTACTCCATAGGTTGGATCGATCGGAAAGAGGCGGGGCGACATAACGCCGCCCCGCACTTACGCCATTAGTAGAAGTTCTGGATCCGCTGCAGGTACATGACGGAATCGGGCAGGCCTCCCTCGCCAAAGGTCTTCTTGATGTACTCGATCAGGCCCTTCATCTCGTCGCGCACAAAGCTCACGTTCATGGACTCAAACTTCTTGAGCACCTTGCGGGCGATGATGTAGTCCATGCCGCCCAGCTCGGTGCCGCCGCACGCCACGTACACGGGGATAAAGTCGTACATCTGCTTGATGATACGGTTGCCAAAGGCCAGCTTAAATCGGGTCTGCAGGTACTGGTCCAGCTTGTGCATCTTCTGGAGCAGCTCGTCGTCGATCACGTACTCGACCTTGGCCTTTTGGAACAGATACTGCAGATGCTCGGCCGTCACGTGCACGCGCTCGTGCGGCTCGCACTCAAACGCGTCGGCGCGCTCGTTGAGCTCGATGGGGATCGCGCGGTCGTACACCTTGTCCGTGATGGTAAAGGTAGAGTCGTCGTTGTTGGCGGTGCCGATAAACCACAGGCTGTCGGGAATGGTGAGCTTGCCGTCGTGCAGGCCCTTGGGGTCGGCCGCCCACTGGGTAGGCACCAGGTCGAGCACCCACTCGTCGTGGCTGGGCATCTCGAGTACCGATAGGATCTCGGCAAAGTAGTACTCCACGCGGGCGAGGTTCATCTCGTCGAGCACGATCATGGACGGGTCCTGGCGAAGGCCCGCCTCGTACACGGCGCGGAGGAACTCGGTCTCGTTAAAGCGCTTGGAAAACTCGTTAAAGTAGCCGAGCACCTCGGTGCGGTCGCGGAAGCTCGGCTGCACCGACACGATGGTCGCGGGGTTGTCCAGGTAGCGGCTAAAGCTGTAGGGCAGCGACGTCTTACCGGTACCCGAGATGCCCTCCAGGATCAGCAGCTTGGAGGCGGCCATGCCGGCCACAAAGCGGCGGATGACCTCGGGCGTGTAGTAGAGCTTCATCTGGCTGCAGGCGAACGCGCGGAAGCTGTCGACAAAGTCCTCCAGCGAGATGGCATCGTCGTAGGCCGGCGATTCCCAGTCGCGGTACTTAAGGTCCACAAGGGACAGCTTGGGAAAGCGGTTGGCCTGGGCGATCTCTTTTTCCTCAGCAAGAGTCTTGGCCTCGACGGTAGCCTTGGCCATGGCGGCCGCGGCATCCTTGACGCCCTCGCCATCGAGCGCGAGCGACGCGTTGCCCGACACCACGGCAGCCGTGGCGCCCTCGCCCGCAGGCGCACCGGCGCCCACGGCGGCGCCCACCACGTTGCCCACCGTGGGCAGGTGATCGTCGGCCAGGGCCGAGGCGCCCACGTACGGAATCTGCTTGGTGCCGCCCATGGCATTGACCTTGAGCGCCAGCAGCTTGTTTTTCTCGTCCATAAGGTCGAGCACCTGCTTGTTCAGGCGGCCGATCTCGCGATAGAGTGCCTTGTTGGACGTGTCGTCGCGATGCAGGCGACGGTTGATGCGGTAGCGGTGAACCAGAATGGCCACGATCAGCACGGGGACCGCGATGAGCATGGCAAACAGAATGACCGCGCCGATCTTGCCCACCAGGTCAAACGTGGTGAAGTAGGTCATAAAGATGCTGAAGTACTCAACCCAGCCAAACACCAGCAGATTAAGGATGGAGCTCACGACGGCAACGACGTTGTAGACGACCTTTGCCAGCAGCTCCCAGGCAAATCCCAGAAACTCACTCACTGTCGCTGTCCTCCTGCTTGTTTGCGTTCATCGCCGCCTCGGCCTCGGCCTTCAGACGACGGGCTTCCTCGAGCTTGGCCTCGGCCTGGGCAAGCTGCTCGGCGGCGTTATCGGCGGTGACAGTCGCGGTGTCGCCCTTGCCCTCGGCGTCCACGATGGCGGCCGCGGCGGCCAGGCGGTCTTCCTCGGCCATAGCGCGCTTGAGGTTCATGCCCACCACGATGAGGTGATACACCTGGTAGATAAAGAACAGCAGCATGGGCAGCACGATCACAATGAGGAAGCCCATGGAGCTGGACAGGAAGTCCATGACCTTACCCATCTGCGGCAGCGCAAACACGTACTTGCCCACGATGTCGCCGTCGCTGATGATGTGCGTATCGGCCACGTCGTTGTTGTCGCCCTTGGTGGTAAAGCTGCGCATGCCGTTGACCTCGTCGATGGCGGCGATGCGGTGCGTGTTGAGCGCGTACTCGTTGTCGATGATGGTATGGAACGTCACGATGTCGCCCACCTCGAGCTTGGAGGTGTCGCACTTTTTGATGATGATGAGGTCGCCCTTGTTAAACGTGGGCGCCATGGAGTCGGACTGCACGGCGAGCGGGGTGAAGCCGGCGATGTCCGAGACGCTGCCGTCCTCGTGCGTGGCGAGCGTGGTAAACGCATACAGGGCCGCCACCAGGATGATGATCCACATGACGACGCTCAGTGCGATGGATGCGACTTTTTTAACAGATTGCATGATGTCCCTTACTACCGTGTCTGTCTAGGTCGTGCGCGGCCCGGCGGCCGCCGTGCATATCTACTGTTCCTCGATGCCCTCAAAGCGCATCGAAACCGAATAGTTAGCTCCCTTTAGCATATTAGTGCAATTTGGGTCCGTTCCCTCGAGCCATATGCGAACGGTTACCGGCTTATCCGTATCTTTTATCAGGTCGAACATATCGCTGGCCGCGGTGGCAGCGCCCGAGTCGAGCCCAAAGACAGTGGCCGCACCAGACGAGCCCCCGCCCCCGTTGGGGTTATAGACCCAGGTGTGACCGTCGGCGGTAAAGCTCATGCGCATGGCGCTGGCCATACCCTGCGTGTCGGAGCTAAACCGCGTGCCGGACGCGCCACCGTCGCCGTCCTGCCCGGTCAGACGAACGCGCAGGTCCGTGCTGCTCATAAAGTGCAGCGTAAACTCCAGGTAGGCGCCGGTGGCGGGATCGACGGTGGAACCGTCTTCGAAGGTGAAGGTCTGATAGTCGCTCGTGGTAACGGGTTTGAGCATGGATGCATCGATGTCCACGCCCTTTTCGCTGGCGATGCGCGCCGAGATCTGGTCGAAGCCCAGGCTGTGCACGTATTCGTCGAATGTGGCGTGCTCGTCCAGGTCAAAGCGCAGCGAGCCGTCGGCGTTGGCGTCGATCATGAGCATGCGGGTCTTGGCGCTATCGGCGATGGAAAACCAGGCAAAGGTTGCCATGGCTATCGCCACCAGCGCAAACAGCACCAGCACCACGGTGGTGGCGAGCTTGCGGCGCAGGTCGGTGTCGGCGGGGGCGGCGGCGTTGGACTTGCCGGTGGCGGGCGCGCAGTTGGCGGCGGGCTGCTTACGCGTCATGGCTACTCACCGTCCAAGGTCGCAAAGAGGGCCAGGTGCAGGGTACCCGGGTCTTGATAGAGATAGTCGGCGCTATCGGGGTCGGTGCCCTCGATGTAGTAATAGATATCCAGACGATAGGTCTGGCCCAGCGCCAGCGTGGCGAGCGAGTTTTGCGGGCGCTCGGCCGTCTCGCCGGCGTCCAGGGTAAAGGCGGCCGGGTCCCGCGTCACGTTGGCACCGCAAGCGAGCTGGCCGTTTTGCCAGCCCAGCAGCATGCCATCGGCGTAGCCCGCCAGGCCCGCAGGCGCGGTCGTGGGATGCTCGCCGCGATGGCCGCTGTCGGAACTGTCGAGCTCAAAGATGTTGGTGGCAAGCACCTGGCTGCCGCTCGAGACCTTAATGCCCACGCGGGCTGCGCGCAGCAGCTCGGCATCGGCACCCTGTGGGACCAGCGATTCGGCCAGATACAGGCTCACCTTGCCCTTAACCTTGCTGGCGCCCGTTCCGGCAATGGTGGGGCGCAGATCGATCCAGCCGTGATAGAACGCGGAGCCGTTGTCTTTTGCCTGCTCAAACACTGTGGCATCGCCGACAGAGTTGTTTTGCGCGCAGGCAGCAAAGCCGTTGAGGTCAAAGGTCGAGACCGGGTAGAGCGTCACGGCGCCGCTCGCGGTGGAGGTCAGAGATGCATCGCCTTGCTGCGACCAGCTGCCGCGGTCGGCGTCGCCCAGCTCCAGCGCCAACTTGGACGTGTCGCTGTGCACGCTCACCGAGTTGGTGTTGACCTTCATGTTGTTGGTAAACCAGGCGTAAGTCGCGACGCCCAAAGTGGCGGCGAGCGCCACCATAACGAGCGCGATGTAGGCACGCGCGCGGCGGGCATGGCGGCTGGCGGCGGCGTCCTCGAGGTGTGAGCGCTCGGCGGACGCGCTGGAGGGGGCTGCGGGGCCCGTGCTCTGGGTTTTGGCTTCGCAGCTATCTGCTGGCATGTGCTTCTGGTCTTTCATGTCGCTCGCCCCCTTATGCCTTGGCCGCGGCAAAGGCAAGCTGCAGCACCACATCGCGGGCCTGGGCCTCGTCGATGCAATTGGCGTCGCAGCCTTCCATGTACACAACGTAGCGAACGCTTGCCACCTCGTTGGCGGGCAGCGTGCAGATGGGCGTAGCGCCTGCGCGCGCTGTGGGCGTGTCGCCGGCGCCGTCCATGCTGTAGGCGCTTATGGCGCGTGCGGGATCGGCGGTGTAGGTCCAGCCCGAGGCACCGGGCGCCACGACCACGCCGTCTTGCGCGGTGGTACGCCTACTGGTGGCGCCCGAGGTGTTGCCCAGATCGTCGCAGGTAAAGATATGCGTTTGCGTACCGGACTGGGTCGTGATGACCAGGCCCAGGCGCAGTGCGGCCAGCAGTTGCGGGTCGCTCGTCACGCTCATCTGGCCCTGGTACAGGTACACGTTGAGAGCGCTATCGCTGCCCTTAAGGTACAGCGTGCCAGTGAGGGCATAGTCGTTCAGCTGCGCGGTGCAGTCGGCGTAGTCGGTCGTAATGCCCGCGGCATTTTGGAAGGTGCCACGCCAAAAGCGGGAAAGGTCTGCCGTCGAGATGGGGTAGAGTGTTTTGTCGGCGGCGGCAAGCGTTGCCGTTGTGTCCCATGGTCCGTTGGCCGAAAGTCCAATCTGCAGGTCGGAGCCCTCGTCGCTTACCGTGTGTGCCACGGGCGTCACGTTGGTGTAGCGCGAGTTGCTAAACCAGGCGTAGGTAGCGGCACTCAGGGCGGCCACCAGCACCAACATCCATGCGGCCGCAGCAACCATACGGCGGCGCGAGCCCAAGATATCTTTGATGTTCGACGTACTCATCCCCGGCCCCTTACGAACGCTTGCCGGCAAAGCGCAGCGCCAGCGATTGCAGGCTGGTGGCGGCTAGGTTGTTGGTGCAATCGGGGTCGCAGCCTTCGAGCCACACGTATACATCCACACGCACGGGCGTACTACGGTCGGCGCCCTTGGCAGCGGCGGGCAGGCTGCAGATCTTGGTCGTGGCCTCCTTGAGGCTCACGATGCCGGTGTCTTCGTTGTAGTCGCAGAAGTTTGCGCTGGTCAGCTGGTCAAAATGGATCGTGGCGCCATCGGAGCGGGTACTGTCGAGCACCAGGCGGTTCTGCTCGTTTTCGCCGGCATCCTTGCCGTCGAGGGTGTTGTAGCGTGCCTGAGGATTGTGCTCGCCCGAGACCTCAAAGACGTACTGACCCGTAACGGTGTCGCCCTGCCCTGGAGCATAGGCGACCAGCCCCACGCGCAGGGCAGTGGAAATGGGGTTTGCCGAGTCCTGCTCGGTAAAGTCGATGCCCGACAGGTACACGTCGGTTGCGGCCGAGTTGGTGGCCAGGTACAGGGATGTCTTGTAATAGTCGGAATGCTCGGCCGCGCCAAACATGCTGGCAAACAGCGAATCCTGCGTGGTTCCGCCGGTAAAGCCCGTTACCTTTTGGAAGCCGTTGAGCACGTTGTCGGTCGAGACGGGATCGAGCAGACCTGCAAAGCTCAGGCCGGCGTTGGTCTTGTATTCGCCGTCGTACTCGTTGGAGATAAGGAAGGTGACGCCCGTGCCCGCGGCCATCTTGACGTCGGTGATATGGCGGTTGGCATTGTAGATGTACCAGGCATACGTTACGGCTCCGGCAGCAGCAAGGGCCACCAGCAACGTGGCGAGCATGCGATTGAACTGTTTTTGCAGCGAACGCGCGTCCGACATGCCCCTCCCCCAGATGCCGTGTTGTAAACTGCCTGGACACCATTTGCCCATAATGGAGTTATTCTACGCGAATGTGCTGTTCGTCGGGGGTACAAACGCGACTTTCCGCGTGCTGTACGCGCTACATCGGGGCGGATAGGGTCGCAAATCGCCGCTTTTTAAAAAATAGTTCTTGCCACTGGGCGGGAGCTCCGTTATATTATTCCCTGCGCACTCGCGCACCCTTGATCGGGCGTTTAGCTCAGGGGGAGAGCGCTTCCCTGACACGGAAGAGGTCAGAAGTTCAAATCTTCTAACGCCCACCAAATGTTCGCAGCTCAGAGGCGAAGCCTCTGAGCTGTTTTGTTTTACGCCGCCAAGCCAAAAGGTCGCCGCAGCACCCAAAGCCGCTTCGACAGCTCCAATAACCATCCCAGCCGGGCCTAAAATCGCCCAAGTAGCCCCAGCGATCACCCCGATTAGGCCCAAAGCCACCCAAACAGCCTTGGTGACCGCCCCAATCTGGCCTTCACAAGCCTCGTGGCCACATCCAGATAGCCTTCCCATAATCAGGTCTAATACTTTTCCCGAGAAGTGAACGAGCTTATTTGGACCACCGAAGCATCCACACTTTTCAAAGCAAAAACCGCAGGATTCCAATGTCAAAACCGCAGGAAATGAGCCGCCAAAAGTGTCGATGCTTCGGGGGTCCGTTTTGACTCGTTCACTTCTCGGGAAAAGTATTAGACCTGAAAATAAGGCCCCTGGCCCCACCCCCAGCAACCGCCCCTACCAATGTTGACGCGCCTCGATAACCGTTTGCCAAAGCTTAAAACGCTTCGTTTCGACGCGCTTGAGGACAAAGTATCGCTGTTCCTCGCTCATGGGCTTGTTAAAAATGGGTCGCTTATTCCGATGCAGTTTCCGTCGGACGCGTTCGCACAAGCGAACGAGCTTGTCGTAGTCGCTTGCCTGGTCAGTCGTCACCGTAAAGTACGCGACCCCATTGAGCATCTGCAGCTCGTTGCGGCGTTCGGCATCCTTGTGGATCTTCTCGCTTCCGTCGTGGATGGCATCGCTGTCGTAATCAACCAGCGCGGTCAGTACCTCTGGCAGCAGCCCGGCCTTTACTTTATCCATGCCCACCTCGACTTTAGCCGTAAGCGTTATGTCGGGCGTGCGTTCCAACACGCGAAGCCTGCGATTGCGCCCATCGTTGTATCCATCGCGGATGAAGACCTTCTTGTTGAGCTCGGCCTTGCCCAATGCATACCCGCCGTAGCGCGTAGGCAGCGACATAAACATGCACAGCCCCGATTCCCTCGGAGAGCGCGACCCCTCGATCACATATGCAAGGAGCGCCTTTGCCTTCGCAAGATCTCTCACCTTGGGGGACTTCTCGATATACGCCGCGATGAGTTCCTTAGTCGTGAGCCTGCCATCGCGCATGCCCGCATCCCTGCCGGTCACCCCACCGGGAGCAAGGTTATCCAGCCGGTAGTCCGATGTCATGGCATAGCCGGCATAGATGGCCGCCGCCGCATCGCCATCGTGCGCAGCCTGCAAAAACGCCAGCTCAGGAGAGCACACATACGCATCCAGGTCGCCCATCCAGTGGCCCAGCGAGATAAACGAACCCGCCGGGAGCTCGTTGGTGCACAGGTGCGTCTTAACATGCTTGCTCCGCCGGCGATCGATGCGCGACGGCACCAGCAAATCCAGCGTTTCGACCCCCAGGTCATAGCGATCGATAACCTCCTGCGCCTCTTGGTCCAGGAGCGCGCAGGCGCCTGCAATCGACACGACCTCTGGTTCCGAATCCCCAAATCGAGGGTTCGGCATGTGCGCCAAAAGCGCCAGCGCAGCGTTATGTGAAACGATAAAGTACCTCATGGCGCGAAGATAGCACGCGCGTCGGTGGCCGTTGGCAGTCCTGCTAAGTTTTCGACAAACAACCGGCGGATTTTCGCCGCGGCGCGTCCAAAGTGCTCATTCGTCGACGTCTAGCTGCAAATCCGTCAAGCTTTTGGCAAGGTTGCCGATCAACTGACCAAAAGCTGACCATGCACTTGCCCATTTGCTTGACGGCACGCCCCCGCTAAAACACCCCGCGACTTCTTGGACGGTCGAAGCATCCATCCAACGACCGCTCGCCACGCCGCAATCGCCCCGTTAAGGCAGCAGACGCCACCGGCCACCAGCTCAAATACCGCCGGCCCCAGTCGTGCGCATCGAGCACCCAGCGCTGGGGTATCCTTGGAGCACATGCACCGCAAGCCGCACAAAGGAGCCGCCATGCGCACCGAGCTCGATGTTCCCTTTTCGCACAAAGACGAGGCCAAGGCCCTGGGCGCCAAGTGGGACCGGGCCAAGAAGATCTGGTACGTGCCCGATGGCGTCAACCCGGAGCCCTTTGCTCAATGGCTGCCCGGCGTGGATCGCTCCGACCCCAGCGCGCCCTACATCTACCTAGTGCTGGGCAAGCGCGAATGTTGGAAGTGCCACGAGCAGACGACGGTGGCGGCCTTTGGCATTCCGTATCGGGTGGCCGAGGACTCGGGCAGCAAGGCTGCGCCCGGCGCTGCACCCGCCATGGACGACGCAGGCCACATCGCGATCGATACCGCCCGCGCCAACGCCATAGCCATCATCCCCGCGCTGGGCTGCGTGCCGGCCGAGATCCGCGACTACCTGCGCGAGCGCTGCGGCTACAAGCCCGTAACGTCGCGCACCACCAAGACCGTATCGCTCGCCAGCACCTGCACCGGCTGCGGCGCGCTGCAAGGCAGCCATTACCTGTTCGAGGAGCCCACCTCGCCGTTTGCGCTCACGGCCATCAACAAGCTGCCCGCGCTGGAGTTCGTGCGCGTGGAAGTCGCCGGCGTCTATGGCATCCCCACCAGCCAAGGCGACTTTGACCAGGCGCTCTTCACCTGGGCACGCGACCACCACACCCAGTTCCATAAGACCCTGTTCGAGGGAACCTACCTGTAGGGCAAATCTCGAAAATCGAGTATGCGCAGGTAGCTAAGTTGTTGGTGTAATGCAGAAAATGTCGAATCACTGGGTTTACCCGACTAGATATTCAGCCTTCGAAGCTATGACTCCGCATCGTCATAGGTAATAACGCATCCGCAGGTTGAGCATTGCTGAGGATAGATTGGGAGACGCAGACCTGTTCGAGCCCGCGGTTCGGTAGCGCGTTTGTCGCGGATGTCGATGAAGCTGATGTCTAGGCATGGGAGGCCTGCGCCACAGTTCGGGCACGGTAGACAGATTTGGCTGCAGGTGGCCTCGACGAGCGGAAACAGGCTCCGGTCCATTAACGCTCGCGGCAAGTTCCCGTACACGCCTCGTGCGATATCGCTTCGCCATCCCATGGCTCCCCTTTCCCGTTTTAACTGTTGAGGAGAGGATGGCAGGATCGCGCAGCTCTCGATGCGGCGCAGCGCGATCCGATCAATCGACATGATTGGACTGCGACAGCCAGCACCCGCTTAATACGGAGCAACAGCTTCCGCCCGACGTCGCGATTCCGAGAAATCGAACTCGGCGCGGTGGGCTTCGAGGAATCGAGCATTGGGACGCAGGCGATGCTCATCCGGCTCGCGCAATACCGACCCTGCAAACGCTGCATAATCCGTATGCTGCAGAAGATACGACCCACACAGCTGATAGTCGCCGCGCACCAACTCAAACGAAATCAGATGGGCATCGAACAGCGAATGCAGGTCGCGGCGCAGCAGAATGCCGTTGCTGACAACCTGCGACTTGGGACCCGAGTAGTTCTCGATATGCGCGGCTTCGAGCGCCTCGTCGACATTGCAACCCGAGACGGCGCATCGACCAGTGTAGGCCTCAAAAAGTTCAGTGCGAAAACGCTGCTGGCCGATCCGCTCGCGACGCAGCGCATAGCGGACCTTTTCATCATCGCTCGCCGGAGCACCGGAGAACTCCGCCGCAATCGGAGGATCCTTCATGTAACTCATATCGGGGAAGAAACGAGCGTCGGGCCCACTCTTATGGACGGGGCCGTGCAGTACAAACCAGCTGTTCTCGGGCTCGTAGCGCTCGACGAATGCGAGACCAAGCACCCTGTAGCCGGCGCCCGTTGCAAAGAATACACCAACGGGAACGCCGCACTCCATGCAGTTGATCATCTTTTGGTTGCAGTCCTGGTCGCGCCAGTTTTCGACCGAAGTGCTCTGCGACGAGTACTTGAGCACCCACGTGCCGTCCTCAAGATAGAGCGGCGGAACACGGGGTAGGTGCCACGTTTGGAATTGCGCACCGAGAGCGCAAAGGTCTTCTCTCGCGGATGCTTGACGCGCCCGCGGCCAGGCCAAAAGATGCCCGAATCGCGCGACACGGGAAAGGGTTCGGAATCAATCGACAGGCGGAAGGGATATTGGGGACTGTCGGCATTCGTGCGATGCGGAAGCTTATCCCACAGACCACCACGCTGCTCCTCGCGCAAGAACCATTCCCAAGCCTGGACATATTCGGACGGCACAAAGCTGCAAGCGCGGTCGAAACTCGGCCGAGCAATCAGCGGAACACTAGAAGCGATGCCGTCCATAAGGAACCTCCAGGAAGAACAGTTCCTCACATTATCGCCGATCCCGAGCGATATTCGACAAAGTGTTTGTAGCAGACAGCCACACAAAAAAGGGGCCGTTTCAATCGAAACAACCCCTATCAGGCATATTTAGCCGGCGGCTTAAGTCTGCTTGGAATCAGGCACGATGCCGACCAAGCTAACCGTTACATCAAAGGTCGGGCTTCCTTCGCCAACATCGAGACCAGACATGTTCTGACAATCGTTGTCGGTGCCCTCCATCCAAATGACGACCTTAAAGTTGGTTCCGCTGTAGCCAACGTGGGCGAGCATTTGGGCATAGCCTGTTGGCTTTACGTAGGAGTCGCCGCTTCCGGTTGCTCCCCAGTTTTTGCCATTCTGATCAACCATGTTGTCACCGCACACATGGGCATAAGACGGCGCCATTGTCACCGAAAGGTTGCCAGAATCCACGCAGCTCCAGCCCTCGGTAGCGGAGACATCATTTCCCTTACCAGTCGGGAGGACGGGAGCATAGACGACTTTAAGTTTATCGTCGATCAACAGGCCCACGCGAAGGCTGCCTTTAATTTTGTTGAACCATTCTTCCGAAGCGCCTTCCGACGCGGTCACAACGACGGGTCCGTTCGAACTGTTGTTATCAAGATAGACGTCAGCCTCACCAGTCTGGCTAATCGTGTAGAGCGTATATTCCGCCATGGTGTAGGCGTAATAAGTCTTGGGGTCTCCCTCAAGCGTATACGCACCCTCAAGTTGCTTGGAAATTGTTGCCTTCTGATAACCGCTTACATCTGTACCGTTCCATGACTTTGGAACAAACCAGGCAATGGCATCGTTCGTCGAGGACGGGCTGATTTCATGACCGCGACTTGCAGCGGTCGTCTGATGATCGCTACCGTCATGAATGGCATCTTTGCCGGGCGCAATCTGGAGGACCATTCCGTTTGCCTGGGCGCTAACGGTGCTCGTGGTTCCATCAACTTTTGTGTTGGAGACGAACCAAGCGTACGTCGCAGACCCGAGCGCAACCGCTGCCATAACTACTGACAAAGCTGCGATCGCAAGCTGTTTTTTCATCTGCTTAACGTTCAACGGAAATCCTCCTCTCTAAAGAAAAAGGCGGGGGACACCTCTCCCCCGCCTACATGATCGCGGCGCTATTTGTTATCAGCAGTAGCGGTAAAAGTGACCTTGATCTTCTTGGAAGCATCCTTGAGGCTGCCCAGATTATTGGTGTAGATGGCGGAGTCGTCGCCGTCATAGAACACGTAGACGTCAACCTCGACCTCGTTCTCGGGAGTAACTTCGGTCGCGAGCAGATTGCTACCGTTCGAAGAATCCTCAATCACCTTGCTCTTATCGCACAGAACCCAGTTGCTACCACACTTCACAAGAATACGAAGCGCGCTGTCAAGGTTAGCGCTGCTGGTGGCATCACCAGTAATAGAGATGCCATTATCTTCAGGATTAACGACAAGATTGGTAAGCTTCGTGCCCTTCGTACCAACCTTAAAAGTATTCTTGACCGCATACTTATTGAGTACTTCGGCCGAGTCAGGGTCTCCAATTGCGTAACGCTTCGTCGCATCAATAGTCGAAGCGGTAGGAGACAAAGCAGTAGCGGACTCGAACTGATAAACACCTGCGTCCGCACTCGCAACCTTGTTAGCATCAAAGTGTTTATCCCAAGTCGCGGGATAGAGCGCCTTGTTTTCCTTGATATCAGCAGAATCAGAAGTCTTGTCTTTATTATCGTTGTCTTTATTACGGATATACATAAACGCCGCGTTCGACTGAGCGGAGATCGTGCTCGTGGTGGCGTCGACCTTGTTGTTCGTCACAAACCATGCGAAGGTGGCGGAGCCGAGGGCTACGGCTGCCACGAGGACCATGGCGATGGCGGCGCCCATCTGCTTCTTTAATGCCTTGGTATCCATACGGACCCCTTTCTTTCCCCATTCATCCCAGATGACCCTCGAGAAGCCCGGAAGGGGAGCCCGCGCTTTCGTGTTGGATGTTGCTTGCCCATCCTTTAGACATGGAATTGAGAATACCATAATTCTTACGATTTCCTTATGAGTTTTCGACAGCCTACATTCCGGCAGATTCATAGGTCTACCTCGAGTTATATGTGGTGCTACGTGAACATCGTTTGCCTTATTTGATCTCTCTCCCGCGTAGTCATAAGTCCCTCTTAAGCCTTGTGACCGTGGCGCCGCGATCGACTACGAGGCCGTCATGGGCCCCGACCTTGCGAGCTTTTGTGCTGCTGCGGGGCTGCCCGCAGCACCCAACGCGCTTTCGGACGCGGGTTACATGTTCACGCTCTCGGGCGCAGACCTCATCCGCGGCCTCTACGCCTACTGCAGCGACCTGGACGAACGCATGGGAGACGCGGCGCAGGTCAAGCCGGGCTACGCGATCAAGCTCGCGCTGCGGTTGTTCTTGCTGAACGACGCCTCAGCCACCGCCTCAGACGGCAAAACCTCGGCATAAGCCGTCACCAAAAGCGTCGGACCGGAAAATCGATTCCGGTCCGGCGCTTGTTCGTTCTACTTACCCTCGTCCCCTGCGGGCGAGTTCTTTTGGTTGCGACGGTTACTCCAGGTTACGTTGTGTTCCTTGTAGTAATCGGGCGCCTCGTTGCCGCTCGCGCTAATGGGGTCGTTGCCGGTCAGGGTGTCGGCAATATCCTGCACGAACTTAACGAACAGGCTCGAATCGTCGGTCTCGGACGAATCGAAGTCAAAACCGAACTCCACCGCGCCGCCGATAATCTTGTCCACGCACTCCGGATCGTCGCCGTCCAGCCAAATGACCACGGTGTATTTGTCCACATCGCCCACGCGGAAGTTCGCGTGGCTGATGGTCGTCACCACGTCCTTGGACGCAAACGGCTCGGTGTTGGGCTCGGGGTTGCCATCGGCCGCAGCCGCCGCATAGGTAGTGGGCTTGCCGTTGCGATACACCCTCACGCGCGCCGCCTTCTCCACGCCCTTGCTGGCGCTGACCACCTTGAGCTTGGCGCTGTAGCCCAGATCGGTCTTGCCGGCGTTGCGGATATAGAAGGTGTACGCCACGTAGTTCTTGCCGTTGTGGCTGCCGTCGATGTCGTCCAGGTTGTCGGGCAGGTCCTCGGCAGCGATATTGGTGCCGTTGTCCAAGGCGTCGGCGGCCAGGCGCGCAGTGGCGTTGTTAAAGTCGCCGTTGTCGGCGATGGCAACGCCGCGGCGGAACAGCTCCAGGCGGTTGAGGTTGATGGTGAAGTTACCCATGTTTTCCTGCATAAACGACAGGGCGAACAGCACACCAAAGGCAAGCGCCAGCACCACAAGGGCCTTTTGCAGCTTGTCCATGCGCAGCAGCGCCGCGCCGATGCGCTCCATGCGGCGCTTGGGCATATACATGGACACGACCGCGTCGGGGTCGATGTCGTCGAGGTCTTGGTCGGCCAGTGCCTGCTCCAACTCCTCGATGCGCACCACGCCGCGCAGGTTGCGCTTGGGCTTGGACTTGCGTTTGGGTTTGCCAAAGCGCTTGCGGGAGGTGGGAGCCTGCTCGGGCACGGAGTCCTCGCCGGGCGCGTCCTCGGCATTGGAGCCGGGCGCATCCTGCGACGTGTCCCCGGCCTGGCCCTCGTCCAAATCCTCAGCCAAATCCTCAGCAGCTTGATCTTTGTTGTTACGCTTGAACAGAGCCATGGCGATCAGATCTTATATTTGGTGCGAATGTAGCCGACGTATTCTTTGACGAGCTCGCGCTCCATGTCGTCGGCGTAGCGGAACTGCAGGCCGCAGACGTTGCGGTACAGGCTGCCCTTGGGCGCGCGGCGCACCCAACACACGATGCCCAGCTGCTCGGGCAGCTCATGGCGCTCGCCCCGCAGGCGGATCGTGGGCATTTGTACGGTCAGGGCCTCGCCCACGTCGGGGTAATCGTTGAGGTAGATAGCCAGACCGCCGGCCGAGACGTCGATGGTCATGGCGTCCTCGGGCTCGTGGGTCGGCGCGTTGTCGCGCTGGTAGGTCAGGCGCATGGCAACCTTAAAACGCTCGTCGCGGCGCTTAACGAAGGTGCGCTGCTCGGCGACTTTGCGCATTTTCCAGTAGGTGCGGATGCCCTTTTTCTCGACCGACTCGGGGTAGCCGGCCAGCACGAACGTCTCCTCGCCCACTTTGTATTGCAGCAGGAGCTTTTGGTTTTCGTCCATGATGAGCGGCTTGCCGGCGAGCATGGGCGCGCTCATAAGGAAGTACGCTTCGTCCAGGTTCTCTTTGTACGTGGCGAGCATGTTGAAGTCGGTTTTTTGGCCCATGGGCACGTCGAATGCCACCTGAAGCTTAGTCCCCGGCGTTATCTGTTGCTCTGCCATGTATTCTCCCCCAGTCGCGGGCGCCGATATCATCGTCGTGCGCGATGCACATTGGGCTATTGTAACTGCTTTGCCGCAGGTTTCGATGTGCAGCGCGTGAAATGGCAGGATGTGAGGCGGGGCAGCCACTAGTGCAGCTGCCCCGCGCGCTCCGTCAGCCGGTACTTGCGGTTGCGGCTCGTCGCCGACGCCGTAGGTTCAAGCTCGCCCCGTGCGATGAGCGCATTGACGCGCGTCCTAACCTGGGAGACGGTGAGCCCCGTGCATTCTGCCAGTTCACGTGTTCCCAGTTCGCCGTTGCGCTTGAGTGCCGCCACAATTAAGTCCCCGCCATGATCGATTTGCTCAACCTTCGCTCGGTAGAGGACAACCTTAAACCGGTCGAAACCCGGGCAAAACAATGGCTCAGCCAGACCGTGCGCACGCATGGCATCGAGCATCATTGGAATGCCCGACCCGTTGCCTTCAGCAGGAGAGCCTGCGCCGTCGGGCAATGGGACAAGCGACACGAGCTTCACAAGCGTCGCATTGCGACATCGGGAGCTGCCGTCAAACAGGTTCTCGCGAGTCTTTCCTCCGTATAGGCCGCCGGGGTTCGTCACCTCGATACGGTCATCAAAGACGTCAACAGCGATCGACTGCCCACAGAACCGATCTCCGTATTCTCGGTGGATTACGGCGTTGGCGATTGCCTCGCGCAGGACCTCCTCGGGAATCTCCAGCGAGTCGATACGCGAAATGCCTTGGACGGTCGAGGTGCGGCGCAGGTTTTTGGCGACAGCCGCGACAGCATCCGAAATCATCTCGCCCAGGGTGCCCTCGCAGACTGTGCGGTCCATAAACCTTAGCGGTCCCGCAGCGCCCTTTTGAGTTCCCACATGGACAGCCACATCAATGAAGAGCTTGGGATAAAACTGCTGAGGGTAAACGCCCGCGGCAAGGAGGCCAGCCTTGGTAACATTGCCCTGGGAGTCGAGGAAATTCAGACGCTCCATCTTTGTCTTCTTGTCCGTCGCACCGTGCATCGCTCGAGGCGTCAACGAATAAGCACGCTCTATCGTGCGGTCGACCAGCGACTCGTCGAGATCGCCCACGCTCGCGCAGGGCACCGCATCGCGATCGCTAGGACTCGTCCGCTCGTATGACGACAGCGCCAAAACCTCGGTCGGTGAAAGTGGCACGTCTTTGTCATCGATGCGCTTGTAGCTGCCGCCCTGGGCGCCGCGCTCTATTACATAGCAGGGCTTGCTCGACGGGTCGAGCTCCTCAATCGTGATAACGAGAACCACGGTGCCCCGAAGCTCCACGCGCTCAATAGTGTATTTGGGCGGATTGGCCAGTTTTCCGCGGCCGCCGGCATCACCCATGCCCGCTACGAATTGGTTGAGCACCTTCTCGGTCTCAAAGTTCTCAACTGGGACAAAACCCGCGCGCTCGCTCACTCCGAGCACGATGATGCCGCCGGCAGTGTTTGCGAAAGCGCTGACTGTTTCCCATACGTCGCGGGAAAGCGTCGTAGCGCTCTCTTTCACTTCGACGCTAAGGTCATCCGAGCCCGTGCGCTTTAATGACTCGAGCAGACCGGCCAGCTCGTTTTCGTTCATCTGCACGTCCTTTCGCTCGGTCCGGCGGAGAATGCCGCGAATAGATTTCCTTCATCTCTCAGTTATCTCTCGTAATTATCTCTCATCTTACTGCTATCTCTCATATAAGAGATGAGTGAGAGATGGAAGATAAGATGTCTGCCATCTGTTTCATTTAAACATGTTCTTGCTGGTAGAACAATCGGTATTGAGACAATACCATGATTGCTTGTCTCTTTGCTGCTCAGTTATCTCTCATATTTATCTCTCATCTTTCTGTTATCTCTCATATAAGAGATGAGTGAGAAATGAGAAATGCATGAGTGATGGACGGCCAGGAATCGAGAGTGGATTTCCGGACGGTTTTTGGGCGTTTTGGGGCTGTTTCCGTCCGAAAATCCACTCTCGTTCAATTTGCGTCCGAATTTCCACGCTCGTGTGTCCGAAAATCCACGCTCGTGCGGCAGATTGGTCGAGGGCCCCATATGGGTATACTCTCGAGGATTCGACTCGATTCGCCCCCGCTGGGGCGTCAAAGGAGACTGCATATGCCCACTACCTCAACCGACCCGCGCGCCGCTGCCGCCACGCTGCTGGTGCCCGGCACCACCTGCCATGGCTTTGCCGTCGAGCGCTGCGAGACCGTGCCCGAGCTCGACTCGGACGCCTACGTGCTGCGCCACACCGCATCGGGCGCTCGCCTGCTGTACCTGGCGTGCGACGACGAGAACAAGGCCTTTGCCATTGGCTTTAAGACGCCGCCGGCCGATTCCACCGGCGTATTCCATATTCTTGAGCACTCGGTGCTGTGCGGATCGGCCAAGTTTCCCGTCAAGGAGCCGTTCGTCGATCTGATCAAGAGCTCCATGCAGACGTTCCTCAACGCCATGACCTACCCCGACAAGACCATCTACCCCGTTGCCACCACCAACGAGCAGGATCTGTACAACCTGATGGACGTGTACCTGGACGCGGTGTTCAACCCGGCCATCTATACCAAGCCCACCATTTTTGAGCAGGAGGGCTGGCACTACGAGCTGGACCTGCCGGAGGGCGTCGAGGGCGAGGGCGGCGGCAGCGCCGCAAGCCTGCGTGAGGGCACGCTGCGCTATAACGGCGTGGTGTTCAACGAGATGAAGGGCGCGCTGTCCGACCCCATGAGCGTGCTGGACGACGCCGTCAACGCCGCGCTCTATCCCGACACCGCCTATGCGCACGAGAGCGGCGGCGACCCGCGCGCGATCCCTGCGCTCACCTACGAGCAGTTCCTGGACACGCACGCGCGCCACTACAATCCTTCCAACTCCTACATCACGCTCTACGGCGACCTGGACGTGGACCGCGCGCTGGCCTTTTTGGACGAGCGCTATCTGTCGCAACCGAGTGCCGCGAGCCGCCGCATGGACGCCGCCGTTGCCGCCGGCGAGGACCCGTCCGTGCTGGCACCCAATCCGCTGGGCGTGCAAGCGCCCGTGACCTGCGAGTATAAGCGCGTCGAGATGGCCACCACGCCCGAAAACGCCCTGGTGGGCCTGGGCCTTGTGCTGGGCAGCGCGCTCGACCGCAAGCGCACGATCGCCGCGGACATCCTGTTTGAGGCACTGCTGGGCTCCAACGAAGCGCCGGTTAAGAAGGCCATTCTGGCGGCGGGTCTGGGCGGCAACGTGGTGAGCTACACCGCGGCCGAGAGCCTGCAGCCCTACGAGCTTATCATGCTGCAAAACGCGCAGCCCGGCGTGGCGCGCGAGCTGCGTCGCGTGTTCCAGGACGCCTGCCGCGACCTGTGCGAGCACGGCGTTCCGCGCGAGCGTCTGGAGGCCATCATCAGCAGCAACGAGTACGACCTGCGCCAGCGCGACTACGGTATCGCCGACGGCGTGGCTATTGCGTGCGACGCGCTGAGCACCTGGCTCTACGATGACGACGCCGCGACGCTAGCACTCAAGTACGGCCCGGTGTACGAGGAGCTGCGCGGCGAGCTGGACGGCAGCTACTTTGAGGACCTGCTGCGCGAGCTGGTGCTGGAAAACGACCACATGGCGTTGGTCGAGCTGGTTCCGGTAGACGCTGCCGAGGGTGCGGAGGGTGCCGAAGCTGCCGAGCTGGCTGCCAAGCGCGACGCCATGACCGATGCCGAGCTGGCCGACGTAGTCGAGCGCACGGCCGCACTGCGTGCCGCGCAGGAGGCCGAGGACACGCCCGAGGACAAGGCCACGCTGCCGCGCCTGCGCGTGTCCGACATTGGCGAGGCGCGCCCCGAGCCGCCGCTCGTTGTGGATACGACCGCGCCCATCCCCTGCCTGCGTCACGGCATCTCCACCAACCGCCTGGCCTACGCCATGCAGTACTTCGACCTGAGCTGCGTCGCGTTTGAGGACCTGCCCTATGTAACGCTGCTCTGCCGCCTGCTCAAACAGCTGCCCACGAGCGAGCACTCGGCCGAGGAGCTCGACAACTTGCTCGCCGGCGAGCTGGGCTTTTTGAGCTTTACGACCGAAGTCATGACCCAGCCCGACGTGGACGGTGTGCGCCCCTACCTGCTGGTGAGCGCCGGCGCCCTGTCCGAGAAGATCGATGCGCTAGCGAGCCTGCCGCGCGAGGTGTGGTCGAGCACGCTTTTGCTCGATGCCGACGCCGACCGCGTGCGCGACGTGCTCACGCAGATTCGCATTGGACTTGAGCAGGGCTTTATCAACAACGGTCACTCGGCGGCGCTCGGTCGCGCGATGAGTTACAGCTCGCCTTCGGCCGTGGTGCGCGAACAGCTTTCGGGCGTGGATTTCTACCTGTTCCTGCGCGATTTGCTCGAGCACTTTGACGAGCGCCTGGACGGCCTGCGTGCCAAGCTTGCCGAGCTGGCAGACCGCATCTTTGTGGCCGATGGCTGCATGGCGAGCTTTACCGGCAGCGACGAGGACTTTAACGCGTACTGGGCCGCCGCGGGCGACCTGGGACTGGACACTGACGACGGCGCCGATGCCGGCCGCAACTCGCTCGTGGTGCCGACGCCGTGCGACCGCCACGAGGCCTTTGTCATCCCCAGCGACATCTGCTTTGCGGCAAGCGCGTGCGACCCGCGTCGCCTGGGCATCGACGTGACGGGCGCCTGGGCGGTTGCCGCCAACGCGCTCTCCTACGACTATCTGTGGAACGAGATCCGCGTGAAGGGCGGCGCGTACGGCTGCGGATTCCGCGCGGCAGGCGAGCGTCAGACGGCGTTCTACACCTACCGCGACCCGGCAATCGATCCCTCGATTGAGCGCGTTGCGCGCGCAGGCGAATGGCTCGGCAGCTTTGAGCCCGACGAGGCCGCCTTTGAGGGCTTTATCGTGAGCTGCGTGAGCGGCATGGACGCGCCGGTGAAGCCGTACGCGCTCACCAAGCGCCGCAACACGACCTACCTGGCCGGGCTCGATCCGCACGCACGCGAGGAGCGCCGCGCCCAGATGCTCGCCGCCACGCCCGGTGAGCTTCGCTCGCTCGGCGCCGACGTGACGCGCATTGCGGCCGAGTCGCCCACCTGCGTCTTTGGCGGCCGCGACGTCATCGCCAAGAGCAACGCCGGCTTTAACGTCGTTGACCTGATGGGCTAACGCACAGCAAAGGTAGATTTTTGGGACATGCCTGAAAATCTACCTTTTTCTTTTGCCGCTGCTTGGGTGGGGCAGCTCACCCCGTCCCACCAGTTTGTCTAAATCTGTAACATCTAGGCGGCAATATAGGCTCCAGATGTTACAGATCGAGACGTTTCCGAATGGCGCCGCCCCTTTGTCTCAATCTGTAACAGCTAGGCCCATTTTTGCCGAGTTACTGTTACAGATCGAGACAAACCGCTGTAGACACCCGCCCCCAGCAAACCCCCACGAAGGGGCAGGTGCCTTTGCGTTGGTTCGAACATTTGTTCTATACGTACACATGTTCTATAGCAAGGGTGCTTGCATCGGACTTAAATTGCAACTAAGATATAGTTGCAAAATGTGAGGCGGGATGGCTCGGACCGATAAACTCATCGCCCAACTGCTTAGCTGCCCTTCGACGTATCGGTATACCGATTTTTTAAAAGTCATGGCTTCATATGGCTTTGAAATGGACAACAAAGGCAAGACATCCGGATCGCGCGCTCGCTTCTACAGGCCATCAGATGGCAGGATGTTCGTAATGCACGCGCCACATCCATCTGACGAATTGACAGCGGGGACCATTCGAAACATCGTTCGATTTCTGCAAGATGTCGGAGGTAGTCATGAGTAACGTTTTGGCATACAAGGGTTATTTCGCCCCAGTCGAGTTCGATGCCGAACAGCATGTGCTAACAGGTATGGTCACCGGCATTAGAGACGCAATCGTATTTGAAGGCTCCACGGTTAAAGAAGTGGAGCAGTGCTTCCACGACGCCGTCGACGATTACCTTGAGTTTTGCGCCGAGAAGGGCAAGGAACCCGAGCGGGCTTTTAAGGGCTCGTTCAACGTAAGAACGGGCTCTGAGCTCCACAAGCAAGCAGCGCTGGCAGCGGCAAAGAAGGGTGAGTCACTCAATAAGTTTGTGACTGAGGCGATCGCTGCAGCGTTATAGCATTAACGCACAGGCCCAAACAACCACGAAGGGCGCAGTTCACAGGCATATTTGCGGTGACTTTACTGCCCATATCGCGTTTGCCCAGATAAAAGCTGCCAAAATAAACCTGTCCCTTTTTGGCAGGCTTGGGAGATGAGGCTGGGATGGATAAAGCTGAGTTGCGGCGGACGGTGATTGCCCGGCGCAATGCTATTGATTTGGATGTGCGGGCGGCAAAGTCCGCTGTTGTATGCGCGCGGCTTGTTGAGCTGATGGAGTCCAGCGACACTGCGGGCCAACGCACCGTTGCCGTCTATGCCGCCATGGGTTCCGAGGTCGACCCAGCCGCGTTTGCCGCCGCGGCCGTCGCGCGTGGCTGGCGCGTGGCCTATCCGTGCATGCTCTCGGCAACAGACGCCATGGCTTGTGGCCAGCGCATGTGCATGCGGGCAGTTGCCGCCGGCGATGCGTCCTCGGCTCCGTTTATCGCCCACCCCACGCGGACCTTCGCGGCCGTGGACATCGACAGTGACCGCTTCCCTATCGTGCCTGCCGAAGCTCTCGACATGGTCGTCGTGCCGCTCGTAGCCTTCGACCGCGCCGGCGCGCGCCTGGGCTACGGCGGCGGCTGCTATGATCGCTACCTGCCCACGCTCTCGCCCGCATGTCAAATCATCGGCATCGCCTTTGACGAGCAGCGTGTCGACCACATTCCCACCGACGCCCACGACCTGCCGCTGCCCCACATCATCAGCGCCTGATCGCCGCTGTATCGCACCCGCAAGATGAGCGTGGAAAATCTCCCACTTTGAGCCCCCTTACGAGCCAAAAGTGGGAGATTATCCACGCTCATTCAACAAGCGTCCGAAAATCCACGCTCGTGTGTCCGAAAATCCACGCTCAACCAATACGCGTCCAGATTTCCACGCTCGTCCGTCCGGATTTCCACGCTCGTGCGGCTCAACGTCCTGCAACCGCCTCAACACGCACGCGGCACGCCGGCAACTTTGAGTTTGCGATCGAGCTTTGACGGGTCCCTCAAATCATCCCAGCACAAGCGCACGATCTTGCAGTTATCAAGCAGCGAAAGCCTCGACTCGCGCTGGCGCTCATCAAATTGCGCCTTTGCGAGCTTGCCCTCCTCCGCCGCCTTCTCACTTTTAACGAATCCGTCGAACTCACCGATAATCAGCTGGTCGCCCGCACGCCACAAGTAGTCAACGCGATACGGCCGTCCCGGCTCAACTGGGTCGAACAGCTCAACTTGCAGCTCCGGCGTCTGCCAGCCGCGCTCGATCATCAGGGCGCGCGCCTTGGACTCGCCGCCGCTTTCTGACAGGCCATCGGCATACCGTGCAACCCTGCGCGCCGTCACAACACCGCGACGATTTAAGCCAAGCTTGTCGACTGCCTCAACGAGATACTCCTTCGACAACAGCTGCTCATGAAGCGCCGAGTCCGCAATGATCAGTCCCTCGACAAACGATGCATCGACCAGGCAATCCGTAATCGTTTGATCGATATCGGTCACGGCAATATCCATCTGGATTGCCCGTGTTTGACGAGCATAACGATGGCGAATCACCTGAGAGCCGGGCGTCGTCGATTGCGCCGGCGCCGCAGCGATATGAATGTGCGTCAAATTGGCATGCGAAACCGAAAGGCCATAGATAACAGCCGCCGTATAGGAGCAAAACGTCCAGTCGGGATGCTTTTGCGCAAGGGCCCGCACCCGATGCAGATAACGCTGCCGAAACTTGAGCTCGGACCAATAATCCGGACGCACATACAGCCCCGGCATGACCGCCTCTAGACTTCCCGCCGCCACCCGCCGCTCAATCTGCTTTGCCTCCGCCGTCGTGCGTGCGTACACGCAGCTCATCTGCTGTTCGCATGCTTTAATGTGGCTTGTAAGTCTTTGATTCGCCGTCATGTTTCCCATGTCGCCTCCCATATCTTGGAACGGCGCAAACGTACCAGACGGTTTCATGCGAAGTCTGACCAAATACCGTCTAGGCACTGACCAAATGCTTGACGGTTTTGGACGTTTTAGGCTGATGGCTTATATCTGCAGGTAGGGCGGTTGTCGAGAGGTCCCTGTCTCCACAATTTGATGCCTTGGTCCATCGGATTATCAGAAAGAAAAACCCGTCGAGATTCAAGACCACGCCAAATGCGACTTTATTTCTACACGCACCGTCTCTTAGCCGAGCCATCGGCATCTACATGCCTAAAAAATGAGCGTGGATAATCTCCCGTTTTGAGCCTAGTTTCAAGCCAAAAGTGGGAGATTATCCACGCTCGATTTGTAAACGTCCGAAAATCCACGCTCGTCATGCCGTGAGCACAGTCACAGTCGCAGCCACGGCCGCAGCCTAGTGCTCCTCGCCGGCGCGGGCCAGGTCGTAGGGCGTGGTCTGGTAGACGTAGTAGTTGAGCCAGTTGGTGTAGAACAGCTGAGCCTGACTGCGCCAGACGTTGCGCGGCTCGGCGGTGGGGTCGTCGTTCGGGAAGTAATGCGCCGGCACCTGAGGGTTAAGCCCGCGCTTCACGTCGCGCTCGTACTCCAAACGCAGCGTGTCGGTATCGTACTCGGGATGGCCAAAGACAAAGAAGCGGCGGCTGTCGGTCGACTTGACGATGTACAGGCCCACCTCGTCGGACACGGCCACGACCTCAAGCTGCGGCTCGGCCTCCACGTCCTCGCGGCGCACATCGGTGTTGCGCGAATGCACGGCATAGAAACGGTCGTCAAAGCCGCGAACCAGCGGGCTTTGCGGCTTCACCAGATAATGCTCAAACACGCCACTCGCCTTTGCCGGCAGGTCGTGCTTCTGGATACCGTAATGATGGTACAGGCCGGCCTGCGCGCCCCAACAAATGTGCAGCGTAGAGTGCACGTGCGTGGTGGACCAATCCATGATCTGGCAGAGCTCGGGCCAGTAGTCGACCTCCTCGAACGGCATCTGCTCCACCGGCGCGCCCGTGATGATCAGGCCGTCGTAGTGGATGTCGCGGATGTCGTCGAACGTGCGGTAAAACGTCTCCAGGTGGCCGGCGCTCACGTGCGTGGCTTCGTGCGTTTTGGTGCGCAGCAGGTCCACCTCCACCTGCAGCGGCGTATTAGAGAGCTTGCGCATGATCTGCGTCTCGGTGGCGATCTTGGTGGGCATGAGGTTGAGGATGAGCACGCGCAGCGGACGGATGTCCTGGTGCAGCGCGCGGTACTCGGTCATGACAAAGATGTTCTCGCTCTCGAGCTGCGCGGCGGCAGGGAGGGCGTCGGGAATACGAATGGGCATGGATGCTCCTTACGAGTTAGTTGCAGCTATGGTACAACGACCGGCCCCATCCGCGCGAGCGCATCGCCCAGCGATGCCGTCAGCGGCCCAAATCACTCCAAAAGTAGAGATAAAGGCATGTCCCAAAATCTACGGCACTTTAGCCTAGCAAAGTAGCAGCAGAACGCTACAATGGTTCGACGCGAAAAACTCGGCCGAAAGGATACATATATGTACCAGACGCGTAAGATCGGTGTGGTCGGCCAGGGCCACGTAGGAGCACATGTCGCCAACAGCCTGCTCATGCAGGGCATTGCCGATGAGCTGTACCTGTGCGATATCAACGAGGCCAAAGTGACGTCCGAGGTCCAGGACCTGCGTGACTCCCTTTCGTTTGTCCCGTACAACACCAAGATCGTCAATTGCTACGACCACTACGAGGAGCTGGCCTGCTGCGACGTCATCGTCAACGCCGCCGGCAAGGTCGCACTGGCCGCCGGCAACCGCGACGGCGAGCTCTTCTTTACCACCGACGCCGCCCGCACCTTTGCCAAGCGCATCGTCGACGCCGGCTTTGACGGCATCTTCGTGAGCATCTCCAACCCCTGCGACGTCGTGTGCACCGAGCTGTGGCACCTGACCGGCTACGATCCCAAGAAGATCATCGGCTCGGGCTGCGGCCTGGACTCCGCCCGCCTGCGCACCGAGATTTCCAAGAAGGTCGGTGTGAGCCCCAAGTCCATCGACGCCTACATGATCGGCGAGCATGGCTTTAGCCAACTGGCAGCCTTTAAGGCCGCAACCATCGCCGGCAAGAGCCTTAACGAGCTTCAGGCCGAGAACCCCGACAAGTACGCCTTCGACCACATGGAGGTCGAGGAGCTTGCACGCAAGGGCGGCTATGTGACCTACCAGGGCAAGCAGTGCACCGAGTACGCCGTCGCCAACTCCGCCGCACGCGTCTGCGCCGCCGTTCTGCACAACGAGCACGCCGTGCTTTCGGCCTCTACGCTTATGACCGGCCAGTATGGCGAGGAGGGCATCTTCACCTCCCTGCCGTGCGTGATCGGCGCCGAGGGCGTCGAGGAGGTCTACACGCTCGACCTTTCCGAGTACGAGCTCGAGGGCTTCCACAAGAGCTGCCAGCACATCCGCGACAACATCGCCCAGCTCGACTGGTGGGACGCCGAAGGCGTTGTCGGCAAGTAGGCCGCTGGCTGCCGCAACCTTACGAATCTAAGCGCGATACTAAGCGGGCTGCGCCGGAAATCCCCGGCGCAGCCCGCTTTTCGACTCATGCAACACGCTCGCACATTTAGGTCTAATACTTTCCCCGAGAAGTGAACGAGCAAAATCGAGCCCCCGGAGCATCGACACTTTATGGGAGCCATTTCCTGCAGTTTCATTGAGATTTTCCTGCGGTTTTGGCGCCAAAAAGTGTCGATGCTTCGAGGGTCCAAAATAGGTCGTTCACTTCTCGGGAAAAGTATTTGACTTCGTTTTTCGACAAACAAAACCGGTCATCGCAACGCAAACGGGGCCTGCGCTTAGCGTAGGCCCCGACGTGAGAAGTTGTTATCCCGGTAACTTAATACCGCTCGATTAGTACTGCTCGATACCCATGTAGCGACGAACCTCGGGGCTGTGGTCGAATACCTTGCCGCGAGCGGCACGCAGCTCGCAGCTCATGTTGTAGAAGAAGATCGGTTCCAGGTACGAACGCACGCTGGCAGGCACGTCGCCCACGCCGTACTCGAGCGCATCGAGCACCATGACCGTATCGGTGTGCGTGTTGAGGAATGCAAGTGCACGTTCCTCCATGGGGCGGCACTCGCCCGATCCGAGCTGTACAAAGTAGAACACGCCGGGCTCGGTGGCTTCGAACGGGCCGTGGAAGTACTCGCCGGAGTGGATGTAGCAGCAGTGCTGCCACTGCATCTCCATGAGCGAGCAGATGGCCATAGCGTAGGTCTGGCTAAAGTTGGGGCCGGAACCCAGGATATAGAAGAACTCGTGCTGCTGGCAGAGCTCGGCAAAGCGATCGCCCAGCTCGGCGTTGACCTTCTCGCGGGCAGCGGGCAGCAGGGCATCCATCTGCTTGAGGCCGGCGTACATGTCGGCAAGCGCCTCGTAACCCTCCTGCTGGTCGAGCAGTTCGGCGGCGATCAGAGCGCCGATACCCTGCGGTACCTCGGCCTGCGGCACGCCTTCGCCCCACGGATAGACCCAGGTAGTCCACTTACCGTTATCGATCTTTGAGCCCTCGCAGTCGGTCATGGCCACGACCTCGGCGCCGGCGGCCAGCGCCATCTCGCAGCCGTCGACGACCTCCTGCGTATTGCCGCTATGGCTGCAGGCGATGACGAGCGACTTCTCGCCAAGGCTCTTGGGGGCCATCAGGCAAAACTCGCGCGCCGTGTAGACCGTCGAGGTAAACGTGGTTGCCTCGCGCTTGAGCAGCTCGTTGGCCGGCATCAGGTCGATCATCGAACCGCCGCAGGCGATCCAAAAGACGTTCTCAATCTTGCCCTTGCGCTCGATAATTTCCTGAACCAGATCGTGTGCGTTCACGGTGATGTTCCTCCTTGTGTGGCAGTTTTGAACGATGACAGCTCGTACCTGTGGTCGTTCTATGTTGTCCTATTTATAGCACGCATGACGACGCCCGTGAAGTCATTTCACCAAACTTGTTCTATATTGTTCTATCTGTGGACGTTAGATGTCGAACACGTAGCGCGAGCCCACAATCTTTTGGCGTCCGAGCAGCAGGGGCTGCCCGTCCTCGTCGGTAAAGTACGCCTCCATATAGAAGAGCGGCTCGCCGACCGGCACCTCCAGCAGCGAGGCCGCCTGAGCATCGGCAAGCGCAATCTCCACCGTACAGGGGTCGGACTTGAGCGGCGCGCGGCCCGAATGCTCGGCAACGAGCGCAAAGATGGAATTGTCCGTGAGGTCCTTGTCGGCAAGCGTCTGCAGATAGGGATGGTCGGCCAGCACAAAGGCGTTGTTCTCGAGCATGACAGGCACGCCGTCTGCCGTGCGCACGCGCTCGACCACGATGAGCTCGCAACCGGGTTCCACCCCAAAAAACGCCGCGTCCTCGCGCGTCGCCGCAACCACCGTGCGCGACACCAGACGTGCTCCGGCCACCATGTCGTTGGCAGCGCAACCCTCGGAAAAGCTCTGAACGTCACCCTTCTGGACAATCTTGCGCTTGAGCTTGGGCGCGCACACAAACGTGCCCCTCCCCTGCTGGCGGTTGAGATACCCCGCGCGCGACAGCTCCTCGATGGCGCGGCGCACAGTGACGCGTCCCACGCCGTAAGACTTCGCGAGCTCCATCTCAGAAGGAATGCGCGAGCCGGATGCGTACACGCCGCGCGCGATCTCGCCCTTTAGGTCGTCCATTACCTGCTGGTACAGCGGCACGGCGGACACCTCAGTGCGCTCGGTTTTATTGTCGGATGCCATCGTTATGCTCCATTCCGTGCATGCTCGGACTCAAACTCTTCAATCGCCGCCATAAACTGCTCGCCAAAGGCGTCAGCCTTTTTCTCGCCGATGCCGTTGACCTGGATAAGCCTGTCGCGCGTCTGCGGGCGTAGGCGGCACAGACCGCGCAGGGCCTTGTCGGAGAAGACCATGTACGGCGCCATCTCCAGCTCGGTCGAAATCTCCTTGCGCAGGGCACGCAGGCGCTCGAACAGCTCGGCATCGTCACCCACGCGCGGGCGCTGATCCAGCTCGGCCTCTTCACGCAGCAGATCCACCGCGCGGCGGGCACGGGCCGAGGCCTTGTGCTTGGACGCACGACGCTTAACGGTAAAGGCAAACGCCTCATCCTCGACCTCGGCGGCACGCGGGCCCAGCCCCACGACCGGGTACTGCCCCTGCGAGGTAGCCAGATAACCGCGGCCGCACAGCTGGCCGATGATGTCCTTGATGCGCCCGACTGATTCGCTCGACAGCTCACCATAGCCGCGGTCCTCGTCCAGATGCATCTGGCGAATGCGCTCGGTGTTGCCGCCGTGGAGCACGTCGGCGATGAGCGACTTGCCAAAGCGCATGGGTCGCGTGGCCACATAGCGCACAGCGGCGCGGGCCATATCGGTGACGTCCTCGACCTCGAACTGCGTAAGGCAGTTGCTGCAGTTGCCGCAGCCCTCGGCCTCGTCCGTGGCGGTGGCGCCCGCACCAGCCGCGGCAGCATGCTCGGCCGCGGCCTCGTCGCCAAAGTAGCGCAACATATATTCGCGCAGACAGCCGGTGGTATTGCAGTAGCCCTCCATCTGGCTGAGCAGACGATATCGATTCTGGAGCGCCCACGCGCGCTGCTCGTCGTCGAGCGCCTCGTCGGCAGCATCGCCGCGGTCGATCAGAAAGCGGCGCATACGAAAATCGTTGCCGTTCCACAGCAAATGGCAGCTGGCCGGATCGCCATCGCGGCCGGCGCGGCCAGCCTCCTGGTAGTAGGCCTCGATGCTCTCGGGCACGTTGTTGTGGATCACGTAGCGCACGTTGGGCTTGTCGATGCCCATGCCAAAGGCGTTGGTGGCAACCATCACCTGAATGTCGTCGTCGATAAAGGCACGCTGGCTCTGGCGGCGGGCGTCGTTGCCCATGCCGGCATGGTAGCGGCCAACGCGAATGCCGCTGGGGCCCAGCGCCTCGGCAAGCTCGCCTGCCAGCGCATCGACCGTCTTGCGGGTCGAGCAATACACGATGCCGCTCTCGCCCGAATGCGCGATCACATAGTCGCGCACCCACGCGGCCTTGGCCTTGTCGCCCATCTCCTCGCAGCCAAAGTAGAGGTTCTTGCGATCGAAGCCCGTCACCACCGTCGCGGGGTTTTGCAGGCCGAGCATCTGCTGAATGTCCGCGCGCACACGCTCGGTCGCCGTAGCGGTAAAGGCTGCCACGATAGGGCGCTGCGGCAGGGAATCGATGAACTCGCGAATCTGCAGGTAGGCGGGGCGGAAATCCTGGCCCCATTGGCTCACGCAGTGGGCCTCGTCAATGGCCACGAGCGGCACGCCGATGCCGCCTTCGGCCGCAGCTTCCTGCGCAAAGGCCAAAAAACGCGGCTCAAGCAAGCGCTCGGGCGCCACGTACATAAGCTGATAGCGACCCTCGCGCGCCCGCTTGAGCACGGTGTTTTGCTGGGCCGGGGTAAGGCTGGAGTTGAGATAGCTGGGTCGCGCACCCGCCGCGAGCAACGCACGGGTCTGGTCCTCCATAAGCGACAGCAGCGGACTCACCACAAAGGTGATGCCGGGCAGCATGAGCGCGGGCACCTGGTAGCAAATGGACTTGCCGGCGCCCGTGGGCATAACACCCAACGCATCGCGACCGGCAAGGATCGCATCGACCATGCGGTCCTGTCCCGGGCGAAACGAGGTGTAGCCAAAATAGGCGCCGAGCGTGTCGAGCGCCATCTGCTGCATGCTATCGGTCATGGTTTCCTAACGTCCAAGTCATCTGCCGCCGATTATACGCCGCCACGCGGACCGGTGCCGCGCGGCTGCCGGCCACGGGCGATGCAATCCAAGGCGAACGAGCGTGGATTTTTGGACACTTTCCTGATGAGCGTGGATAATCTCCCACTTTAAGCCCGTCACCAAGCCAAAAACGGGAGATTTTCCACGCTCATTCTTCGGGTAGTCGATGTTTTGGCAATGTCAGCGAAAGCCCGCCAGAGCGAGCAAGGTGCCTTGAAACGAGGCGGCATTGACCTTCTGGTCATGCCGCCGAAGTTGAAAGGCAGATTGCCGCTCTGGCGGGCTTGCAGCGTCGAGCCGTTGCGCGGTTTGGAAAACCGCGCAACTAGAGCTACATGACCATGACGTAACGCGATCCCACGTAGTACTGCTTACCCATCAGGACCGGCTCGCCATTGGGACCGATAAAGCCGGCACGCAGGTTGAGCAGCGGATCGTGCGGAGCAATGCCCAGCTCGGCCGCCTGCTCGGCGTTAGCTCGAACGGCCTCGACCGTGCGGTAGCCAACCGAGACAATCGGGGTTCCGCCAACACGCTCGACCTCGGCAAAAATCGACTTGTCCTCAAGATCGGCCGTCAACAGCTCACGGTAGGCGTCAAACGGCACAAAGATGTTCTCCTCAAAGATGGGCTCGCCGTCGGCCGTACGCACGCGCTTGATATGCAGTAGCAGCGCATCCTTCTGCAGACCAAAGAACTCCATCTCGTTTTGGCGCGCCGGAACGATCTGGCGATCGACCACGTGCGCACCGGCCTTCATGCCGTTGCCGGCACACAGCGCGGTAAACGTCTGCAGCGTCGAGGCGTGGAACTGGCGATTGATGTGCGGTGTGGAAACAAAGGTGCCGCGGCCCTGCTGCTTAACCAGGTAGCCATCGGAGCACAACTCCTCGACGGCGCGACGCACCGTAATTCGGCTCACGTCGTACTGCTCGGCAAGCTCGAGCTCGGACGGAATACGCTCCTTGGGTGCATAAACACCTTTCTCGATCGCATCTTTGATTTCGTCATAAATCTGCTGGTAAAGCGGTGCATTTTTGGGTGCAGGCATATCTAATCACTCTTATCGAAATATCGAAATAACTAATACGTATATAACGTCTAGTTTCATATTACCTCATATTGATAAAACGATACACCCCACCTACCAAAAAGCGACAGCTTCATTTTGGTAGGTTTTATCTGGGCAAACGAAAGTCCCTCGAAAGCAATGGGGCTTTCGAGGGGCTCATGCGGTAGGGTTGCGCCGGGCCGGCAAAATGCCAATACCCTACTTGCCGTCGTCCTGCTGCAGGCTGTCCTGCTCGCTGAGGCGCGCCTGCCTGCTGGCCATGCGCGCGGGCTTGTCGGGATCGGGTACGGCCGTGGGCATGGGCTCGTCGACATGACCGCCCCACCAGCCGCCCACAAAGTCGAGCGTGTGGAACACGTTGATCACGGCGCCGGGATCAATGTCGCACACCAGCTTGATGATGTCCTGGCTCTCGTAGGTCGAGACAACGGCGTGCAGCAGGTACATCTTTTCGCGGCTGTATCCGCCGATGACCTCGGCGCAGCTAATGCCGTGCTGAAAATGGTCAACATAGGCGGTCATGACCTCGTCTGCCTTGCGCGTCGTGATCTGCAACGTCACGCGGTCGTATCGACGATAGAAACTGTCGATGGTCTTGGTCGAAATAAACTGGAACACGATGGAGCACGCCGCCTTGTCCCAGCCAAACATAAAGCCAAAGATTGCCAGGATAAAGCAGTTGAAACCAAAGATAACGCCCCAGATGGTCTTGCCCGTGTGGTTGGAGACCCACAGCGCGATAAAGTCGGTGCCGCCGGTTGATGCGCCGGACTTAAGCGCGATGGCAGCGCCCAGACCCGAGACCACGCCGCCAAAAATGATGAGCATAATCTTGTCGCCCAAAAACGGGGCAAAGTGAAAGATGTTGAGAAACAGCGATGAGAGCATGACCTGCATCATCGAAAAGATGACGAAGCGCTTGCTGATGCCGCTCCAGCATAGGAGCGCCACGGGGATGTTGAGCGCGAGCATGCCGAGCGAGATGTCGATGTGAACGCCGCCGAGCGAGGTAACGCGATCGAGCAGGACCGCGACGCCGGTAAGACCGCTCGGAAGCAGGTCGGCGGGCCGAATGAACGCCTGGATCAGAAATGTCTGGAGAACGGCGGAAATGGCGACCGCCACGGCAGTAATGGCACGGCGGACGATGGTAAGGCGGCCGAGCACGAGCACTCGGTCCGTGAGCTGATCGATGGCGTTCGCCACGTAGGCTCCTTTCGAAGGCAGATATAGTTGTGGGGCGTGCCCGCGATTGTAGCATGGAGCGTACGGGGGCGCTTCAATTCACCCTCTCTCGACAACCATCAGAAGGACCGTGAGGCCGCTCAAAAGAAAAACGCCGTGAAGAGAGCGATCCCTTCACGGCGAATTCGGCGTTTGCCCAGATAAAACCTGCCAAAATAAACCTGTCCCTAAATGGCAGGTAGGATGTCGGTCAGGTTGTCGATGACAACGTCGGCGGCAGACTGGTCCAGGTTGACGCCCTCGTGCGGACGCAGTGCCAGGACGCGGGCGCCGGAACGCTTGCCGGCCTCGATGCCCAAAGGCGAGTCCTCGATAACCAGACACTCGGCAGGCTCCACCCCCAGCGCCTCCATGGCACGCAGGTAGATCTCGGGATCGGGCTTAAACGCACTGCACTCGTGACCGCTGATGGTGTAGTCCAGCACGTCGGCAATACCGGCAATCTCCACCAGCTCGTCAATGAGCTCACGATAGGACGAGCTCGCGATGGCACACTTCACGCCGTGCTCGTGCAGCTCGCGTATCACCGGCTCCGTCTGCTCGTTGAGCAGCTCGGCATACGGAACGGGGTGGTCCGGGCTGTAGACCTGCTTATACTCCACGCGCAGGCGCTCGCGCAGCTCAACATCGTCGGGCACCAGCGCCTTCCAAATGGCGGGCTCGTTAGACCCCGAAAGATCGGGGATCTCGTCAAAGTGGAAGCCCTTCTCTTCCATAAACGACACGCGGCGACGGTTGTAGAACCACTCGGTATCGACCAGCACGCCGTCCATGTCAAACAGCACTGCCTTGATCATACGCATCTCCTCCCACCTGCCAAAAAGGGACAGGTTTTTTGGTAGGCTTTATCTGGGGTTTTATGGGGCGACGAACACGCCCTCCCCAGAGCAAAAAAGGGGACGGGGCGCAAACCCCATCCCCTCTCAATCAACCCGTAAGGTCTACTTACTTGTGATTAGTAGGAAAGCTTCCACATGTAGCGACGCATGGTCAGCGGGTGCTGACGGGCCTCGGCGATCTGGTTGCCGTACTCACGCATAACGGCGAGGTGCAGCAGCGGGTTGAAGTAGGTGATGACGCTCGCGGGCACGGCGTCAGCCAGGCCGTAGTCCTTGGAGTCGATCAGAGCGACCTTGGCGCCCATGCGCTCAAGGAAGGTGAGGGCGCGGGCGTCCATCGGACGGGTGGCGCCATCGGACATGAAGAAGACGTAGGGCTTACCCTCGGTGGAAACCTCGAACGGGCCGTGGAAGTACTCGCCGGTGTTGTAGGCGGCGGCGTCGATCCACTGCATCTCGGTGAACAGGAAGGCGGCGTGAGAATAAGCCATCTTCTCGGAGGCACCGGAAGCCATGAAGTAGATCATCTTGTCGTCCTTGAAGTCCTCGGCGAACTTCTTGGCGAGCTTCTTGCAGTGCTGAGCGGCGTTCTCGCAGAGCTCGAAGACGTTGGTGAGGCCGGTGATCATGTCCTCGTAGTGGTCATAGCCCTCGGTCTGCTGAAGGATCTCGACAGCAAGAGCGATGGCGTAGCCGGGCTTCTCGCACTTGGCAGCGAAGTTGGCGTGGAAGCCGTGAACGATGACGTAGTCAGCGTCGACGGTCAGAGCGGAGCCAGCCTTGTTGGTGAGGGAGACGACCGGGCAGTTGTGCTTCTTGGCGGTCTTGTTGGCCTCGACGGTCTCGGGTGTGGAGCCACCGAGGGAGCAGGTGATCACGAAGGTGTGCTCGTTGACCCAGGAAGGCGTGTCGTAGTTGAACTCGTTAGCGGTGAAGATCTGAACGTTCAGCTTGTCCGTGTTGTTGGCCAGGAAGTACTTGGCGGGGTAAAGGTCGGACATGGAAGCGCCGCAGCCGACGAAGGCGACGCTGTGAATCTCGTGGTTGGACAGGACGTCAGCGACGATCTGCTTAGGGAGGTTAAGGTCGATCTCGTACATCTGACACATTCCTTTCGATTTTTGCGGCGCCACTTTGCCGGACGCACGCAGGGTTACCGTAATTTGGACCGAGTCGCCGGCCCGTTGAGGATGCGACAAAGGAACTGTCCCTTTGACACATTTGGGGATGGAAGCCTGCCTGGGGTATGGGATGCCAGGCAGGCCCCCGGGGAAAGCGGTTAGACGCTTGGTCGCGACTAGGCCAGGATGCCGGCCGCGGAGAGGGCGATACCGCCCACGATGGCGATCACGAGGAGCCAACCGGTGTTGACGTTCTTCTTGATGAGCCAGTACATAAGGCCGGTGAGGCCAAGGGAGATCATCTGGGGCATCATGCCGTCCAGGATGTCCTGGATAACGACGGTACCCTCAGCGAACTGCAGCGGGGTGGTGGCGCCGATCAGCGTAGCGATCATGCCGCCCACGGACATAAGACCCACGATGCCGCAGACATACATGAGCTTCTCCATGAGGTCGCCGCCCTGGAGCTTGCTCAGGTACTCGTGGCCGCCCTGATAGCCGATCTTGGCTGCGAACCAAGTGATCAGCACAGAGGGGACGATGGAGATGAGCATGGCCAGGATCGGGCCCATGATGGAGCCCTGTTGAGCCAGCTGAACGCCCAGGCCAAAGGCGATAACGCGGATGGTGCCCTGGAAGAAGGAGTCACCGATACCGGAAAGCGGACCCATGAGGGAGGTCTTGACCGCGTTGATCGAATCGGGATCGAAGTTCTCGGGATCCTTGGCGTACTCTTCCTCCATGGAGGCGGAGAGGCCCAGGATGAAAGCGCTCGTCTGCGGGGTGCAGTTGTAGAACGCCATGTGACGGTGGTAAGCCTCTTTCTTAGCAGCGAGCTGCTTGGGGTCGGACTCATCCGGATAGAGGCGATCGAGCGTGGGAACCATGCCGTAGAGGAAGCCCATGTTCATCTGACGTTCGTAGTTCCAAGAGGCCTGGATGGCCCAGGAGCGCCAGAAGAACTGGCTGACCTTCTTGTTCAGGGACACGTCCTTGGTTGCGGTTGCCATAGTGTGTTCCTCCTTAGTCTTCGTCGTCTTCGAGCGGATCGTAGTCGGAATCGACACCGGCGGCTGCATGGGAACCGTTGAACTTGAAGCCCATGAAGACGACAGCCAGGCACACACCGATCAGAGCGACCGCGATGACGGACAGGTTGAGGTAAGCGGCGAGCAGGAAACCGATGAACAGGAACGGAGTCATACCCTTCTTGATCATCATGGTGAGCAGCAGGGCCAAGCCGTAGGCGGTCATGATCTTGGTCGAAACGTTAAGACCAGTGGACAGCCACTCGGGAACCATGTTGACGATGGCCTGAACCAGGTCGGTGCCAACAAAGACGGCGAGGAAGATCGGCAGGAAGTACATGATGGCGTACAGACCGGAGCCGGCGCAGATGTGCATACGGTAGGCGGTCTTGAAGTTACCGTTATCGATCGCGCTATCTGCCACATGGGTGAGGGCGGCGATGATGGAGCGGAACACGATGCCGAGGAGCTGACCCAGGACGGCGACCGGGATGGCGATCGTCATGGCGGTCTCGGCGGAAGCATCGGTCAGGCACGCGAAGGCAGCGGCCACGATGCCGCCCAGGACCATATCGGGCGGAACGGCGGCGCCGACCTGCACCAGGCCCATGGACACGAGCTCGACGGCGGCACCGACGGCAAGGCCGGTGGGCACATCGCCCAGCAGCAGACCGACGAGCGTAGCGCCAACGAGGGGCTGCTCGAAGTTAAGACGACCGAGCAGGCGGGAGTCCCACATGCAGAACACGCCGACGAGGCCGACGAGCACCGCACTGATGAACGTATTCATACCCTTCTCCTTTCAGTCAGGCAAAAGCCTGGTTGATTACAGCTTGGCGTCGATGTCGACGCTCTGATACGTAGGGGTCTGCTGGACATAGAGCTTGATGCCCATGTCGAGCAGCTGGTTGACGTCGGCCTTCTGGGTGGCGTCGAAGAAGACGGAGCTGTCCTTGCCGCCGACCTGATCGGCACCGTCGTGGTTGGCGGTGGCGCCCAGGTTGATGGCGTCGAGCTTGTAGCCCTGGCAGAACTGCAGCATCTCGGCAGTGTTGCCAAAGACGAACATGACGCGCTCGCCGAGGGTGTTGAGCTTGTCCATCTTGGCGAGGGCACGCTCGACGGTGAAGACGTTCAGGCGCACGCCCTGGGGCTTGGCCAGCTTAAGAGCGCCCTTCTTGATGTCATCGTTGGCGGCAGCGTTGTCGACGACGATGATGCGCTCGGCCTGAACCTTGGTGGTCCAGGTAAAGACGACCTGGCCGTGCAGCAGACGGTAGTCAAGACGCGCGAGGACGATCTTGGCGGGACCGGAGCTGTGACGGGACGCCTTGGCCTTCTTGGCGGGAGCCGCGGCGACCTCGACCGGTGCGTTGGGGTTGGTCAGACCGGTGCGGGCCTCGTTGATGAGGGCCGCGAGCTCGGCACCCTTGATGGGGGCGGGGCTCATAGCGAGCGTCAGTGCCAGCGGAATGTTGAAACCGCTGATCACCGTGAACTTCGTGCCGTTCTTGGAAAGCTCGACCATGCTGTTGTTGACCGAGCTGCCGAGCATATCGGTCAGCACATAGACGGTGTCGTCCGCGTTGAACGTGGCGATCATGGCGTCCACCTTATTGGTGATGGGCTCCTTGTCGTCACGAGCAAGCGACACGACGTGGACGTTCGACACGTCACCGAGAACCATCTCGAGCGTGTCTTTGGCGCCTGCGGCTAGGCCGCCATGAGATGCGAGAATGATCTGATTCATCTTGCCTCCTCCTTTTCGTTATGGTCATTATAACGTCTTATACGTTGCTTATATTGCTAATTAGTATAAAGACCGTTCGCGGATGAAAATCGACCGTTGACGGGTTTAACGCAATCGAAACGTTGGTGCAGGGTAGGTCGGCGTTGTCTTGGCGACGCCCGATCAGACGCCTCGCCAATCCCCTATCGCACGAAGTACCAGGGGCTTTCCTGCACGGTTGGCTCCAGCGCGATGCCAGTGCGTTCCTTAAACAAATCCATGTCCTGCGATTTCTCCGTCCACCACGCGTTGGGCTTAAAGGTCATGCTCTCAACGACATGACCGACAAACACGCTGTTGCGCAGCTTGGAGAAGTCGGTATTCATGATCAGGATGGACGCGAGCACCAGCACAATGCCCAGAACCTTGATCGCGCCGGCGGGCTCGGCATAGACACCAATGCCCACCAGTACGGTGACGACCGTCTCGAAAGACATTACGACGGGAACTTTCGATGTCTCGAGCCCCATGGACAGACCCTGCATATATAAGATGTAAGCCACGGCTGTGGGGATGAGTCCAAAGCCAAGGAACAGCAGCAGCAGCTGTGGCGACATGGCCGCGGCGACATCTGGCCACGGAGCCGCGATAGCCGCCATAACCGCACCGCCAAAAACAAAGCCCCAAAACGTGACAGCCAGCGGGTGGACCGTCTTAGTTGCTATCCGGCTAAACACCGCGAGCGACGCACCGCAAAGGCCTGCAATCACGCCCGACGTGACGCCCCAAACCGAAAAATGAAAACCGGAAAGGTCGCCATTGGTCACTGCAAGCACGCAGCCAACGATGTTGAAGACAATGGCAACGAGCTTGTTGGGGGTCACGTCCTCGCGATAAAGCACGCGACCGAGCATGACACCAAACACCGGCGAGGTGTAGAGCAGCACCGAGGCCGTAGACATACCGACCTCGCGCATGCACTCGTAATAGCAGGTGTTGGCGGCGGCTAAACCGACGATACCGACAAGCGCGCAGGGGACGAGCTCTTTGGGGCTTGCCTTGAACAGGGCCAGCGGACCCTGAGCCACGGTAGACCCCTCACCCGGACGGCAGCCCATAAACATCAGGACCGGCGCCAAGATAAGCGCTCCGACCAACAAGCGAAAGGCAGCCATGCTCTGGGACGAAACGCCCATGGCCGAGATGCCGTTTACAAAGATTCCGATGCTGCCCCACATAAGCGCGGCGATCAGCACCAGCACATAGCCCAGATTGCTTTTCTTCAACGCAGCCTCCTCGATATTGTTTCCAATATGTTTCACACTACGTTATAGTCGTTATATACATTTTTCAAGACACAAATCGGCGAACGAGGAAATGATTCCCAGGAGTGTCCCCAAGTGCCGGCACAAAAGGAACGTCCCCAAGTGCCAACCACGGCAACGCCGACGTTTTGGCAATGTCAGCGAGCGCCCGTCATTTGAGCCAAGGTGCCGTGAAATGAAAAGGCGCTGACCTTCTGGTCGCGCCTTTGAAATTGAACGGCAGATTGGCCAAATGCCGGGTGCGCAGCGTCGGCCGGTCCGCCGTTCGGTAGAACGGCGGAACCAATATCCCCTAGTAGTCCAGCTTCCACATGTAGCGGCGCGTCATGTAGTCCTTGTGGGTGACGGCAGAAAGCGCACGCATGTACACGTTGTTGAGGATCGGGGCAAAGATCAGGTGGTTGAAGTACTCGCTCACGCTGTCCTTGATGTCGTTGAGGCCGAGCTCCTTGGCATCGAGCTGGTAGACGCGCTCGCCACCGTACTGATTGACAAAACGGATGCCGCGCTCGTCGTTACAGCGGCTGCGTCCGACACTGATGAGCTGGAACAGCGAGGTGCGCTTGTCCAGAATCTCGAAGGGGCCGTGGAAGAAGTCGCAGGTGTTGATGGTGCAGGAGTCGATCTGCAGCATCTCCTGCACGTTGCAGATGCTAAAGACGTAGGCGGCACCAAAAAGCGGGCCCTGGGCCATCACGTTAATGCAGGGCTTGTCGGCGTTCTGCTCGGCCCACTTGGCAGCGAGCGGACGGGTGTACTCGACGGCCTTGCGATAGATGGGATCGATCAGGTCGAAGGCGGCCATGGCGGTCTCGTACTCGGCATAGCCCTCGGTCTGCTGCGTGAGCTCCATGGCGATCATGGTCACGACGGCGGAGTTGGTACGGCCCATGCAGGACTCGTCGACGGCCAGGCTGTCGTACTGGATCTTGTAGTCGCAGACCTCGGTGAGGCCGGACTCGTCAACATAGATGGCGATGGTGCTGGCGCCGTGGCCCTTGGCGACCTGGGCGGCGACGATGGTCTCCTTGGTGCCGCGCATGGACACGACGACGGCCAGAGTGTTCTCGTTGACATAGGCGGGCGTGGCGTGCACGAACTCGTTGCTGGTGTAGCTGGAGCTCACGACCTGCGTGGCCTCGTGCTCCATAAAGTACTGGGCAGGATAGTTACCGCCGTTGGATCCGCCGGCGCCAATCCACACGACGCGCTTGATGCCGCCCTTGTCTGCCTTGTCAGCCAAAACCTGGGAGACGACGTCCTTAACCTGTTCCTGAGTAGTCATCGTGCATCAGCCTTTCTTCTCGTTTGATGCTCTCGATGGCATACAAGTTACATACATGTTTTGGTTATGTCGACTAGTTGTATGCTATATTTGTCTTAGAAATTTTGCTGCTAAGGTTTTCGGCAATCCATTACCAGCGGTTTTGTTGTCATGTTGGATACATGCTTGGTTCGGTAAGTATACAGGTTAGATACAGGTTGATCGCATGAATGCTTCGTCTAAAAAGAAACTGGCCCAATACGAGCGCTTGGCGGACATGCTGCGCGACCGCATCGCCGCCGGCACCTACGCGCGCGGAGACAAACTGCCGTCCGAGATGGAACTCATGGACGAATCGGGTCTGTCGCGCAGCACCGTGCGCCATGCCCTTAAGGTGCTTGTTGACGAGGGCCTGGTTCGCACCGAGCGCGGACGCGGCGCCTTTGTGGCCGACACGCCAGCGCTCCACGAGAACAACCTGGTGTTTTCGAGCTATACGGCACAGGTCCAGGGTCAGGGCATGAAGCCCACCACGCGCACCGTGGACTCGGGCTTTGCCAAGGCAACGGGTAGCGTGGCCAAGTTTTTCGATGCCGCCGTGGGCAGCAAGCTCGTCAAGCTTGTCCGCCTGCGCTATCTGGACGACGCCCCGCTGTGCCTGGAGACCACCTATCTTCCGCCAAGCTTTGAGGCACTCATCGATCGCGATATCAACGGTTCACTCTACGCCACGCTGCGTCAAGAGTTCCATCGCGCGCCGGCGGAGGGGCACAAGACCTTCGAGGTGTGCTATGCCTCGCAAAACGAGGCGTTTTTGCTCAACGTTGAGCGCGGGCAGGCATTGATCCTTATCACCGACTACGTCTACGACACCGACGGCCGCCCGCTCCACGTCTCCAAGCGCATCCAACGAACCGACCGCGCCAAATACACCGAGCCCATCGGCTAACCTGCCAAAATAAACCTGTCCCTAAATGGTAGGTTTGGGGAGATCGGGGAACCAGGTTGGCTTGGGTTGATTGGGTGTGCGCTCGGCTAGGACCAGCTCCATCCAGCACATGTCGTACCAGCGGCCGAACTTTTGGGCGCAGCGGTCAAAGGCACCCACCAGGCGATACCCCATATGGGCATGGAAATCCTGGCTGTTGTGCGTCAGGTACTCGTCGTCCTTATCGTGCGGCACGGCAATGAGCGCGCACATGTTGGTAATGCCCATCGCGATCAGGCATTGCTTGAGCGCATCGTGCAGCTTGCGGCCCAGTCCGCCATGGCGCACATCGCGCGCCAGGTAGATCGATGTCTCGACCGACCAGTCGTATGCCTCGCGGCTGTTGAGCGGACTCACATAGGCATAACCTACCGGACGCCCGTCCAGCTCCATCACCAGATACGGATAGCGCTTGAGCGTACGCTCGATGCGCCCGGCGAACTCCTCAACGCTCGGCACCTCGTATTCGCAGGTAATCGCCGTCTGGCGCACATATGGCTCATAGATGGCAAGCAACGCCGGCGCGTCTTCGGGCGTCGCCAGACGAATCATCGGCTCGGACATCTCGGTCATACAACCCTTCTCCCCCAAAAGCAAAGGCCGCTCTGCGCCAAACCCAGCGCAAGGCGGCCCCTCGTCATTACATCAGGCTACAGGACAGCCGCCAGCGCGTCGATGTCCTCCTGCGTCGTGGCCCAGCTGGTGCAAAAGCGCACCACCGTGTGGGTCTCGTCGTACTTTTCCCAGTACTCGATCGCCGCATGCTCGCGAATGCGGGCCATATCCTCGTTGGGCAGAATCACAAACTGCTGGTTGGTCGGCGTCTCCAAAAAGAACTGGTAGCCGCGCTCGTGCAGCACACGACGCAGCGCCTGAGCCGTCTCAATCGCCTGGCGACCAATCTCAAAATACAGGCCATCGGTAAAAAGAGCCTCGAACTGCACACCCGTCAGGCGGCCCTTGGCCAACAGCGCGCCGTGCTGCTTAATGCGCGGAATAGGATGCGCCGGAGCATGCATGCCGCAAAACACCACGGCCTCGCCGCACAGAGCGCCGCACTTGGTGCCACCGATGTAGAACACGTCACACAGCTGCGCCAGCTCGGGCAGGGTAATGTCGCACTCATCGGCCGCCAGCGCATAGGCCAGGCGGGCGCCATCCACAAACAACGGAATCTCGCGCTTCTGGCACACCGCATGAATCGCCGCGAGCTCGGCCTTGGAATACAGCGTGCCGTACTCGGTCGATAGGCTCACGTACACGGCACCTGGGAACACCGTGTGCTCGTAGCTCTCGTTTTCGTAGAACACCTGGATATAGTTCTCGAGGTCCTCGGCGTGCATCTTGCCCTCGTAGCCGGGAATGGTGAGCACCTTGTGGCCGCCAAACTCGATAGCGCCCGCCTCATGGCAGGCGACGTGGCCAGTCTCAGCAGCAACGACGCCCTCGTACGGCGCGAGCAGCATGTCGATCACCGTCGCGTTGGCCTGCGTGCCGCCCACTAGAAAAAACACGTCGGCGTCGGGCGCCTGACAGACCTCGCGGATAAGCTGCTTGGCACGCTCGGTGTGCGCATCGGTACCGTAGCCGGGCTGCGGCTCCATGTTGGTGTCGACGAGCGCCTGCAGCACTGCCGGATGTGCGCCGTGGGAATAGTCGTTGTTAAACGCGAGCATGGCAATCCTCTCTAGCCGGGCACGGGCCCAATGATTCAAACGGGGCTATTGTACGCCGTTGGGATAGGCAACGCGCGCGGCAAGGCACTCAAGCGCCAACACCAGGGCAAAGCCGCAGCTCACGTCGCTCAAAAAGTGAGCTCCGATCACGATACGGCCAAAGGCGACGAGCGCCGCGACCACAGCCGCCGCCCAAAAGATCACGCGGCGACGCGAAGGTTTTTCCTTAAAGGCTGCCGCGGGAAGCCCGGCGAGCATAAGGCCGATCGCCGCATGCGCGGTGTGCCCGCTCGCGAACGACTTGAACCCGTCCTTGATCACGCCGGCGGCGATATAGGTCCACTTGTCGGGATTGCCGATTACCCACCACGGCTGAAAATTGAGCCCCGGCGTGACCTCGATCACGCGCATGCGCGGGCGCGACCACAGCGGCTTGACGATCACGTTGAGGATAATGGCCTGAGCGACCCACACGGCAAGTACCATCAACGCCCAGCGCGTGAGCTCGTCGGGCGCGGTGTCGCGCGTAAGGCGATAGGCAATAACGTTAACCGCAATGACCAGCACAAACGTCAGCACCAGCTGAAACGCGATGAGCTTGCCGCCGACGCGCAGCGATCCGATAATCTCGTAGCCGACCAGACCCACGTTGATCAAAACGCCCAGCGCAGCGAGCCATTTGCTCCCCCTGGAATCGGGGCGTGCCGAGCGCACGAGCATAACGCCCGCGATGCTCGCCGTCAGCTCGAACGGCAGCTCGCCGGCCGCCTCGACAAAGCGACCGTACATGCTGCCGATGTTGAACAGCGCGCTCGAAATCTGATAGTCGAAGAAACTGCCCACGCCCAGACAAAGACACAGGACAACCGCGATAATGGCGACGTCTTTCTTATAGATGTATCCGAACATGCTTTCCTTTCGATGGAACCAGAGTGCCCAAATGGGGCGTTTGCAGCGTCGACCCGTTAGTCGTCGTCGCTCGCACCCAACTGCTGCAACAGCATGAGTGCCGCGGCCACGGGGCCGGTACCGTCGTTGGCGTCGAGACCGCGACCCAGGCCGCTGCCCGCGCCGGCGCCCGCCTTGTAGGGCACCGACAGTTTGCGGCTCTTGGGGAAGCTCACCGCGCCATAGCGGGTCTTTAGCTCAAAGGCCACCTTCTTGGGCACGTCGACGCCCAAAAACGTGATGCGACCGCCGCTGAGCGTGACGCTCTCGAGCCCCAGGCGCTCGCCGCGAATGCGGATTCGTGCGCGATTGAACAGGTTGAGTCCTGCCAACGGCAGCTCGCCATGCGCGGCCTCGGTCTCTTCCTGCACCTCATCGATGCTCTCCAGGTCCTCGGCCGCTGCGAGCCTGCGGTACACGAGCACGCGCTGATCCACCGCCGGCAGGTACTCCTCGGACAAGAAGTAGTCGGCCGGCAGGTTAATGCCCACGCTTGCCGCCTCCACGCCGGCATCGTCATCGCCGCGCGCCTCGGCTACCGCCTGGCCCAGCATCTGCGTAAACAGGTCAAAGCCCACGCTCGACAGGTTGCCGTGCTGCTCGGCGCCCATAAGCGAGCCGGCACCACGGATCTCCAGGTCGCGCATGGCGATGCGCATGCCGCTGCCCAGGTCCTGGAACTCGGAAAGTGCGGTCAGGCGCGCTGTCGCCTCCTCGGTGAGTGGTAGCTCGCCCGGGAACATAAAGTACGCGTAGGCCTGCGTGGAAGAACGGCCCACACGGCCCTTGAGCTGGTAGAGCTGCGCCAGGCCCAGACGCTGCGAATCCTCGATGATCAGCGTGTTGGCGGTCGCGTTGTCGATGCCGCTCTCCACGATGGTCGTGGCGATGAGCACGTCGATCTTTTTGGTCGCAAACTCGATCATCACGTCCTCGACCTCGCGCGGGCTCATCTTGCCGTGCGCCACGCCCACGCGCGCCTCGGGCGCGGCCTCGTGCACGCGCGCCACGGCGTCGTCGATGGTCTTGACGCGGTTGGACACGTAATACACCTGACCGCCGCGGCCCACCTCCAGGCGAATCGCCGCGCTCACCACATCGGGGTCGTACTCCCCCACGTGCACGATCACGGGACGACGCCCAGTCGGCGGCGTCGTGATCAGGCTCATGTCGCGCACGCCGCTCGTGGCCATCTGCATGGTTCGCGGAATAGGCGTTGCCGAAAGCGTGAGCACGTCAATCTGCTCGCGCAGGTTCTTGAGCTGCTCCTTGTGCTGCACGCCAAAGCGCTGCTCCTCGTCGATGATCACCAGGCCCAGGTTCTTGGGGTTCACGTCGGCCGAAAGCAGACGATGCGTGCCGATGAGCACGTCGATCGTGCCCTCGGCAAACGCCTTGAGCGCGCGCTTTTGCTGCGCCGGGGTGCGGAAGCGGCTGAGCACTTCGACCTCGAGGCCAAACGGGGCAAAGCGCTCAAAGAACGTCTCGTAGTGCTGCTGGGCCAGAATGGTCGTGGGGCAGAGCACCATGACTTGGCGGCCGGAGTCCACGCACTTAAACGCCGCGCGCAGGGCAACCTCGGTCTTGCCAAAACCCACGTCGCCGCACAGCAGGCGGTCCATGGGCTTGGGCGCCTCCATATCGGCCTTAATGTCGGCGATGGCCTCCAGCTGGTCGCGCGTCTCGTCGTAAGGAAAGCTCTCCTCCATCTCGATCTGCTCGGGCGTGTCAGGCGGGCAGGCGATACCCGCGATTGATGAGCGGCGCGTATACAGGTCGACCAGGTCAAACGCCAGCTTTTTGGCGTTCTTGCGCGCCTTGTTGGTGGCGCGCGTCCAGTCGGCTGTGTTGAGCCTGGTCAGGCGCGGTTTGTCGCCGTCGGGGCCAACATAGCGCGTGATGCGGTCGACCTGCTCGAGCGGCACGTAGAGCTTGTCGCCGTCGGCATATTCCAGCAAAAAGTAGTCGCGCTCTTTGCCGCCCACTTCCTGACGCGCAATCTCGCTAAAGAGTGCGATGCCGTGAGTGGCGTGCACCACGTAGTCGCCCGGCTTAAACGGGAAGGTGATCTGCGTAATGTCCACCTTGCGGCGGCTGCGCGCGCGGTTGGCATCCATACGGGCGTTGAGGTCGGCGATCGAGAACACGGCCAGGTTGGCATCGGGCACCACCACGCCCTGCGGCAGGGCGGCATCGACAAAGGTCACGCGCCCGCGCGAGATGGTGGGCACGGCGGCACCGGCGGCAGCCTGGGCCGCGCCCGCCTCGAGCGAGCGGGCGTTGAGTGCGTCGGCCTTACGCTCGCGAATGGAAGCGTGGGCCTCCTGGCGTGCGGCACGGTCGGCGGAATCCGCCGCTGCCACGCGCACGCGGTCGCCGATAGCGCCGGCATTTTCGGGCGCCGCGGTCAGCGATTCCTCAAAGGTAATGCCCTCGTCGCCAAAGGTGAGCTCCATCGACTCACGCGCGCCGCGGTCGGGAATGGCAAACACGCAGGCATAGCGCTTGCCCACGACCTCCTGGATGCGCGTCATAAAACGGTTGTCCGAGCCTGCGATGGCAGGCTGCTCAATCTTGAGCTCGGCCGTCACCGCGCCGCCGGCACGAATGAGGCTTACGTAGTTCAGGCGCTGCTGGGCACCAAAATCGAGCTGTTGAGCGCGCACGTACAGACCGTCCAGGCGGTCAATCCCCGCCTCGCCGGCACGGGCCTCGATATCCTCGTAGGCACGCAGGCAGTCGTCGAACAGCGAGCGCGGCTCGGATAGAACCACGAGCGCCTTGCCGCTCACGTGCGCCAGCGGGCTTACGGTCTGGCCGTACATCACCGGCAAAAAGCGGTCGAGCTCGGGCGTGACGATACGCGCATCCACCATCTCGAGCAGCGCCGCCAGTTTGCTGTCGTCCTGGCTGGCGCGATAGAGCGCCACGTGCATGTTGTGGACGGCATCGTCGGTAAGCGCCAGCTCACGGCAGGGGAAAATCTCGATACTGTCCTCGTTGCCGATGGTCTGCCCCGTTGAGCTCACCATGCGGCGGATGCGGTCAATCTCGTCGCCAAAGAACTCAATGCGCACGGGCGCTTTCTCTTGTGCGGGGAACACCTCGACGGTGTCGCCGTGCACGCGGAACAAGCCGGGCGCGTCGGCGGCGCCGGCATTGGTGTAGCCCATACCCACCAGGCGATGCGGCACCTCGTCAAAGGGAATCTCCTCGCCCACCGCAAAGGTCGTGGACTCCCAGTAGTGGCTCTCGACCGGCGGCACGCAGCGCAGCAGCGCGCGGGCCGAGGCAACCATGATGCAGTTGTCCCCGCGCACGATGCGCCCCAGAGCCTCGCAGCGCTGCGCCACCACGGCGTCGTCGGGCGCCTGTTCGCGCCACGGATAGTCCTTGCGCTCGGGAAAGCGGCACACGTGTGCCAGGCCCACGTAGGCGGCAAGGCTACGCGCGGCGCGATCAGCCGCATCCTCGCCACTCACGATATAGACCGTCGGGCGCGGACGACGCGCAAACTGGGCGGCCGCCATAAGCGTGCGGCCCGACTGCGACACAGCCAGCGTCACGTCCTCGCCAGCATCGAGTCCGGCCTCGACGGTCTGCAGTGCCTCGGCAGTGTAGAGCTGCGCGGCTATACGGTGAATGAGCATGCTGTTCCTCCGGCATTGCAACGCCAAAAGCCCGCCGGGGCAAGCTCGGCGGGTATGCGGCGGATTTCATTGCCTGTCATGGTAGCGCATGAGATGGACACGCCAGCGCACGCCAAACAGCTACCCCAAAACGCGCATGCCTGAACGCCCTCGGCACAAAACAGCCTGATCGGATAACACCAATTACCAGCTTCTACCTGTATTACTTTGCAATTATGGCAATTCCTACTTTACAGTTGTGGTAACTTCTAGTTAGTAATTATGGTTTTTTGCCTTGCCGATGTGGCAAATCCCAAAGACCTGCCACGCAACCCGGCAGATACCGACAAACTCGGTACGAGACTTTCGAACCAAAAGCATGCCTACGAGCATGCGATGCTAGACACGAAGGGCGTTAAAAATGATTGAGCGAACCATGGCCCAGAAGCTACGCGACATGTCAGAATGGTTTCCCGTCGTCTCGCTTACGGGGCCACGCCAAAGCGGCAAGTCAACTCTCATCAAGGCCGTTTTTCCTGAATATGAATATCTCAACCTCGAGAACCCGGAAGTCCGTCGCGCCGCACTCGATGACCCCGTCGGCTTTATCAGCAGGCGCCCCGATCATCTGATCATCGACGAGGCCCAATATGCACCGGAGCTGTTCAGCATGATTCAGGTCGCCTCCGACGAACGCGGAAAGACCGGCCAGTATGTATTGTCCGGCTCGCAAAACTTTTTGCTCATGCACAACATCCAGCAATCGCTTGCCGGGCGCGTCGGCATGCTCAAACTCCTGCCTCTCTCCTACCAGGAGCTCAGCGACACGCAAATCTCGCTTGACACCTACCTGATTCGCGGGGGATACCCGCGCATATACGATGCGGGCATCCCCACCGATATGTTCTACCAAAATTACCTTATGACCTATGTGGAACGCGACGCGGGCGGCCTTCTCGACGTGCGCAACCTGAGCTCCTTTAGAAAAATGATCGGGCTGTGCGCGGCTTGCGTGGGAGGGCTGCTCAACCTATCAAGACTCGCCGCTGATGTGGGAGTCGCCACGGCGACGATCAGCTCGTGGCTTTCGATCCTGCAATCAAGCTATTTGGTGTTCCTGCTTCAACCATATGCTGGAAACATGCGCAAGCGGCTTACCAAAGCGCCAAAATTGTACTTCTACGACACGGGACTACTTTGCCATCTGCTTGGCATTCAAGACGAGCGCAGTCTCATGAACCACCCCCTAAGCGGGGAAATATTCGAAAACCTCGTTGTCTCGGAACGCCAGAAGGCATACCTCAACAGAGGCCTCGAGCCCACGCTTGCCTTTTATCGCGACGACAGCAAACGAGAGATCGACCTTATCGATCTAACAGAGCCGGCTCGCCCACAGGCGTTCGAAATCAAATCGGGCGCTACCTACCGCGACACATTCGCTCGACACCTACGCTCTGTTGGTTCCGAACTTGGCATTCCCGCAAAGGACCGAGCCGTCGTATATCACGGCTCCGAGCGCTACGATACCGAGGGGGCATCGGTTGTGCCGGCAGAAGAGTTCTTGCTTCGGGAGTCATAGCGAGCGCCGTGGTCACCGGCCGCGTCCCGATTTGTACCGCCCGGAGATACGCAAGAGTGGCGGCCTGCCCTTGTAACCTAGCTCACCCGTACGCTGGGGCAAAGGTCTGCCAGCGGGCACTCGTCGCACTTAGGTTTGCGAGCGTCGCAGATCTCGCGGCCAAAGGTGATCCACTGGTGGTTGACCGACTCCCAATACTCGTGCGGCAAAATCTTGAGCAGATCTTGCTCGGTCTTGAGCGGCTCTTTGGCATGCGTCTTGGGGCTCAGCATCAGGCGGTGCGCGATGCGGTTGACGTGCGTATCGACCGCGATGCCCTCGACAATGCCAAACCCCACGTTGAGCACGATGTTCGCCGTCTTGCGGCCAACACCCGGCAGCTTGACGAGCTCCTTCATGTCGGCCGGTACCTCGCCGCCGTAATCGGCAACGATCATCTGCGCGGCCTCCACGGCGTGCTTGGCCTTGCTCTTATAAAAGCCGAGTGACTTAATGGTGTCGGCCACATCGGCCACGCTCGCCCCCGCCATGGCCTCGGGCGTGGGCCACTGGGCAAACAGCCGCGGCGTCACCTTGTTGACCTGTGCATCGGTCGTCTGCGCCGAGAGCAGCACCGCGATGAGCAGCCTAAAGGGATTCTCGTGGTCCAAAAAGCACTCAACCGGGCCATAGCGACGGTTGAGGCGCTCGCACACCTCAACGGCGCGCTCGCGTTTGGCGGCATTGGTCTCGCGTGGCATAACGACTCCTCGGCTCGGCAGAAACATAACTTCACGGAAACGATTGTCCCACGTACGGGGGCCTTAAGCCTCCAAAAATGCGCCGGTCTGGCGGCCCCACAGGCTCGCATACTCGCCGCCCGCCTCGACAAGCTGCGCATGCGTACCGTCCTCGACAATCTCGCCGTCCGCCAGCACCACGATGCGATCGAGCGCCGCCACGGTGGACAGGCGATGCGCCACCACAATGGAGGTGCGACCGCGCATCAGGTTCTCGAGCGCCTCCTGCACCAGCGCCTCGGACTCGCTGTCGAGGGCAGACGTCGCCTCGTCGAGCACCAGGATCGGCGCGTCGGTCAGGATAGCGCGGGCGATGGCCACGCGCTGACGCTGGCCGCCCGAAAGCTTAACGCCGCGCTCGCCCACCATGGTGTCAAAGCCACGGGGCAGGCGGTCGATAAACTCAGTCGCATTAGCCAGGCGCGCGGCCTCGCGGATCTGCTCGTCGGTGGCGTCGGGGCGTCCGTAGGCGATATTCTCGCGAATGGTGCGATGGAACAGCAGCGCCTCCTGCGGCACGTAGGCAACCTGGCGGCGCAGACTCTGCTGCGTACAGCGCGAGACGTCCTGACCGTCCACGAGCACGCGGCCGCCCTGTACGTCGTCCAGGCGCAGCAACAGCTTGGTGAGCGTCGTCTTGCCCGAGCCCGATTTGCCCACCAGGCCCACGCGCTGACCCGCTGCCACATGGAGCGTCAGGTCGTCGAACACGCTCTCGCCCGCCGCGGCGTCACGGTATGCAAAGCTCAAGTGCTCAAAATCAATCGCACCTTCGGTCACTTTAAGCTCGGGAGCGTTCTCGTCGTCTGCCACCAGACGCGGCTCGTCCAGCACGCGCGTCATCTCGGCCGCATCGCCCAGTGCGCGGTTAATGCGCTGCATCATGGAGCTTACGTAGTTCAGACGCATGGTGAGGTTGTACGTATAGGTAAAGATCATGACGAGCGCGCCGGCAGAGATGCCAAACCACGCGTTGCCGCCCGCGACGAACACGCTCACCACGGCCATGGTGATGACGATAAGGCCCGAGGTCGTAAAGTTGCGCTGCATCATGGCGTGCATCGAAACCGTCTCGGCATCGCGCGCGGCGCGGTCGGCGGTATCGAACAGATCGCGCTCAAAGTCCTCGCGCCCACAGGTCTTGACGGCCAGGATATTCGTGACCGCGTCGGACAGCACGCCCGACAGCTTGTTCTGCGCGGCGGACGTCGCGGCCGAAAGCGGCATGATGCGCTTATACATAAGCCAGACAAACGCAATGTAGACGACCATGATACCCACCAAAATCACGGTAAACGTCGGCACCACCGGAGCGAGCGCCGCCACCGTGCAGACAACCGAGGTGATGGTGGGAATGAGCGAATACACCGTCACGTCTACCAGCCCCGTATAGCCGCTCATAAAACGACTCGTCTGACTCACAAGCGATCCGCCAAAGCGACTGGTGTGGAATGTCATGGATTGATTGGAGAGCGTGTCAAAGCACAGGCGCGCCAGGTGGTAGTTCCCCGCAATCTCGAGCTTGTAGACGGTGTAGTCCTGCAGCTTGGAGAGGATTTGGCCCACTAGGTTAACGAGCACGAGTGCCAGAATGTAGGGGCCAAAGACCTCGAATACTTGGTCGCCCGCCACGGGACCCGCTTGGACACGGTCGACGATGAGGGCCATCACGTAGGTGTTGGCAAACGTGAGCAAAAAGATGTAGCCCGCCGACGAGAACACCGAGAGAAAGACAATCAGCGGCTGCGTGCGCGTGACGTCCCAAAAACGCTGCAGCGTGCGGCGCACGGTGGAGCGTTTGAGCGGACTGGTGCTTCTCTGAGACATGGGCTTCCTTTCGTGTCTGATAGGGAGAAACGCCATTGTTGCACACTAAAGCGCACTTCAGGCAAGCACGATGCGAAAAGCGCCCGCGCCGTGCTTGCGCCGGCGCCCCACCGTCTTGTTACAATTAGTCCTCGTCTTCTTGGCCTGTGAGATGGTCCGCGGGCGTGAGTCCCAAGATCTCGTCGGCCTCCCGCGCATCTTCCAGGGCGTCGATATCCTTGAGCTTGCGCTCCATAACGTTGGTGCGCGTGGTGATGATGCCCTCGACCGTCTTTCCTGCGGTCTCGATCTGCTGTTGGGCGCGGCGCAGCGCCGCCTGATAGCGCGGCAGCTCGGCCTTGACGGCAGAAAGCACGCGCAGCACGTCGTCGGTACGTTTTTGCAACTTAAACGTCTGGTAGCTCATCTGCAGGCTGTTGAGGATGGCCGCCATGGTGCTGGGGCCGGCAACGTTGACGTGATAGTCGCGGCCCAGGGTCTCGATAAGCCCGGGGCGGCTGACGACCTCGGCATACAGGCCCTCAAACGGAACGAACATAATGCCAAAGTTGGTGGTCGCGGGCACGCTCAGATACTTTTCGCAGATGTCTTTGGCCTCGCGCTTCACCATGGCGTCGAGCGTCTTGCGCGCGGTGGCCACCGCCTCGGCATCACCCGACTCTTGCGCGTCGAGCAGATGCTCGTACGCGTCGCCCGGGAATTTGGAGTCAATCGGCAGCAGCACGGAATCGCCCTCGTCTACCGGCAGCTTGACGGCAAACTCAACGCGCTCCGAGGCGCCAGGCTTGGTGGCGACGTTTTCCAGATACTGGTCGGGCGTAAGGATGTCCGCCAGGATTGCACCCAGCTGTACCTCGCCCAAAATGCCACGCGCCTTGACGTTGCCCAGCACGCGCTTAAGGTCGCCCACGCCGGTGGCGATAGATTGCATATCGCCCAGGCCCTTATACACGGCCTCGAGCTGGTCGCTCACCTGCTTAAACGATGCAGACAGGCGGTCGTTGAGCGTACGGGAGAGTTTCTCGTCCACCGTCGCGCGCATCTGATCGAGCTGCACGTTGTTGTCCTTGCGGATGGCGCCCAGCTGGGCATCGACCGTCTCGCGCACCTTGTCCAGGCGGTGCTCGATGCCCTCGCGGTTGGCGCCGAGCTGTTGGGCCGTCTCGCGACGCAGGTCATCCATGCGGTCGCCGGCCTGCGAGAACTCACGCGCGATGGTCAGGTAGCGCTGCCGCTCCACGGCGGCATCGGTTGTCTGCTGCTGCGCGATGGCATTTGCCGTACGGCGGGTTTCTGCCAACGCGACGTTGAGGGTGTCGAGCGCGTTGTTGGCCTGCTCGAGCGCAGCCAGCATCTCTGCCCCGCTATCGCCGCGCTCCCGCAGCTCGGCGCGAAGGCCCTTAAGCTGCAGGGCACAAGCCACAGCAACCCCCACCGCCACCAAGGCGATCACAACAAGCACGATATCAATAGCAGACATAGACTCCGCCCAACAAACCTCATCGACTATCAATCAAAACCGCGATCAATCTTACCCCGCCACACGCATCGGGCGCTCCACGGCAATCGGGCAAATGGATTTTGGGCCACAGGCATCAAAACGCTAACTCTCCCAGCCGGCGCGGATGGTTGTTGCGACATCGCCCAGGCGCTGGCCGAGAGCTGCCAAGTGTTCAAGTACCTCACTGGGCGAGGCGCCGTTGAGAATGCACGTGAGGGCATATGAGGCCAAGAAGATTGCCGCGAGCCCCAACGGAATCAGCACGATCATCGCCAGCGTACGCAGGCGCTGGGTCCAACGACGGCGACGCGCACGACGCTTGTCGAACGCAAGCTCCTGCGCATATGAATCTTGCTGTACGGAATAGGCTCCTGGGTCCGCCTCACCCGCAGACGATACCGCGGACGCGGCGTTTTGCGCAGGAGGCTGGACGGCCGCCCCTTGCATTTGCATCTCCATAAGCCGTTGCTGCTGGCGCAACATGCGCTCGGCTTGTTGCCGCGGGGTCTCAAGAAACAGATCCATGTTGGCCTCCTCAATCGGAGCATTCGACGCTTGCGCCCAGCATCCCGCACCATCGCGACCGCGGCAACGAAATCCGCGGCAATAGCCGCAAAGATTCTATAGTCAGAAAACTGTCGAAAAGCTCAACAACTCCCCTACCAGCACTTTCTCTGAGCTTTTTTGTCGAATGATCTTTTGCCCTTCCACCAACCCGCCAACTAACCAAAAGCTGACCAAAAGCTTGACGGAAATTGTGAAGACAGGGACCCCAAACAAAACGTGCCGCCCCATAAGGGGCGGCACACAAACTTCTAATCAGCTTTTCAGTAACGAGCACGCGACGACCCGAAGCCGGAGCGCAGGGCGGGGAAATACCTTTGCCTCGCGCGACCCTGCGGAGCCGTGAGCGAGAGGGAAAGGTATTTCCCCGCCCTGCGCTCCGCAGCAGCCAGCGCCACGCGCTAGTAGTTCACCACCTGCTCCTCAAAGTACGCCTTCGGGTGGTTGCACACCGGGCACACCTCGGGTGCCTCGGCACCAACATGCAGGTGCCCGCAGTTCAGGCACTTCCACACCTTTACGCCCTCGCGCTCAAACACCTCGCCCGACTCAATACGCTCGACGAGCTTGTTGTAGCGCTCCTCGTGAGCCTTCTCCACGGCACCGACGCCACGGAACTTCTCGGCGATCTCGGCAAAGCCCTCCTCCTCGGCGGTCTTGGCAAACTCGTCATACATCGTGGTCCACTCATAGTTCTCGCCCGCGGCGGCGTCACGCAGGTTGTCCAGAGTGCCCGGAACGGCGCCGTCGTGCAGATACTTAAACCACAGCTTGGCGTGCTCGGACTCGTTGCCCGCCGTCTCGGCAAAGATATTCGAGATCTGAACGTAGCCGTCCTTTTTGGCCTTGGATGCATAGTAGCGATACTTGGTGTGTGCCTGGGACTCACCGGCAAAAGCGGTCTCGAGGTTCTTCTTGGTCTGAGAGTTCTCAAAATCCATAGGTGTACTTCCCTTCAACACGTGCCGCCCATAGGCTTTGAACGACCTTGTCTTTAGGATGCCCTCAAGCCGCGAATTTAAACCTTACAATCCCGTTCTTCAGATTTGGGCGGGCTACACACTCAACCAACGATCACCCTCGGAGCGGCAAAAGCCCTCGCGCTCCAGATCGGCAAGAATACTTGCGACCAGCTCGCGCTCGACCGACTCTCGGCCGGCTGCCGTCTCCATCTCGTTAATGCCTGCAACAGCTTCATCAACCGTAATGCCCGCCGGCTGCCCATCACGCGCTGCCAGCAGCATGCGCACAATGTGGGCGCGCTTTTGGCGACGCGAGCCCTCAAACTTGGACTGCCGACTATAGTTCGCCGATCGCCTGGACGGATTGGGCAGCGTCTTTTTAAGATACGCGCCGTAATCCAGCAACGCGTAATACCACGCGCGCGGCGTGTCGGCATCGTCTTGAGGCGCGGCAAAGGGCGCAATCTCATCCGCCACCGCACCAGGGGCCGCCGGACAGGCGGCTTGAATCAGCGGCACCAGCTCGCGATCGGGAACGGCCGGCACATCGGGAAAGAAATGGTGCAAAAAGACCGTGCGCACATTGGTCTCCAGATACACGCCCGGAAGATCGAATGCAAACGAACGGATGCCCTGCGCCGTTGCCGGGCCAATGCCGGGCAACGCGACCAGATCGTGCGTCTCGCGCGGAAACTCCCCATCCCAGTCCTCCACAACGCACTGTGCAGCCCTGTGAAGCGCCAGGGCGCGGCGATTGTAGCCCATCCCCTGCCACGCATCCAAGACATCGGAAGGGGCAGCCTGGGCGAGAGCCTGGACAGTCGGAAAGCGATCGAGCCACGCCGGCATGCGCGCCTCCACGCGCGGCACCTGTGTCTGCTGCAGCATGACCTCGGAAAGCCAGATGATATACGGGTCGCGCGTGCGGCGCCACGGAAGGTCGCGATAACGCAGGACCCCTTCCGAACGAATCATCGAACGAAAGGGGTCCTGAATCATGACAATGCTCCTTATGCGGCGCTATTCCTCCCGGCAAGCATACGCGCAAGCGGCGTACTCGGGAAACGCATCGCGGTCGGCGAACTTGGGATCGACAGCCGGAAACTGGCGATGGGCGACGATATCGCCGAGCGAAACGGAATCGAGATAGTCGCGCATCAGCGCCTGGGCTCCGGCCCACAGGGGATGATAGCAGCACGTGCCCATGCGCGCACAGTCGCCATCGGGCGCGGTGCAATCGTTCATAACCATGGGGCCCTGAACGGCCTCTACGACCTGACGGATCGTGACATCGTCGGGGCTCACCTTAAGGCGCATGCCGCCATGAACACCACGCAGGCTCTCCACAATGCCGGCCTGAACCAAGCCGTGCTGAATCGAACGGGCAAACGAATACGGAACATTGACCTCTTCGGCAGCAGTGCGAACAGAAAGCAACCGCTCCGGCTCCTCGGCAAGCATCGCAAGCATGCGAAGGGCATAATCAGTCTTCCTCGATATGTCCATGTTTCCCCTTTCAAGGAATACGAACAGCTCGAACGAGCTCCGGGGCCGAGCTTGTGTCGAGACGCCAAATGACCGCCTGAACAACCAAATTATAAAATGGGTGTTCACTGAATGCCGCACTTGAAGACTAGCTGAATCAGGTACGGCCTAAAGTGCAATTTAGTATAACCGAACCCCCTGCTTCATTGAACAGATGTTGCGCAACAAACCCCCTGTTTGAACACATATATCAGTAGAGGCCGGCTCGCTCGTTGCAAATGCGGTGATTTGGATAAAGAGGCATATAAGATCGAGGGCCTATTAAACGCAAAAAGCCACGTCCGAAGACGTGGCTTTAATTGCGTTGGCGGGAAGTACGGGGCTCGAACCCGCGACCTCCGACGTGACAGGCCGGCGCTCTAACCAAACTGAGCTAACTCCCCAGGCAGTCGTTCGCGTTTGTTTCCGCTCGCGTGCGCTGCGGGGATTAGTATACACAGAAGTCTGTCCGTCGCGCAACAACTTTTTTGAAAAAGTTTTTCGGTCCCTCCGGGAGGGTCTCCGGGGCCGGCTGGCGCGGGTTGAGTTTGCTGCTCTACAGTCCTGCGCAAGACGGAAAGCACATTAAGTGCTTTCCTTTGCGTGCGGAACTCGCGACAAACTCAACCCGCGCCAGCCGGCCCCGGAGACCCTCCCTGCCGTCACTTGCTTCAAAGACTTTGTTCCTCGCCGCTTCCGCGGCTCGAGGTCCCCGTTCTCCTCGGCAGGGTTGTCTAAGATTGTTGTTGAACTTCGGCCTTTGGCTCAAAGAAAAACGGGAGATGCGATCTGCATCCCCCGTTTTTGTTGCACCTACTCTAGGTCAATAAATTTGGTGCTCAGAATCTTGCCGTCCTTGACGAGCATTCTGGCCATGGTGGGGCCTCGGGTGCCTCTGGGATAGCTGGCGCTACCTGGGTTGAGGACCAGGCAGCGGCCCACTTGGGCTTCTTTAGTTACGTGGGTGTGACCGTTGATAGCTACGTCCACGGATCCCACCGGGAGGTCTTCACGGTAGTGGGCTAAGGCGAACTTGAGGCCTTCGTAGGTAAAGAGCGCCAAGCGGTCCACGTCGGGGCCGTAGTCGCGGTAGTAGTCGTTATTGCCCAGCACCGCTCGCACGGGGGCGATGGTGCGCAGATGCTCGTAGTCCATCTCCGACGTAAGGTCGCCGGCATGGATAATCAGATCCGCACCCTTAAGCTCGTCCAGGAGCGCAGGCGAAAGATAGCCGTGGGTGTCCGAGATAATGTCGATACGCTTGGCGCTTGCACTGTTCATGGGATCCCTTCCGCAAAACGATTTGGTGCATTCATGCAAAAAGCCCCACGGCTCCGCAGACGATTTTGGTCTACAGGGCTGCGGGGCCAGTGTACTAGAGGCTCAGGGCCTTTTTGAGCGGTACGACACGACGGCGCGAAACCGGTACGCGTTCGTCAACGCCCGTAATGCCCAGCTGGATAGCACCCGAGGGAACCGTCTCGACGTCGGTGACACACGCCAAGTTGACGATATAGCGGCGGTGAACGCGGAAGAAGCCAAAGTCGCAGAGCTTGGCCTCGAACTGTGCCAGCGAGGTCGTGGACAAAAAGCGGTCATCGACCGTATAAATACAGGAGTAATCGTCCTTGGCCATAATAAAGCGAATGTCGTCCACGGGGATGAGGACCTTGCGGCCGCCCTTTTCCACCGGGATGCGCTCGATGGTCACCTTGCTGTCCGTGACAGGCTTGGCGCGTTGCATAACCTTATCGATCGCTCGATCCAGGCGAGCCTCCTCGACCGGCTTCATCAGATAGTCGACGGCATCCACATCAAACGCCTCGACCGCATGATCGCTGTACGCGGTTACGAATACGATCGCCGGCGGATTCTTGAGCTTATGCAGTGCCTCGGCAAGTTGCAGACCCGAAGCGCCAGGCATCGAGATATCGAGGAACACGACATCGACGCGGCTCTCCATAAGCATCTCGATAGCGGAGCGAACGCTCGACGCTTCTGTGATCGTGCCGATCTTGCCCGTCTGCTCGAGCAAGAAGCGAAGTTCCGTACGGGCCGGGGCCTCATCATCCACAATCATCGCACGCAGCATAGGGATAAAACCTTTCGTCAACTAACTACGTCGGGCATCCGCCAACTAGCGTTAAACCCGTAACCTATCATTCTACTCTTGAATGTCGAAGATGCTCTCCGACAAATCGAGATGCAGGAGCACTTTAGCGCCCTTGCCCGGGGCCGATTCGACGCGTGTATAAGAGTGCGGTCCATAAAAGCGATGGATGCGCTCCGAAATATTGTGCATGGCCACACCGGCGCCGCCGCCCTGCGGGGAGCTGGCGTCGGGACGGGCGGAGCGTTCGTCAAACAGTCTGGCAGCGGTGCCTTCGTCCATGCCCACGCCGTTATCGGCGACCACAATCAAAATCGCATCTTCGCCATCCCTGTGGACCGACACGTCGATCCTCAGTGCATCGTCGTCGCCCATACCATGGCGCACGGCATTCTCGACGATTGGCTGGATTACAAATGCCGGCACCAGCGTGTCCTCGACGTCCTCGGACACGTCGAAGGTCGCCAGCACGCGATCCTCGCCAAAGCGCGCCTTCTCAAACGTCAGGTAGCGCTTGGTCTGTGCGACCTCGCGCGACACGGGAATGAGCGAGCCCGAATTGTCGAGCGTGGCGCGATAGAACGAGGAGAACTCGCGCAGCAGCTCGCGGGCGCGCAGCGGGTCGGTACGCGTAAACGACGCGATGGTGTTGAGCGTGTTGAACAGAAAATGCGGGTTGATCTGCGCCTGCAGGGCACGCACCTCGGCACGGGCCGTGAGCTCCTTTTGCACCTCGAGCTCGTGGATGGCGAGCTGTGTGGACAGGATCTCGGCAAAACCCGAGGCGAGCGCGTACTGGGTGCGGTCGACGGCACGCGGGGTCTTATAGTAGAACTTGAGCGTGCCGACGGTGCGGTCGCCCACCTTAATAGGAGCGATGATACCGGCAGGAACATGGTTGTGCGAGCCATCCGAACCCACCACGTCCACCACACGGTTGAACGACTGGACGATACCGTGCTCGATGACGTAGCGCGTGGCAAGCGTGTGGATGGGCGAATCGGGCAGCAGCTTTTCCTCGAACTCGCCCGCGCAGGCCAGCACGTTGCTCTCGTCGGTGATGGCAACCGTCATGGCACGCGTCTCGGGCAAAATGCGCTGGCACACCAGACGCGCCGACTCCTGCGTCAGACCGCCTTTGATGTCCTCGAGCATGGCAGAGGCCACCGAGAGTGTCTCTTCGGTGTACTGCGAACGCACCGAATCGGGATTGAGCGTCAAATAGATAAAAATGCACAGAAAGATGCACAGCAGTGCGCAGGCGACCACGGTCGCGATCGGCTCGATTCCAGTCGCCAGGGCAAAAATAAAGTACACCAGCACGCAAATGGCGCAGACAACGGCGATCACGCGAAAGATTGATATTGAATTATCGCGCTGGGCGCGGCGGTCGATCATTCAGTCCCCTCCAGGATGCTGGTCAGTTGTGCGTCGTGCCAGAGCCCGTCCATGATCTTGGGCCAGAAGCTCTGGAAACGCAGGTAGCTTGCGGCGTTTTGGCGCGCGTAGGTCTTGGCCTCGTCAATACCGTGACGCCAAATGCGCAGGTATCCCTCGTGCTCGCGGGTAAACATGCTGCGGACCATGGCGGTTTTGCGCACGCGGTCGTCGAGCTCGCGCGAAATCCACGGGCCCGGATAGGGCATGAGCGACGCGGCCGTGACGGGAACGAGCTCCTGCTGGTGCGCGGCAAATGTCAGCTTGGCACGCTCGTAGTACCAACGGTACACATCCTGCATAAAGCGCGGCGAGCGCTTCTCGGACTCGGGCGGCAGGTGACGAACGACCCACTCGTTGTCAAACCACACGTCGTAGCCAAACATGCGCATATTAAAGAGGTAATCTAGGTCCTCGCCTCGGGTGATAAACGGGTCAAACGCCACACGGGTAAAGGCGCGGGCATGAAGCGCCACAAGGCCGCCGCACACGTAGTTTGAACGCGAAATACGGGTGCCCGAGAGCGCCTTTTTCATCCAGCGATTAAACTCGATGCGTTTGGTCCACCAACGATGGCAAATGCCCACCTTGTCTGTGGGCGCCAACGGCGATCCGTCTCGATCGTAAAAGTAACCGCTCTTAACCAAAATCGGCAGGCCTTGACGCGTCTGCTGGCCCAGTGCATAGGTCGCGCGCTTCATAAAGTCGGCATCGATAACGGTCTCGTCGTCATCCAAAAAGACAACGGCATCGTGGCCGAGCACCGCAGCGCAGGCAAGCCCCATATTGCGAATGGCGCCGTATCCGCGCAGACTCACGCACTCGCCCGAGCCCTTGGGAGCAATCTGCGCCACACGGTCGGCGATACGCGATGCCTGGGTGTTGGTAACCACGGTGACCTTGAGCGTAGGGTGCGCGTCGACGATTTCGTGGACGCGCTTCGACACATCAGCCGTGACCGAGATGGGGCAGACCACCAAAAGGATAATCCTCGGAATGTCGCGCACCTGCTCGAGCGAGGCCAGGCAGCGGTCGAGCTCGGGATTGGTGGCGTTGAGCTTCGTCGAGTGGTCATAGACGCCGGGAGCGTTTGCATGGGCCTCGTCGTCTGCCCAATATGTTGGAATCACAACCGTGGCGTTCATGCCTTCCCTCCCTGCAACACAAAAACGGGGCGCCGCCAAACACAGGCGACGCCCCGCGACCTAGCTGGTTCCATCATACCCACTTGGGCAAATCATTGCTCGCAAGTCGCAATGTTTATTGCGGATAACCCCAAAAGAGTACCGCGGACAGGTCCAATAGCCGCTCGCTCCTATGCGGTCTGCTCTGCCGCCTGAGTCATGCGGGACAGGCGAACCAGCAGCATAAAGCCAACGATCAGCAGCACGCCAATGGAAAGGACGCCCAGCGACGGGTTGCCGGTCAGCGAGGTGACGACCGACACCAGGAAGGTGCCCATGACGCTTGCATAACGACCAAAGATGTCAAAGAAGCCGTAGTACTCGTTGGACTTTTCCTTGGGGATAATGCGGCCAAAGTAGCTACGGCTGAGCGCTTGCACGCCGCCCTGGAACAGGCCGACCATAATGGCAAGCACCCAGAATTCGAAGGCGGTCTTTAGGAAGAATGCGGCGAACAGCACAATGCCCATGTAGGCGGCGACGGCCACCAGGATCATGTTGAGCGTGCCCACGCGTCCGGCGAGCTTGCCGTAGATGATGGCAGACGGAAAGGCCACAAACTGCGTAACGAGCAGCGCCAGCACCAGCTGGGTCGAGTCGATGCCCAAAGCCGAGCCGTAGCTGGTAGCCATGGAAATGACCGTGTGGACGCCATCGATATAGAAGAAGAACGCGATCATGTAGACCAGCACGGTCTTGTTGTGGGCGATCTCGCGCATGGTGTGTCCGACCTCGGAGAACACACCGCCCACGATGTGGCCGATGGTGTCCTCGGGACCGCGCTCGCGACCGTACTTTTGCTTATAGGTGCGAATGAGCGGCAGGGTAAAGATGAGCCACCAGGCACCAGTGATGATAAACGACAGACGCGTTGCCAGTATGGTGGGGACGCCAAGAGCGGGGCCACCCATGATGAGCGCCAGGCAGATGATGAACGGCACGGTGGAACCGATGTAGCCCCAGGCATAGCCCGAACTGGACACGGCGTCCATGCGCTCGTCGGTGGTAATGTCGGGCAGCATGGCGTCGTAGAACGTCATAGAAGAGTTAAGGCCGATGGTGCACAGCACGTACACGGTCAAAAATGCCATGGCGGACATTGGGATAGCCTGCGCCAGGCAAAGAACCAGGCCCGTGAGGAAGAAGCCCAAGAAGAACTTGATCTTGTTGCCGGCGTAATCGGCAAGCGCGCCCAGAATGGGCATGAGCATGGCAATGACCAGCGAGGCGACCGTCTGAGCGTTGCCCCAAGCGACCACCAGGTCTGCCGAGGAAGCACCGGTATTGATGGCGTTAAAGTAGATGGGCACCACCGAGGTATTGAGCAACACGAGGGCCGAATTGCCCACATCGTACATAACCCAGTTACGCTCGAGCTTGGTGTATTTCATGGACAGGGCCCCTTCGTATTCGCCCGATATGCAGTTAGTTCATCGTACCCCAATTGCACAGAAGCGCTGGTAAGGATTCGGCAAAGGGGCACGCACGGGTCCTACTCCTCGCGGTCGAACTCCTCGTCGGCGTCGAGTACGCGGCCGCTATAGTTGATATGGCCGGTCACGGCATCCATGTCACCGGTCTCGATAAAGCGGGCAACGGTGAGCTCGTAATCGGTCAGCGCGCGCTCAAAGACCTCGGGGAAGCTCTCGGTCGAGACCTCATCGGTAAAGGGGTTCTTCCATGTCAGGTGGCCCAGGTTACCGGTGCGCTCGGGCAGCTCCGTCGTCACGCGATGAGCAAGGCCGTCGAGCAGCGAGTAGTCATGCACCAAGCCCTCAACCAGGGCAATCGCGCGCGTCTTTACCGAGCCGGCCGGCTCAATGGTGCGATAGAGCATCTGCATGTCCGAGACGGCGCCGGCGTACTCCCCCGCCGGGATGTCGATACCGTACACGCGCCCGGCGATGTAGCTCATCAGCACGCCGGCCACACGGTTGATGCGGTCGGTGGTGACGATCTCGCCCGCCGGCGGATAATCCTCGACCGTGGCACCGTCGCGCTTGAGCTGTAGCATCAGCACGTCCAGATCGCTTTCGAGCACGGCGTGAACTTGGCTGCCCGAAGCCTCGAGCTCGGGATCGGAATCTACAATGCCAAACTGCTGCTCGTAGACAAAGGGGTGGGCATTGCGGTCGAGTACATAGTGAGACAGCAGGCCCAGCGCAAAGGCGCGGCCCAGATTGGCGTCGCGCGGCTGCAGGTGCGACACGCCGTCGCGCAGGCACGAGAACTGGCGCGACATGCGCGAGCGGTGCATGACCTGAGCAAGCGACGTGCAGTCAGAAACGCGCGGCGTGAGCATGTGGAAGAAAAACGGGTCGGGACCTTGGTTTCCCAGGATAAAGGCGATGCGCTCCTCGTCGGACGTAATAACGCCCTGCGGAAGACGGTCGATGCTTTCCTCGCCAAACAGATGATGCGTAATGAGCGCGGGCATAATGATCCTTTCGATTTCATTCGATGTCACCCATTATGCCCACCGCACGGTCACGCCAAACCTGCGGCGGCAAACGATGGCATGCAGACTGCCTACGCAAGCCCCAAGTGTGCCTTGACCTCGGCAGCGCGACGACGGGACACAGGCACCGTCGAGGTTACGCGATCGAGTCTGAGCTCCATAAGACCCGTGGAACCGATCTCGACATTGTGCACGTCTTCCAAATTGACCAGATAACTGCGGTGGACACGGATAAAGCCCTCGGAGGCCAGGCGCCGCTCGAGTGAGGAAATCGACTCATTGATCAGGTATGTTCCCTCGGCGCAGACGGCGTTGCAAAAATCGGCACGCGCCTCAAAGTAGCAGACATCCGCCACGGGAATGAACACCCTTTTGCCCCCACGATCCACCGTCAGGCGCAAAGGCTGGCGCGGAGCATGGACGACACGGCGAGCGCCCAGGGCAGTCTCTATCTTGTCGAGCGCCTTTGACAAGCGGGCATCCTCGACCGGTTTGACGATGTAATCGACAGCATCGAGGTTATAGGCATCGGCCGCATACTCGGCAAATGCCGTCACAAACACCACGATCGGCGGCGTCTTTAGGTTCTGCAGCGTCTCGGCAAGCTCAATTCCCGAGCGACCGGGCATGGTAATGTCTAAAAACAGCACGTCGGGCTTGTTCGACAGAATCGACTCCACGGCTTCGGTGACATTGCCCGCCTCGGCAATCTGTCCCACACGCGTATCCTTTTCCAACAGATAGCGTAGCTCAGCCCTAATGGGAGGCTCGTCATCAACCACCAGGATGTTCCAGCCTTCGGACATATGCGCTTCCCCTCTTTTTCTCTCAATCCAACCGCGTGCTACACCGTTAGCGGCGCCGGCTCATGCGGCTCGCCGTTCAACTCTACGATGACCTGCGTCCCCACGCCCTCCTGGGACTTCACGCGCATGCCAGAATCTTCTCCGTAAAAGAAATGGATGCGCTGAAGCACATTGAAGAGCGCCAGACCGCAACCTCGCTTGATGGAGCCGTCGGCGGTAATGCTCTCGGGCTCCTCTCGGCGATGCTGCTCAAACAGATGCGCGCAGACTTCTTCGCTCATACCGATGCCGTCATCTTCGACGATGATCTCCAGGCCGTCATCGGTCTCAAAAGCCCTAACACGAATAGAAAGCGGCTCGGTCTCGCGCTGCGCATGCTTGATGCAGTTTTCGAGCAGCGGCTGCAAGATAAACGGCGGCACCAGGCTGTCGCGCACCTCAAAGTCGATGTCGACCGAAACGCGCAGACGGCCGTCGCCATATCGGGCCTGCATAAGATTGATATAACGGGTGCCCTGTTCCACCTCGTGCTCGAGCGTGGTGAGCGTATCGGAATCAGAAAGCGTCTGACGATAGTAGTTGGAAAAGTCGATCAGCAGCGATCGCGCCTTGTCGGGCTCGGTTCGAACGAGCGACACAATCGTGCTAATGGTATTGAATAGAAAATGCGGGTCGACCTGCGACTGCAGGGCGCGTAGCTCAACGCGAGCTGTGAGCTCGTCCTGGCGCTCGAGCTCAAAGCTGGCGAGCTGCGTGGAAATGAGATCGGCAAAACCCGAAGCAAGGGCCGTCTGGCGCATATCGATGCTGCTCAGGCGGGGGTAATACAGCTCGAGTGTGCCCACACAATGCCCGCGCACGGTAAGCGGCGCGACAATGCCGGCGCGCAGGCGGGGAAAATAGCCACCCGTCTCATTGGAGGTGTCACGCGAAAACACGCTCTGCTCACCCGTCTCAATCACACTGAGCGTGGTCTTGAGCACGACCGGGGTGCCGGCGGGACACCTTGTCGAATCCTCGCCCCAACTTGCCAACACCTGCTTGCCGTCGGTAAAGCAGATGGCAGAGGCGATGGTCTCGGACAGGATGATTTTAGAGGCGCCCAGGGCCGCTTCGGGCGTAAGGCCACGCGATGTATAGGCGAATATTTTTGATGCGATGGCGAGCGTACGGTCGGTTGCGCTCGATGTGAGGTCGTCGGGGACCACAAAGACATACGAGAAAAAGAAGCACAGCATGACCATGCCGGCAATAACGACAACGCCCGGAACGGGATTGGGATTATCGGTTAAATCCCAGATAAGCAGCAAGATAAGCGCCGGAACGACAATACCGAGCAGGATGGCCTGGACCACATGCTGGGCCGTGCGAAAGACCTTGGTAGAGTTGTAGCTCTTGCCCAGAATCAGCCTGTTTAAATCCACCGTCATCCCCTTTTTTCTATCGCACCCATAGCAATAAAGAGGGCCGCAAGCGACCCTCTCCATTGCATTATGCAATCAAAAACTGTGTTTTACATCCAGCAATCGACAAACGGTATCTTAGGCGCTGTATTTGTTGGCCTCGCCAAAGGTGCCAGCCTCGACGATCCAGCCATCCTTCATGATGACGTCCATGTTGTCGGTGTTGAGCACGTGGATGTCGGCGGCGACGTCACCGTTGACGACCAGCAGGTCGGCGCACTTGCCGGCCTCGATGGAACCGGTCTCGTCCTCGATGTGGCACATCTTGGCACCGTTGAGGGTGGCGCAGGTGATGGTCTCGACCGGGGTGAAGCCGATCTTGTCGACGAACTCGTACATCTCCTCGATGGAGCAGGTGCCGTACGGGGTGACGAAGGAGAAGGAGTCGGAGCCGATCGTCATGACGACGCCGCGCTTCTTGGCCTCGCGCAGGCAGTCGTAGTTGCGCTGCAGCTCCTTCTCGACCAGGGTACCCTCGTACTTGTCGTGCAGCTCGGGGACGTAGACGGGCGGATAGGTGGCGTACCAGGTGGGCAGGAAGGCGATCGTCGGGGTGAAGAAGGTGCCCTGCTCGGCCATGAGGTCCATGGTGCGCTCATCGATATCGAAACCGTGAATCAGCTGCTCGCAGCCAAAGCGGACGGAATCGTAGGCAGCGGCGTGGTTGTTGTAGCAGTGGCTCCACACGGGGATACCGACCATCTTCGCCTCTTCGACCACGGCCTGGATCTCCTCGGAGCAATAGTGCTGGTCGCGACCGGAGTCCCAGCGCCAGATGCCGCCACCGGTAGCCCAGATCTTGATGGCATCGGGGTTCTCGCGCAGGCGACGACGGACGGCCTTGCGCAGATCCCAAGGACCATCGACCTGGTCGCCCCAGGGGTGGGATTCCTTGTTGAGCTCCTGGGTGCAGTGGTGGGAGTCACCGTGGCCGGCAACACGGCAGAAGCCGAGGCCGGTGGCCAGAACGCGCGGGCCCTTAAAGACGCCCTTGTCGATGCAGTCGCGAATCTGGATACCAAAGCGGCCGATCTCGCAGACGGTGGTGAGGCCGTGGGTGAGGCAGTCGTAGGCCTGCTTGACGGCAACGGCCTGCTTCTCGAGGAGCGGCTGCATGACCCAATCGGTGTCATCGTCGGTCAGGTTGCCCGAGAAGTGCAGGTGGGTGTCGATCAGGCCGGGAAGGACGGTCTTGCCGGCGGCGTCGATAACCTCAACGCCCTCGGGAAGGTCCTGCATAGCACCGGCGTACTCGATCTTGCCGTTGTCGTCGACGAGAACGAGGGAGTTCTCGACCGGCTCGGCACCGGTACCGTCGATGAGCTTGCCGCCAACGATTGCATACTTAGTGGACATGGTTCCTCCTTATGGATCCATATAGTGGGCGAGGCCGTGTTGGGTTAAGGCCTCACAAAGCTACCCAAGTGGTGCCGGATTCGGTGCGCGGGAGAGAGGGTCCCGTGCACCCGATCCGCCCCGGCTAGGCGTTACTTTTTGCGGGAATTGGTGAAAGCCATAAGGGCCAGGCCAATAGCCAACCAGCCGATCACGATGCTCCACTCCACCATGTTGAGGGAGGCGGGAGAGAACGGAATCACGAGCAGGCCGATGATGATGGCGCAGGCAGCGATAGCGAGACCGATGCCAAACTTGCCGCCGGGCACCTCGTAGGGACGAGGCAGGTCGGGCTCGGTGAAGCGCATGCGCAAGCAGGCAAGAGCCACCATGCCGCAGGAGAAGATGAAGGCGAGAGCCGAAACGTTGGTCAGAGGGATGAGCATGTTCTTGCCCAGGAACGGACCGATGACAGTGATGACGCCCAAGACGACGCAGGCAAGCTTGGGAGCGCCGGACTTGGGATCGACCTCGGCGAACTTCTCGGGCAGCTGGCCCTTGCGGCCCATGGCGAGCATGATGCGGCTCGTGGCGCCGTAGAAGGAGTTCATCGGGCCCATGGGTCCAAGCGTGGCGATGACGAGCATGGCCAGGTATAGGAGCATGTTGATGCCCTTGAGGCAGGCAAGCGCGGGAACCGGGCTCTTAACAAACTCATGCCAGTCGAGGATGGTGCCGAACGAGTAGATGCAGACCATGTAGAAGCCGCCGGCGGCCAGCAGGGCCAGGGAGATGATCTTGCCGAACTTGTTCCAGTTGAGGCCCTCGGCTGCTTCCTCAGCCTGCTGAGGAATGGTGTCGAAACCGGCGTAGAAGAACGGAGTCAGAACCAAGACCGACACGATGCCGGCGAACAGGCTGGTGCTCTCGGTAGCGGCCTTGCCGCCGCCAGCGCCGGCGACCTGGGAGAACACGGGCATGGCATTGTCCGGCGAGCCGGTGAACAGCGAGACGCCCATGGCGAGCAGCATGCCGCAGAGCAGAGCCTTGGTCAGGAAGGCCTGGAGCTTGGCGGCCGAGCTGGCACCGCGGAAGTTGAGGAAGATGACGTAGACTGCAAAGCCGAGCGCAATCAGCGTCGGGAACAGGTAAACGTCGGCGCCCAGGATGGTGTAGAGCTTGACGGCGCGCAGCCACTCAAGGCCGGGCAGGCTGCCGAACATCTCGGATACGAGGGTCGAAATGGCGATGGCCTCCCACGGGCACAGGATGCCGTTACCCAGGGCCAAAAGCCATCCGGTGATGTAGCTCAGCGTACGGCCAAAGCTACGATCGACATACTCGACGATGCCGCCCGAAATGGGGATAGCAGCCGTGAGCTCACCGAAAACAGCTCCGACGGGCACGAGGAAGATTGCACCCAAGAGGAATGCGATCATAGCGGGAACGGGACCGCCGCCCACGACCATCCAGTCGCCGACCTGCAGAACCCAACCGGTACCGATGATGGCACCGAAACCGATGGTGAAGAAGTTCCAGAGCGAAAGCGTTTTCTTCATGCCGCCGTTATCCTCGACTGCAACTTCTGCGTTCTTGTCCGCCATTGTTCCCCTCCTTTCCTTTTTGACGCCCCTTGACGTCACCCCTTGCGCGGTCCGTTTCGCCGCGCACTTTTATTTCGTAGCTTTAAGATACGGCCTTGGCACAGCAGCTCCGCTTGTAGCTCGACCGAAGGCAGAACTGCAAAACGAGCGGCGCCATTTTTGGGACGAACGGCACAGTTTGCAGCCCATTGTTGCCGCCCGCCCGACGGGTGTACGCTCATCGGACGCATATAGAGATGTTTTTGAGGCCGTGTGTTTTGCGCCTTTCGTACCGTTTACCGAGCTTTTGACGCGCAGACCCCTTTGTTGCACATCTTTTTTGTAGGATAGACAGGTTATACATGAGACAAGGCGGTACGAATGGCATACGGATACAACGACGGTGATCAACGGCGACAAAGTGTTCGCCTTGCTGGTCGTACCACGCCGACGCCCAGAAGGGCCACGAGCAGCAATCCGCAACGCCCTCAAGAGCAACCCAGACCTTCGTCTCGGCAGCAGACAAGCAGAACACGGCAGAGCGGCCGTCCGAGCACGGCCACAAGCGCGCAGCAAGATAGCCGCTTGGGCGCGCGCACTCGACAGCGTCAGGCCGAGGTTCCGCAACTGCGCCGCAACGGCGCACGTCAGCCCGGCATCCATATCAACCGCTTCTTTTCGCATCCCCAAGGCGGACGCGACGGCAAGCCTTACCGCTCGACATCGTACGTGAATGCCCCCGCCCTGTCAGCTCGTCGACTTCGCCTCGCACTGTGCTCTATCCTCACCTGTCTGGTCTTTGTGCTTATGAGCTCCTGTATCTCCCACGGCTCGGCCGGTCTCGATCCAACCGCCGAGGATAAGCTGCTCAAGTCCCCGGTCGCGCCCGGCTATTCGTTTGCGTTTTCGACCCCGCGTTCGCAGTGGCAAGCCGGCACCATGCCCCACATCTATCAGATTGACCCGGCATGGTCGGAGCTGCCCTACGCCGGCGGTACCATCCGCCAAAATGCCTGCGGCCCTACCTGCCTCACCATGGTCTACATTTGTAAGACCGGCCACACCGATATGACACCAGTCGATATGTGCGCCCTTTCCGAGGCGGGCAACTATGCCCCCACCGGTGCCACCGAGTGGTCGTTTATGACGAGCGGCGCATGGCAGCTGGGCCTTAACGGAACTGAGCTCCATATCGATCGCAGCTCCATCACCCAGGCGCTGCGCTCGGGCGCGCCCATCATCGCATCGGTTCGTCCCGGCACCTTTACCAGCGTTGGACACTATATCGTGCTCTGGGGCATCGACGATGCCGATCAAGTGGGAGTCTACGACCCCAACTCGCAAAGCCGCAGCGCCCGCCGCTGGGGCGTCGTAGAAGTCCTCAATGAAATCGAAGCCATGTGGGCCTACTACTAGTCATTTAAGAACGTCCCCAATGACTAGGTGAATAGCAAAAGCCCCGCAGTCGGAGCGGACTGCGGGGCTCATGAAGAGAGGCTGGTTTGTGGGCGCTTTGCCTGGCGCCCACGAGAGAGGCAACAGAGTAGAGACTACTCGTGGATGCGGGTACCGGAGAGGCCGGCCATGGTCTCGGCGGCCTTGTCCAGGGCGCCGATGATGCATGTGCGGCCCTTGCGGGAGCGGGCGAACTTGATGGCGGCGCGGACCTTGGGCTCCATGGAGCCCTTGCCGAACTGACCCTCATCGGCCAGGCGCTCGGCCTCGTCGGCGGTGAGGTCCTCGAGCTCCTCCTGGTTGGGCTTGCCAAAGTTGATGGCGACATGCTCAACGGCGGTCAGCAGGAACAGAACGTCGGCATCGCAGTCCTCGGCCAGCAGCTCGCCGCCCAGGTCCTTGTCGATGACGGCGGGAACGCCCTTGTAGCAGCCCTTGTTCTCGTAGTCGCGGACGACGGGGATGCCGCCGCCACCGCAGGCGATGACGATGAACTCGTTGTCGAGCAGGTTGAGGATGGAGTCAGCCTCGACAATCTTCTTGGGATCGGGGGAAGCGACGACGCGACGCCAGCCGCGGCCGGAATCCTCGACGAAGACCTTGGAGGGATCCTCGGCCATGAACTCCTTGGCCTGCTCTTCGGTATAGAAGGGGCCGATCGGCTTAGTCGGGTTCTTGAACGCGGGATCATCCGGGTCGCACTCGATCTGGGTGACGACGGTGGCGGCGTGCCAACGCTTATAGCGCTTGTGCATCTCGCGGCCGATGCCCTGCTGCAGATGATAACCAATGTAGCCCTGGGACATGGCGCCGCACTCGGGCAGCGGCATCTCGGGGGTGCCGATGGCGTCGTGGGCAGCGGCGAAGGCGTTCTGGATCATGCCGACCTGCGGGCCGTTGCCGTGGGTGATGATGATCTCGTTACCCTGCTCGATCAGGCCAAGAAGAGCGTGAGCGGTGTTGCTCACGGCCTCGATCTGCTCAACGGGGTTGTTGCCGAGGGCGTTGCCGCCAAGGGCGACGACAATACGATCGGGCTTGCCAAGAGGCTTAGACATTGCTGGAATCCTTTCTGTAAAAGGCCTACAACCCATTAATAACCCGTGTCCGTGCGATACGCGAGTTTATTAAGGTTTATATTCTTGTTATCCCTCATTTTATTCATTTTGAAAACAGTTGAACGGTGAACGGTCGTTTTTACCCGCTCAGCGTATAGAAGCCCAGCTCAGGTATATCTACGCCATTTACGTGCGACTTTATTTTAATAGAGCAGGGATTAGACCAGATTATGCAAACTATATCTCTGCTAAACACAAAACGGACAGCGCAATATCTTACTCGCACTATACGAGATTCTATGCATTAATAAGACGAGTATGCACTCCGACAAAAACAAGGGGCTTTTCATCCAGCATAAGGAATATAGATGAGCTCCAAAAAGCAATCAGCCCCAAAGTGGCGCGAGGTTTCGCGGCAAAGCCGCGAAACAGCGAAGGGGACCAAAGGCCTCCACAACCACGTCCTTCATCAGCCCACACAATCCGAGGATGTAGTCGTAGCAGGATCTGAGGGCTGACCTTCGCGGACACTCCGCAGGACGAAAGAACCCCCGCCGCACGTAGTGTGAACTGCCTCCCATTTCTTGGACACAAGAAATGGGAGGCTTTTTTATGGCTGGA